>JBOGJO010000214.1:0-8443 GCA_050747885.1 Thermoanaerobaculia bacterium
AAGTAGAACGGCTCGACCAGCGCGGCCGGCAGGGCGGTTTCCAGATGCCCCGCGAGCCAGACGCTCTGGACGGCATTGACGAGGAGGGCGGCCAGGAAGGCCAGCGTGCCGAAGCCCAGGAACTGAAGGAACGGATCGGATTTCTGGTACTTGCCCACCGGAGCCCGGCGGATCAGGTCGGCGACGAAGAGCGCGAACAGACAGCCCGCGGAAAGCTCTGAAATTCCGGACAACAGCGACGCGGCCCGTCCGACGGGCGCGAGGTTGAACGGCTGGCCGAAGTTGCGCAGGAGAACCCCGCCCGCCATCAGCCAGAACGCGAGCCGCGCGAACCGGGGCGGCCCCCCTCCGACTCCCGTGATCCGCGGAAGCGCGTGGAACGCGATTCCCATGAGGAAGAGCGCCGCGAATCCGAGGATCTGGGTGTGCGCGTGCATCTGGCGGTGCGAGAACGGGACGTCTCCGCCGGCGGCGATTCGAAGGAGGTTGATCATCCCGGTCGTCGCGCCGAGCGTGAGCGCGAGGACGAGCGGGCCGAGAATGAACTCCGGCGTGAACGGGAGCGACGGGGCTTTCGCAACAGAAACCCCGGAACGACCGCCACCCTGGGAAGCCTCGCGCGCGGCGGCCTGCCGGACCTCCGCCATGAGAGGGTCGAGCGCGATCCGGTGGACCGTCGCGAACCAGCCGAGCGGCTCGTCGGGTCCCCCGTCGCCGCCACAGTCACCGAGCCCGTGCTTTTCGAAGACGGAGCTCGTCGACGGAAAGCGCCGCAGGATCTCGCGAATCGACATCGCGGGAACGACGAGGTCGGTCCCGTCGGCCGTCGGGGGTATCGCAGGACCCCTCACCCACCGCTGCGGCGGTCCCCCCTCTCTCACGGGAGAGGGGATGGCTGGGTCCCCCGCCGCGAGGGCGTGGCCGAGCTCCCGGATGACGTCTTCGACGTCGATTCCGCGGGCCTGGCAGGCCTGAGCGAGCGGGTGCTCGCCTCCGCAGCACGTGTCGATGTCGTAGGCCGCGAGGACGGGCCGGAATTCGGGGTTCTGCTCGAGCAGCTCTTTCACCGGAAGTTGGGGGTCGATCGCGGGCATCTGCGCCTCCCGCCACAAATCTACCGGGGTCACGCCGCTCCCCGTATGACGGGGGTCATCCCTGAGACCGATTTCCCGGGCCAGTCAATCGGGTTCCTGCAGTAAGCAAAGCAATCCGATCCTCGATCTGACCCGGCTCACGCCACCCTCTCCAGGTGTCGCGGTGCCGGCAGGCGCCCGACTTCTCGAAAAATCCTTTGATCCTCAGTTCAACCCCGGCCCTTGCTGCCGCGATGGTCCGCCTGAAATCGACTCTCAGCCGATTTTCGCGTTCCTGTGGAGGATCTCCCGGCAGAATCCCTCGATTTCCACGTTTGTGAACTCGTTCCACCCGTCGCACGTGTCGTGATCCTTGAGCTGGGCGTCGCAGGCGAGAGGAACCCGGTCCACGATCTGCCTCGCGAGCTGCCACTGGTTGGCGAGAGCTTCGATTTCCTCGCGGCTCGCTGTCGGGGTTCGACTCGCGAGCCAGTCGTGGCGACGGCGAAATTCCCCTTCCGAGAGCCGGCGGAATCCCTGGCAATAGATCCCCTTTTCCGTCGCCACCCGGCACATCGAGTGCTCGTCGTCGGTCATCGAGACGAGAGCCTCCCGGAGACGCCCGATTGCCTCGGCTCTGGACATCGGAGATGTGATCGGTCCCATGACGTACCTCCTTCTCTCGAAGCTACTCCGGCCCATCGCAAACGCCATCCTTCAAACGCATCAGGCCCGCTGTATGATTTCGCAACGAAATGCCGGTCGACACAGGTTCTTCGAGAGTCGTCCTCATCGTGCCGGTCCTCGACGAGGAGAGCCGAATCGGGAGGGTCGTCCGGAGGGTTCCCCGCCCGCCGGTCGACAAGGTCCTCGTCGTCGACGACGGGTCGCGCGACGCCTCTGCCGAGCGCGCCGCGGCAGCGGGCGCCGAAGTCCTCTCGCTTTCCACCCCGGTCGGGGTCGGGGCGGCGATTCGCGCCGGCCTCCAATGGGCTCGCGAGCGCGGATTCGAGATCGCCTGCATCGCCGCCGGCAACGACAAGGACGCCCCGGAAGAGCTGGACCGACTGATCGAGAAAGTCCGCGGCGGCTTCGATTTCGTCCAGGGCTCGCGCTACCTGCCGGGCGGAAGCCACGGCGGCGGGATGCCCCACTATCGGAAGCTCGCGACCCGGGTGCACCCGCTCCTGTTTTCCGCGGCCCTTCACCGCCGAATCTCCGACTCGACGAACGGCTTCCGGGCGTTCCGGCTCAGCCTTCTGGACGACCCGAAGATCCAGATCGCCCAGAGATGGCTCGATGGCTACGAGCTCGAGCCGTACCTCTACTTCCAGGCGGTGAGGCTCGGATACCGCGTGTGCGAAGTTCCCGTGACGAAGATCTACCCGGCGCGCGGCCTTCCGCACACGAAGATGAAACCGGTCGTCGGCTGGTGGCAGATGCTGCGCCCGATCTTTTATCTCGGCCTGCGCCTGAGGGGCTGAACCGTGCCCGAGCGCACTCGGATCGGCGTGATCGGCGCCGGCCTCTGGGGCCCGCACCTGATTCGAAACTTTCAAACGAGCGAGCGTTCGCGCGTTGTTGCCGTCGCGGAGCCCGACCCTGTCCGCCGCGAGCAGATCGGACGGCTCGATCGAACCGTCTCCTGCGAAGTCGAAGCGGAAGCGCTGCTCGCCCGGAAGGACCTCGACGCGGTCGTCGTGGCAACGCCGACACAAACCCACTTTCGACTCTCGCGCGCGGCCCTCGAACGTGGTCTTCACGTGTTCGTCGAAAAGCCTCTCGCAAGGACCGTCGCGGACGCCGAAAGTCTGCGCGACCTGGCCGATCGTGTCGGCAAGGTCCTCTTCGTCGGCCACGTCTTTCTTTTCAACAACGGCGTTCGAGCCGCCCGGCGCCTGCTGGATTCCGGCGACCTCGGCCGGATCCACTATCTTCAATCCGCGCGAACCAACCTCGGCCCCGTGCGGACCGACGTTTCCGCCCTGTGGGACCTCGCGCCCCACGACGTCTCGATCTTTCAGTACTGGCTCGGCCGCGCCCCCCGGCGCGTCATCGGAAAGGGAGGGGCCTACATCAATTCCGGCATCCACGACGTCGTCTTCGCGACATTGGAATACCCCGACGGGGTCATCGCGAGTCTCCACGTCACGTGGCTGGCGCCCCACAAGGTCCGCCAGATCACCGTGGTCGGCGACCGAAAGATGCTCGTTTTCGACGACCGAGGCGCGGATCCCCTGACCCTTCACGACCGGAGCATCGTGCAGGGACCTGCCGGCCCCGTTGAAAACACGCTCGCTGGATTCCGCGCGTCGATTCGAGACGGTGAAATCTCGGTCCCGTTCGTGGCCCCGGGAGAGCCGCTCCGGGCGGAATGCGAGCACTTCCTGGATTGTGTTCGAGACGGAGCTCAACCCCTCTCGGGGGCCGCGGAGGGAGTCGCCGTCGTGAGAATTCTCGACGGAATCGAGCGTTCCCTTCTCAATGGCTCCCGCGAGACCGAAATCCTCTTCTGACCGAGCGCTAAACGACCGGGGAGCGCGGCCCCCGACGGAACGCGTAGAGACACTGCTTCCAGATGCTCTCGTACGGGTAGCCCTCGCCCTCGACGCCGAAGGCCGCCGGCTCACCGGGGCTGAGATAGGCGGTCCCGAAAATCCAGTCGAACACCGAGAGATTGTTGCCGAAGTTGCAGCTCGCGACCCGTGGATCGCGCGCGTGGTGCCAGCGGTGCATCTCGGGACCGACGAAAAGATAGATCAGGGGCCCGAGCCGGAGCCGTGTGTTGGAATGGTTCATGATCCCGAAGAAGACGTCCACCCCCGACCAGATCACGATCGCGGACTCGGACACGCCGAGCACCAGCAGCGGCAGAAGGAAGATGAGCCGGTCCAGCAGCTTCTCGAACGGGTGGAAACGCGCGCTCGCGAGCCAGTCGAGACGCGGAGAGCTATGGTGAGTTTCGTGCAGCCGCCACCACCAGGTCCAGCGGTGCTTGAGGCGGTGCATCACGTAAAAGAACAGGTCGAGAACGAAAATCAGGGTGACGGCCTGCACCCAGACAGGCTTCCCGGTGAGAACCTCGAAGGCCCAGCCGGGAAGTAGAAGACGGCCTGCCGACGTCAGCGCGGTCGCCAGCGTCACGTTCATGAGAACTCTGAGAGAATAGTGCACCCCGACATACAGGGCGTCAGCGAGCAGGCCGCCCCGGAAAACAGGCTGCCTCCTCGCCGGGATCACCCGTTCGAGGAGAAAAAACAGCAGCGCGATCGGTACGAGAATCTTCCACATTTTCGACGAAGGTCAGAGGCTGAATTCTAACAGAGCACGGGTCTGTCGAGTCCGATCTGGCTGAGCTTTTGCTGTAAGGTGGACGGGAGAGCCATGCCTTTTTCGAAGCGCGCGAAGCTGTGGAGCCACCTCGGGAGCGAGCAGCCGATCCGGGCGGAGCCGTTCGGTCGCGAGAGGCTCGAAACGGAGGCCGCGGAGCTCGCCGCAGCGCACCGGGACACCCTCCGGCTCGGGGGCGGCGGCCCGATGCGCGCCCGCCTCGAGGACAACGACCGCCAGCTTCGGATGATTCACGCCTCGATCGTCGGTGGCGCCAAGCGGGGCGAGACGATCTCCCCCGCGGCGGAATGGTTTCTGGACAACTTTCACCTCGTTCTCGATCAGATCCGCGAAGTCCGCCAGGACTTCCCCTCGCATTACGAAAAGGAGCTTCCTCACCTCGCCGCCGGGGAGCTGACCGGATACCCGCGCGTCTATTCGATCGCGACGACTCTCGTCGCCCACACCGACAGCAATCCCGACATGGACACGCTCAAGCATTTCCTCGACGCCTACCAGGCAGTCGCGCCTCTTTCGATCGGCGAGCTGTGGGCCACCGCCGTCGCTCTTCGAGTGGCGCTGATCGAAAATCTGCGCCGGCTCGCGGGACGCATGGAGGTCGCCCGCCGGGAACGGGCGAAGGCCGACGCCCTGACCGAGCGCGTCCTGTCGGCGCTGGAGACCGCGACCGGCCTGCCGGAACGCGAGGCGATCGCCGAAGCGGTCCTGAAGGGGCCGGAACGCCGGGAGCTCCGGATCAACCAGACCTTCGCGGTGCGCCTCATCCAGCGCCTCCGCGACGTCGATCCCTCCCTGTCCACCGTTCACCGGTGGATCGAGGAGGGGCTCGCGGCCCAGGGGCAGACGGTCGAGAGCGCCGTCCTGGCCGAGCATCATCGCCAGACGACCGCCCAGGCGACGATCGCAAACATCATTTCGAGCATGCGGCTCTTCTCGCAGGCCGCATGGCCGGATTTCGTCGAGTCCGTCAGCGCCGCCGAGCGCGTCCTCGAAGAAGATCCCGCCGGAGCCTACGGTTTGCAGGACTTCGCGACGAGGGATCGTTATCGGCACGTCATCGAAAGGCTCGGGAAGCGCGACGGCGCCCGCGAGGTCGAGACCGCGCGCCGGGCGGTCGATCTCGCCGGCGAGGCGACCACTGCCCGCCAGCGCCACGTCGGCTATTACCTCGTGGACGACGGCCTTCCGATCCTCGAGCGAGAGCTCGGGGTTCGGCCCGGAATCGCATTGCGGTCACAACGACTCGCGCTCCGATTTCCAGCCTTCTTCTACCTCGGATCCATCCTCCTGATCACGGCCGCGATGGAAGCCATCGTCGCGGCCTACGTCCGGGCCCAGGGCGCCGGAGGGTGGATGCTGGCCGCCTCGCTCGTTCTCTCCCTGATTCCGGGAAGCGAGCTCGCCCTGTCCATCGTCAACTTCTCGGTGAATTTCCTCCTGCCCCCCCGGCTGCTTCCGAAACTGGAGTGGCCCGGGGGCATCCCCGCAGAATTTCGGACGCTCGTCGCCGTCCCCTCGTTTCTCGGAAATCCGGAGGAGATCCGCGACTTGCTTTCGTCTCTCGAGATCCGCTCCTACGCGAACCCCGACCCGAATCTTCGCTTCGCGCTCCTGACCGATTTCCCCGATGCGGACGCCGAGACGCTTCCCGGCGAGGACGTCCTTCTCCAGGCTGCGGAAGACGGCATTCGAGAGCTCAATTTGCGCGCCGCGACGCCTCAGCGCTTCTGGCTGCTCCACCGCCGGAGGCTCTGGAATCCGTCCGAGTCGAAGTGGATGGGATGGGAACGCAAGCGCGGAAAGCTCTCGGAGCTCAACCGGCTGCTTCGCGGACGCGGCCCCACGAGTTTCGAGATCGTGACTCCGGACGCGAGAGAGCTCGAAAAGATTCGTTTCGTCGTCACCCTCGACTCGGACACGCGCCTGCCGAGGGAAGCGGCGACTGCTCTCGCCGGCGCCCTCGCGCACCCGCTGAATCTCCCTCGAACCGACTCGAAGACCGGCTGCGTCATCGACGGATGGTCGATCCTTCAACCCCGGGTCTCGGTCACGCCGGAGAGCGCGAACCGGTCTCCTTTCTCCCAGATCTCTTCCGGCCATTCGGGCATCGATCCGTACACGACCGCCGTCTCGAACGTCTATCAGGACCTGTTCGGCGAAGGCAGCTTCACGGGAAAGGCGATTTACGACGTCGACGCTTTCGAGTCCTCGCTCGCGGGGAGGATCCCCGAAAACGCCGTTCTCTCGCACGATCTTCTGGAAGGTTGCCTCGCCCGCTCGGCGCTTGCGACCGACATCGAGATCTTCGAGGACCACCCCTCGTCCTACGACGTCTATACCCGCCGTCAGCACCGATGGATCCGCGGGGACTGGCAAATCGTCCGATGGCTCGGGCGAAACGCGCCCATGGAGCGGGGAAAGGCGAAAAATCCGCTCTCGGCGGTTTCGCGCTGGAAGATCTTCGACAACCTGCGGCGGAGTCTCCTCGCTCCCGCTCTGTTCCTCTGGCTCGCCGCGGCCTGGCTGTTTCTGCCGGGGTCGCCTTTCTTCTGGACGACGCTGGCCATGTTCGCCATCGCGTTCCCGATCATTTTTCACCTCGCGGAGGGCCTCACGATCCACACCCGGGGGGTCCCCTGGACCAGCCAGTTCTGGAGTGTCTGGGGAGACCTGCTCGACAATTGCGCCCAGTTCGCTCTTCGGGTGGCGTTTCTCCCCCATCTGGCGGAGATTTCGATCGACGCGTCGATCCGCGCCCTGTATCGGCAGCTGATCTCTCGCCGGCATCTCCTGGAATGGACCACCGCCGCCGACGCCGAGAAGGACCGGGTATCCACGGTCGCGGGCTACGCCCGGCGAATGCGAAGGAGCTGGGTTCTCGTGGCCGCTCTCGCGGCCGCGACGGCCGCCGTCGCGCCGCGCCACTTGCCGGCCGCCGCCGGCTTCCTTCTTCTCTGGCTGATCTCGCCCGCTCTCGCGGCCGGCGTGAGTCGGCCCATTCGACGCAAGCGAAGCGAGCTCTCCGCCGCCGACGTGCTCGAGCTCCGAGAGACGGCCCGGCTCACGTGGAGATTTTTCGAACGGTTCGCCAACGCCGACGAGCACGACCTTCCTCCCGACAACTACCAGGAAGATCCCGAGCCGCGGTTGGCCCACCGAACGTCGCCGACCAACATCGGGCTCTCCCTGCTGTCGGCGGTCGCCGCATGCGATTTCGGGTACCTCGGTCTTCGCGACCTGGTCGAGCGCCTCGAACGGACGCTCGCCGTGGTGGAGTCGCTCCCCCGCGTCCGCGGGCATCTGTACAACTGGTACGACACGACCACCCTTGCGCCCCTGCAGCCCCGCTACGTCTCGGCCGTGGACAGCGGCAATCTCGCGGCAAGCCTCGTCGCGCTCAAACAGAGCTGCCTCGAGCTGGCGGAGAATCCGGCCGGTAACGCGTGGAGAAGCGGGATCGCGGACCTCATTCGCCTCGTTCAGAAGGAAATCGACTCGATCCCGGCCTCCGGATTGCGAACGGAGGCGATCCCCCTTCGGCAGCTCCGAAGCCAGGTGCTCGCCCTCGCAGCGCTCCCGGCGTCTTCGAGCGCCCCCGAAGCGGAAGTCCTCGCGGAGATCGAGCACGGAGCGTCGGCTCTCGAAGACGCCATCCGGGCTCTGTCTCAGGAGCACCCGGAAATCGCACTCCGGCAGCTCCTGGGCCTCCTCGGGGATCTCGTTCGCCAGGCCCGGTCTCACGCGCGCGACCGGGAGGAGGCGGAAGACGCGTTCGCCCTCGAGGTCCGCCTTCGAAGGCTCGCCGACCAGGCTCGGAAGATCGTCGACGAGATGGATTTCACCTTCTTGTTCGACAAGGAACGGAAGGTCTTCTCCATCGGGTGGAACGCTCAGACGGAGCGCCTCGACAACTCCTACTACGACCTTCTTGCCTCCGAAGCGCGGCTGACGAGTTTCTGGGCGATTGCGAACGGAGACGTCCCGACCGAGCACTGGTTCCGGCTGCAGCGGCCGTTTGC
>JBOGJO010000215.1:0-1315 GCA_050747885.1 Thermoanaerobaculia bacterium
ATCCCCAGGCGGGGACGGGCATCATTGCTGGCCGGCTTTGGCTCACCGTCTACTGGGAGCCGGCGCCCGGCGAAGGGAACATGCCACAAGACGAGCTCGAATCGCTCTTCAACTCCTGCACCGCGGGGACGGAGCCGATCTCCACCTATCAAAGCACGTTGCTCTAAAGGTCATGCGGAAGGCCCTTCCATGGATCGTGATCCTCGCGATCGCCTGGTTCCTCTGGAGCGGCGACGGGGACCCGCTTGAAGGCCTTCTGAACACCCTCGATCAGCTACAGGGGCGCGGCGCTCGAGTAACGCGCGCGCCGGCCGACGCGGAAGGGTACGTCGCGGGCGATCCGTCGGAGCTCGCCGAAGAAGCCGGCGTCAGCCTCGACGTGTACGCGGCCGCGCGGATGATCGCGAGCGAAGAGACCCATTCGGATCGTCCGACGAAGATCGCGATCTGCTGGTGCCTCTTCAACGAGGCCGCGCGCCGAGGGAAGACGGTCTCGGCCGTGCTTCTCTACGCAAAGAACCCCGTCAACCGCGGCCACTTCGGAAGCCAAAAAGATCTCGATCCGGACTCAGACAACTACAAGAATTCCGATCGCTACGCCTCGACGCGCTTGGATCCGTACGACGAAGAGCTAGTCATCGCGCAAGCCGTCGCGAGTGGCGAGATTCGCGATCCGACGGGCGGCTGCCAGCAGTACGACCGCCCGGCCGGCGAGGCGAACCCTCAACAGGTCGCCGCGAATCGCATTCAGAGCGGCGCGGAGCTCGTCGACGTGCCCGGCACCGATCCCGGACTGAGGTTCTGGCGGACATGAGTCCCCAGGGATCAACGTGCCCCGTCGGTCATCAGGGCTCGATCGACGATTGTTGCGATGCCGGCGGGAGCGAGCCGCCCGTTCCCGTGCCTCCGTCCGAAGGCCTCGTGCAGTGGTTGAAGACCGACGTCGGAATAACGCTGGTCGCCGGCCGCGTGGCTTCGTGGGCCGACCAAAGCGGCTTCGCGCAAGATGTCGCGCAGCCGCAAGTAAGCGATCGGCCGTACATGCTCGGGGACACGATCGACGGAATCCCGTTGATGACCTTCGGCGCCGGCGGGGACGCGAACAAGTTCCTTTTCACAGCCGGCGTCTTCGTCGATCGCTTTTCCGTGCCGATGGATGGCGCCGCGGCGCGCACGGTGATGATCGTGCAAAAGCCGCGCTTCGATGCAGCCTACGGGAGAACCGGCGGACATCTCTGGTTAGAGTCGACGTCCTGGTGCGCGATGTTCGAGCTTCGGAGCGACTTCGTTCCCGACGGTGCTTACGCTTGGATGC
>JBOGJO010000216.1:0-4384 GCA_050747885.1 Thermoanaerobaculia bacterium
GATCCGCGACGAGCCCAACCGTCCGCCGGCCTCAATGGACCGGCCTCAGCATGCTTCGGCCGCCGCCCGGCCGGTCTCGCGCGTCTGGCTCGCGCCTCGCCGCGTGCTTATGATGCGGTCGTGCGCGGGCTCCCCGACTACCACGTCCACACGTTTCGCTGCGGCCACGCGGGCGGGGCGTCGCGCGAGTTCGTCGAGAAGGCCATCGAGCGCGGGATCTCCGAGATCGCGTTCACGGACCACATTCCCCTGTATTTCCTGCCCGCCGAAAAGCGAGACCCGCGCCTCGCGATGCGGGAGGACCAGTTCGAGGGATACCTCGAGGAGGTCCGATCGCTCCAGCAGGAATTCGAGGGGCGCCTGCCGATCCGTCTCGGGCTCGAAGCCGACTACGCGGAGGGATTCGAGGACGAGCTCGCGCGGTGGCTCGGCCGCGCGAACTGGGACCTCGTTCTGGGCTCCGTTCACTGGGTCGCCGGCGATTGGATCGATTCCCCCGGAGCGGCGGAGCGCTTTCCGAGGGAAGGCGTGGATTTCCTGTACCGCGAGTACTATCGCCTCCTGGCGAAAGCGGCGGGAACTGGTCTTTTCGACGTCCTCACGCATTTCGACCTCCCGAAAAAATTCGGCATCCGCCCACTCGTTCCCCCCGAAGCGGAGGAAGACCTCGCCGTCAGGGCCGCGCGCGCGGCCGGTTGCGCGATCGAGATTTCGTCGGCAGGCCTGCGAAAGCCCGTCGCCGAGATGTACCCCGAACCCCGGCTCCTGAAAAAACTCGTCGCCGCCGGAGTCGCCGTCACGTTTTCCTCGGACTCGCACGCGCCGGCGGAAGTCGGATGGGGCTACGAGCGAACGGCCGCGGAGGCGAGGGCCTGCGGAGTGCGGGAATTCGTGACGTTCGAAAAACGAACGCGGCGAACGCACCCGCTCGCCGGGGACTGACCTAAACGATCTCGGCGGCGTGGTGTTTGACCACCTTCGCCTGAGCAATGTAAATCGTGTCCTCCGCAATGTTCGTCGCGAGATCGCCCACGCGCTCGAGGTTCTTCGAAACGGAAATCAGCTCCAGGCAGTATGAGATCAGCGACGGCGTCTCCGCCATGTAGGTCAGGAGCTCACGAATCAGAGACTGATTCTTCTCGTCGAGGATGTCGTCCTTCCGGATGACGTCGTTGGCGAGCACCGTGTCGCGATTGACGAAAGAGTCCAGGGCGTCCTTGAGCATCGCCATCGCGATTTCCGCCATGTGGGGCAGGTCCACGAAGGGCTTGACCGGCTTCGGCTTGAGCATCGAGATCCGTTCCGCTCCCTCGGCGATATTGACGGCATGATCACCGATCCGCTCGAGGTCGTTGTTGATCTTCAGGGCCCCGATCAGCAGCCGAAGGTCGACGGCAACGGGCTGCTGCAGCGCGAAGAGCTGGATCGCCTCTTCTTCGATCTCGACCTCCGTCCGGTCGATCAACTCGTCCGCCGAAACGACGGCCCGCGCCTTGATCGCCGAAGCCTCGGTGAGCGCCTCGACTGCCGCGGCGATCTGCTTCTCGACCTCGGCGCCGAAGAGAATCAAACGTCGCCGCAAATGTTCGAGTTGTTCCGCGAAATGTTCCTTCATTTACCAGCCCCTCCGGCGGCTCTGCGCGCGCGTGCCGCGGGCTCGCTCACCCGGAAGACGGGCTTGCGGCCGAAGATCCGAACAAAAAGTTTCGATTTTGCAACGGCGGCCTCGAGCTCCGCGGCGGGATCCTCGAGCGCCGAAACGTCGAAAAGGACTCTCTTCTGCCGCAGGCGGCAGGACACAGACTCCACGTTCTGCCGGTGACCCCGGTCCAGGCCGTCCGCGACCCGGAGAATCGCGGCGAGCTTTTCGACCGACTGGCGGCGCCACGGATCCAGGCTTTCCCACTCCGGATGGCGTTCCTTCGGGCGTCCGCCCCGGTGATAGCGGGCGACGGCGGCGATCGTCTGGATCTCCTCCGACGAGAACCCCGTGAGATCGCCGTGCGTGATGAGGTAGTACGAGTGCTTGTGGTGCCTCGCCATACCGACCGCGGCTCCGGCGTCGTGAAGAAGGGCCGCAAAGCGAAGCCACTCGCGCTCGGTCTCGGTCATCTGGTGGAGCGGGTGGGTGGACTGGAAGATCTCGTCGGCGAGCCTCGCGACGCAGCGGGCATGCATCCACTCGACGTTCCACCGGCTGCCCAGACGCTCGACGCTTTTTTCCCTCAGGTCCCGGGAGATCGGCGTCACGTTGCCCCCGCGCGAGCGGGCGAGAGAATCGAGCAGAATGCCCTCCCGGAGGCCGCGCTCGCCCGTGAGGATCTCCTCCGAGCCGGCCGCCTTCAGGAGCCCCGCCAGCAACGCCCCGCCCGCCAGGGCGATGTCCCGGCGTTTCGGGTCGAGCCCGGGGACACGCAGTTTTTCTTTGAGAGTCGTCTTGCGCAGAACTTTCAGGACCTTCTTCAGGTCTCCTCGCGAAAGGGTCCGATGGCCGGAAGGGAAGATTTCGCGGCCCCGAACGGCGGCCTCGGAAATCATCGACATCGACTGAATCGTGCCGGAGGTTCCCACGCACGTCTTGAAGCCCGCCTTTCGAATTTTGCGCGCCGCCGCGGCCACCCGCCGGCGAATCGAGCGTCGAAGGGTCTTCCAGTCTTCCCGCGAAATCGGATCGTGCCGAACGTATTTCTCCGACAGCCGAACGGCCCCGAGCGCGACCGACTCGGCGGAGAGCACCCGGTTGCCGTCGGAGACGACGAGCTCTGTCGAGCCCCCGCCGATGTCGATCAGGAGCAGCGGATCGCACGACGCGGGGAACTCGCTTCGGACCGCGAGCGTGATGAGCCGCGCCTCCTCCTCTCCCGAGATGACCTCGACGTCGATGCCGCACCGGCTTCGGACCGCGCCGGAGAACTCCGCCGCGTTCTCCGCTTCCCGGACGGCGCACGTCGCCACCGCACGGACCGACTCGGCGCCCGCCGATCGGGCGATCCGCAGGAGTCGCTCGACGGCGGCGGTTCCGGCCTCGATCGCCTCGGGGGAGAGACGGCCCGTCGCAAACGTCGCCTGACCGAGCCGGATCATCTCCTTTTCGCGCACGACGGGCTCCAGGGACCCGTCGCGCGAAACCTTTGCCACGAGGAGCTTGACGCTGTTGCTCCCGATGTCGATTGAGCCGAGTGTTTGAGTCACCATGTCCGAACGGATGAAAACCTCCGGACGGGGGTTTCGCGTGAACCCCGTGTAAACAGCATGTAAACGGCGCCGCTCACTCCGCCCCGACCGCACGCAGTCCGTGCCTTCTCAAACGGTCGAGCGCCGTCGCCTGCGAATCCCGCTCGGGCTCCCCTTCGGCGGGGTGGCGGCGGTGGTAGACGCCCTGAAGATCCAGGTCGCTCGCCCGGCAATTGTCCGTCAGCACCGGCTCGATCACCTCCCGGCGCAGCTTGTCGCGGAGCTCTTCGTCCTGAATCGGGAAGAGCAGCTCCACGCGCCGGTAGAAATTCCGCGGCATCCAATCCGCGGACGACAGGAAAAACTCCTCGCTCGGGGCGGTCCCGAAAACGAACAGGCGCACGTGCTCGAGAAAGCGCCCCACGACCGAAAAGACCCGGATGTTGTCGGAGGTCCCCGGGACGCCGGGGCGCAAGCAGCAGATCCCGCGCACGTTGAGGTCGATCGAAACGCCCGCCTGCGAGGCCCGGTAAAGAGCGCGAATCACGGGCGGATCGGCGAGCGAATTGAGCTTGGCAAAGATTCGGGCCGGCTTTCCCGCGCGGGCCAGCTCGATCTGGCCGTCAATCCTGGCGAGGATCGTGTCCTGAAGCGATTTCGGCGCGACGGCCAGCCGCCGGTATCGCGACTTCTTCGAGAATCCGGAGAGCGAATTGAAGAGCTCGGAGGCGTCTTCGCCGATCTCCGGATCGGCGGTGAAGAGGTCGCAATCCGTGTAAATTTTTGCGGTGGAGGCGTTGTAATTGCCCGTGGAGAGGTGCACGTAACGAACGAGCCGGTCCTTCTCGCGCCGGACGACGAGAGCGGCCTTCGCGTGGGTCTTGAGCCCGACGGGCCCGTAGAAGACGTGAACGCCGGCGCGCTCGAGAGCCCTTGCCCAGAGGATGTTGTTTTCCTCGTCGAACCGCGCCTTCAACTCGATCGACACCGCGACCTGCTTGCCGTTTTCCGCGGCCTGAATGAGGGCCCTCACGATCTGGGAATCGGCTCCCGTCCGGTAGAGGGTCATTTTGATCGCCAGGACCTGGGGGTCCCTCGCGGCGCGGTGGAGGAATTCGAGAACGGGCGTGAACGAGTCGTAGGGGTGGTGGAGAAGGATGTCCCCCGAGGCGATCACCTTGAAAATATCCGGTTCCGCGGTCAGCGCCGC
>JBOGJO010000217.1:0-5329 GCA_050747885.1 Thermoanaerobaculia bacterium
GTCAAGAAAGGCGAGGTGCTGGGGTACGTCGGAACCACCGGGAACGCGCACGGCGCGCATCTGCACTTTTCGGTGACCCGCCTTCCCGAAGACGTCCCGGACTTCCACCGCGGCCTCGCGGTGAACCCCTACCTCGTCTTCCTGTTCGGGCCGTAGGGCCTCGTTCGGGCCGGGAGCAGCGGTGCCATTCCTCAGCGCGGCGGCGGCTGACGCGAGGAGGGAATCGGCCCCTGTCTGAGCTGGAGTTCTTCAACTCGAACGGACGAGAGAACTCAGGGAACCGGGGCGAGAGGGGCTAGGCGATGCCGCGAGTTGCGATTCCCGAGCGAGCGATCTGCCGCCGAAGCGCCGGAGCCGAGCCCCCTCACCCGCCGCTTCGCGGCACCCTCTCGTGTTGACCCGGCTCCTGCTGCCCGCCGGGAGAGGGAATTCGGATCTCAGCTGTTGTGTCGGGCCGAGCGAGGCTTACACCAGCCGGACGTCGTTTCGGGCCAGAAGCAAGTCGAGCCATCCGCCGGAGAGCTTCTCCGCGACGGTGTTCTGGCGCAGACGGGCGGCGAGGTGTCCCCAGTCCATCTCGTCCATCAACTGGTCCTGGTTGAAGCAGGAAAAGACGATCTCCTTGGTGGCGCCCGTCGCGGGATCCCGGTGCTTCTGGAGGCATTGCGCGCAGACCTCCTTCATCATGCACTGCATGGGAGAATTGATCGACGCGATGCCGACGTGTCCTTGCGAAAGAAAAGGCGCGAGAACCTCGTGTCGGGCCTTCGTCACGGCCGCCATCATCCGGTCGGAGCCAATCGCAAGAATCCGGTCGACGCGTTTCAAGTCGATCGGCGGTTCGCCGAGCCTGCCCCGCGCGTAGGCGACGATCGCCTCCAGGACGTTGCCGACAAGCGAGCGATCCTGCGGCCTCCGCGGAGGAATGGCATCTCCGCGATCGACGGAATACACGACGACGTCCGCCGCCGCCTCGATGTCGTCGCGCTTGTAGAAGTCCTCCGCCTTCTTGTAGGCGGCAAAATAAATGACCTGGTTTCCCGCCGCCCGGCACGCCTTGCCGATCGAGAACAGCACGGCATTGCCGAGGCCGCCCCCGCACAGCATCACCGTTGCGTCGCGCGGGATCTCGGTCGGGGCGCCGGTCGGGCCCATCACGATCACGGGCTCGCCCGGTTTCAGGGCCGCGCAGAGCCGCGAGGAAACTCCGAGCTCGAGGGCGATCATCGAGAGCAAGCCGTTGTCAGGATCGGTCGAGGCTCCCGTCAGGGCGAGCGGTTCCATGAGGAGAGGGGATCCATCGATCCTCGGCGAGCTGGCCTCGAAGTTCTGGAGCCGGAAGAACTGTCCCGGACGAAATCCGCGGGCCGCCGCCGGGGCGCGGACGACGACTTCCACGATCGTGGGAGTGAGACGGTCGACGCGAACGACGCGCGCAACCCACTCGTCGTCCAGCCGCGCCGCGAATCGCCGCCAGGCTTCGTCCCGCGCCGCCTGGCCGGAGCGAACGAGGCTCGAAATCTCCTCGGAGAACAGGCCCGCGATCCAGGGAAACCCGTCCCTCGCGGACGCCATCGCCTTGACCACGTTTCCGTTGTAGCGCGGATGGTTGTCTCCGAAGAACGTCGTGTATTTTCCGCGGCTCTCCAGGCCCGTGAAGAATCCCCCGGGCTCGGTGGGCGGGCAGGCGACGAGCTCACGGGAGCCGTCGGGCCGAAGCCGAAGAACATGCGGTTCGAAAAAGCGTCTCTTCTCGTCCAGCGGGATCGAGTCGGGGTGCTCTTTCGCATACGTGATGTTGGGCGTCGTGCCGGCCGCCACGAAGCAGCTTCTCGCGGGGAATTCCGTCATTTCCCCGGAAGGCTTGCGAAACCGCAACGCGCGCAGTTTTCCGAACTCGTCGGCGATCGCCTCGAGCGGGTCGAGCGTCTCGGCGAATGAAATCCCCTCTTCCAGGGCCTTGATGATCTCCTCGTGATTCAGCCGGTACGCGGGGGACTCCTCGAGGGTGCGGCGGTAGGCGATCGTGACTCCGCCCCATTCCCGACAGAGCTTTGCGAAATCCGGCGTCTCGCCCCGGGCGCCGGCGCGTTCGCGCTCGCTCCTCACGGAGGTACCGTGGGCCAACAGCCGGTCCAGAATTTCGCGCTCTTCGTCGTCGAAGTGACCCCGCAGGTGATCCTCGCCCTGGGCGGCGGCGAGGCGCTCGTATTGAGTCAGGGTCTTCTCGGCTTCCAGCGGGTAATACGCGAGGAGCTCCGTGGCCGTATCGATGGCGGTGAGCCCTCCCCCGATGACGACCGCCGGAAGCTCCGCCTGCAGGTTCGCGAGCCCGTCCCGCTTGAACGCGCCCGTGAGCTGGAGCGCCATCAGGAAGTCGGAGGCCTGGCGGATGCCCCGGATCATGTTGTTCTTCATTCCGACGATCGTGGGACGGCCGGCGCCGGCCGCGATGGCGACGTGGTCGAAGCCCATCGAGAAAGCCTGTTCTCCCGTGACGGTTCCCCCGAACCGGACGCCTCCATACGCGCGAAACGTGCTTCGGCGCGAGAGAGCAAGCTGGATGACCGTCAGAAAATTCTTGTCCCACCGGACCGTGATCCCGTACTCGGAGACGCCGCCGAACCCTCCGAGAGTCCTCACGTCGAGGTCCCGCTTGAGCTCGTCGAAACTCCGAACGGGCCGAAGGGCGGCGTCGAGAGGCTCGATCTTGAGGCCGTCGACGCCCGCGACGCCGAACCCCTCGTTGAGAAGGTAGTGGGCGAGCGTGTAGCCCGCCGGGCCAAGGCCGACGACGAGGACATTCTTGCCGTTGTAGGGGAGGGGGTAAGGGCGCTTCAGGTTCAGGGGGTTCCACCGCGTGAGGAGCGAGTAGATCTCGAAGCCGTAGGGAAGATCGAGGACGTCGGTGAGAACGCCCGTTTCGGCCTGAGGAATGTTGACGGGCGTCTGCTTCTGGAAGATGCAGCCCTTCATGCAGTCGTTGCAGATCCGGTGCCCTGTGCCGGGGCACATGGGGTTGTCCACGCAGATGATCGCCAGGGCGGCAACCGAGTCGCCCAGCCGGCGCATCTGGTGCATTTCCGAGATCTTCTCGTCGAGCTGGCAGCCCGAGAGCGCAACCCCGAGGGGGTTTTTTTGAAAGGTCGAGGTCTTCGTGTCGAGGAAGCCGCGAGAACACGAGTCCTTCTCTCGCTCGTGGCAAAGAAGACAGTAATGGGTCTCCGCGCTCACTTCCCGGGGGGACATCCGCGAATCGGTGAGCTTGAACCCGTCGCGCCGGCGCCGCCGCTCCGGGGGTCCCTCGCGAAGCTCGTTGAGCCGGGGGTCCGGGCGCACCGTTTCCACCAGCGATTCGTAGACGACCTTTTCCGGAAGCCGGAACGAGGACCAGGTCGCGACCTCCCGGCGCCACTCCGGATGTTCCATCCGGACTCGCAGCGCCGACTCGAGAAATCGAAGGCGCGCCTCGAGCCAGTCGAGCTCGGCGTCGGGTCCGTCGCCGGGCGAATCGCCGGAGCGCCTCGCAAGCTCGGCCGTCCGCGAGCGGACCTCCGGGGCGACGGCGGGGCTCTTCTTCTGCTTCAGAACCTCGACGTAGGCGCTCTCGAGCTCCAGGAGCTCGACGGCCATCCGGGCGGTCGCGATCTCCTCGTCCGCCTTCCACGGAAGCTCGGGGAAGAGCTCCTGCTCGAAGGCTCGGAGAGCCGTCGCCTCTTTCGTCACGTCGACGGCCCCGAGGTCGGGCAGCGGAACCTTCGCGACGCGCCGAACCAGGAAATCGCGCTTGAATCGGGACAGGACGACCTCTCCGGCCGCTCGCCGCCGGAGCCCGTTCAGCGGCTCGGAGATTGGAAAGATCTTTTCGAGGAATCTCGAGACGCGGGGAGCCAGACGAACGAGAAAGTCGGAGAGCTGGAGGGGCGAGAGCGCCCCCGGATTGAGGCGTCCCGTCTTCAGAATCTCGGCCAGTTCCGGGTCTGACGTTTCGACCTCCCGGACGAACTCCCCATCGAGGTCTCGGAGTCGGACGGGGTCATAGAGGTCGGCGAACGTAAATCCGGGGAGCTGGAAAGGGAGGGTCATGAATCGATTCTATCGGCAGAGGATGCGAAACGCCTGATGCAAACGGACCGCGATGACCGCGTTCCGGTTACCGGCCTGTCGAGCCGAGCGCCGACGCGGCCTTCGCCCGAAGGGCGAGCGCCCGGGGGAGCGTCGGATCTCGCCGCAAAACTTCCTGAGCCAGCGACAACGCGCGGCGCGCGTCGCCCTGGGCGAAAACCAGGGATCCCAGATTGAGGGACGCTTGAATTCCGGCGGGATTCCGGGCGAGCGAGGTTTCGAAGCAATGCGCCGCCTCCGGCAGACGGTTGAGACGGAGGTAGGCCACGCCGAGGTCGTCCCAGCTCGCCGCGTCCGCGGGGTCGAGGTCGACCGCCCTTTTCAGGTGCAGGGCCGCCTGGTCCCACTCGGCGGTCTGCGCCTTCAAGACCCCGAGGAGCGCCTCGACGTCGTGGCGGTTCGGGTCATGTTGGTCCGCCCGCTCGAGCAGGGCCAGGGCCTCGGCCCGACGCCCCGAGGCGAGATCGACTCTGGCGAGGGCGGCCGTCGCCATTCCCGAATTCGGATCGATTTCCAGCGCGCGCCGGAGCCATTTTTCCGCCTCGTCCAGGTGTCGGGTCGAGGCCTTCAGGTTGCCCATTCCGAGGTAGCCCCGGACATCGCGCGGATCGGCTTTGATCGCAAGCTGAAAGAACCGTTCGGCCTCTTGCGGCCGGCCCTGAACGGTGAAGATCGAGCCGGCCCCGAACGCGGCCGCGGCGTCGGCGGGTTGAATCTCGAGCGCGCGGCGATATTGCGTCAGAGCGCCGGACCAGTCGTGAACTCCCTCGTACGCTTGCGCAAGACAAAGGGTCGATTCCAGGTCCTCCGGGTTCTGCGTCAGCACCTTGTGGAACAAAACGATCGCCCCCGCAAAATCGCCATCGCCCAGCCTTTTCTTTCCTTCCGTGCCCGCATCGATGAGGGCCGCATTCGCCCGGCTGAGCGCGATTTTCGGATCGATCCTCGGGCCGCCTGCATTCTCGGTGGCCCCCGAGAGGTATCCCAGGGCCGCGAGCTTCCTGCGCTCCTCCTCGTCCAGCGACCCGGGCTGCTGGCCGCCATGATTGAACGGATCCTGGCGCTCCAGGTTGCTCAACCGGGCAAAAAGAGCCCTCGCGCCCGGAGGAACGGGGGCTCCGCCGGCGAGCAGGTTGTGCCACTCGCCCGGGTCCTGTTGGAGGTCGTAGACCTCGGGAATCGGCGCCTGGATCGCCTTGTACCG
>JBOGJO010000218.1:0-1726 GCA_050747885.1 Thermoanaerobaculia bacterium
CTTTCTGTGGAAGCGCCGGAGGCCTCACCCCCCTTCCCGTCTCCACCTGGAGAGGGGGAAGGGGGGTGAGGCCTCCGGCGCTTCCACAGAAAGTACGCCGGCGCTCCGGCGGCGAGGATCCCCATGCCGATGGCCGTGTTGGCGGGGTACTTCAGGATCGTGCTCAGCACGATGATCCACGACACCGCGATGAAGAGAACCGTCGTCACGGGATGGCCCGGCACCCGGCCGAGCCCGGCGGAAGGCGGCCCCGGCGCCGCGCCCTCCCGTTTCTCGCGCCGGCGGAACACGAACAGGCATGTCGCCGTGAGGCCGAAGAAGAGAAAGTCCATCGACACGACGTAGCTCAAGATCTGATCGTACCGGCCGGACAGCGCGATCACGCAGGCCATGGCCGCCTGGAGAAGGATGGCGACGGACGGCACTCCGTGACGCGGATCGAGCCATCCGACCGACCGGAAGAACACGCCGTCGCGCGCCATCGCGTAGTAGACCCGCGGGGCCGTGAGGATCGACTGACTCAGAAACCCCAGCGCCGAGATCGCGATCCCGACGGCGATCCACCGCGATCCCGCGGCGCCGAACGCCCGGCTCATGACCGAGGAAGCCGGCGTCATGCTCTTCGCGAGATCTACCGGCCCGAGCACGGCGACAGACACGAAGTTGACGGAGAGGTAGAGGACGACGACGCCTCCGACCCCGAGCAGGAGGGCTCTGGGAAGGTTCACGCGCGGCTCGCGGATTTCCTCGGCGATGAAGTTTGCCGTCTGCCATCCGCCGTACGCGAACAGGACCGGCACCATGGCGGCCGCCATTGCCGGAAAGACACCCATCGCCATGGGGGAAGCGGGAGGCGGGGGAGAAGCGGGGGGCCGTGCGCCGCCGTGAACCGCGAGATACCAACCTCCGCCCGCCACGAGCGCGGCGATCGCCAGGATCTTGAGGACCATCAGACCGCTCTGAACCGAGCTTCCCGCCCGGAGCCCCAGGCAGTTGACGGCGCCGAGCCCGGCAAGAACCAGGACGGCCACGGCCGAGGGAGAAATCGGAACGTGCGTGAGCTCCAGAAAATACGCCGCGAAAGTCACGGCGACGGCCGCCATGCCTCCCGTCTGGATGACGAGCAGAAGGACCCATCCGTACAGGAACGCGACGGCCGGGTGGTAGGCGTCGCGGAGATACGCATACTGGCCGCCCACCTCCGGCCTCCGGTCGGCGAGCTCTGCGTAGATGAACGCGCCCGCAAGCGCGATCATCCCGCCGATCGCCCACGCCCCGAGGATCAACCCGGGCGTGTGGACCTGCCGGGCGACCACGTACGGATTGATGAAGATCCCCGAGCCGATGATGCCGCCCATCACGAGCATCGTCGCGTGGAAGAGACCGAGCTTCGTGTTCTTGGGTTGGATGGAGGAAGTTTAGCAGAGAGGGCACGTTTGCGGCTCGGAACGGACTCGCTCACCGAACTCGCGGCCAGCCCGATCGCCGGCTCGGCAAATGCTGCTCGACCCTCGGCCGCAGTTCGCTTTCCCTCGGGATCTCACAGCCCAGCCTGCGCCGGCGCGTTGGCCCCGGGCCGCTCGGTCGGCCTCGCTCGAAGAGCCGGGTGGGTGGCGCAGGGCGAGACTCCCTTTTTACCGCTCGCGACGCGGGTGTAGCAAAGTCGTATGGCTCGCGGCGAGCGGAAAAGCGGAGCGAGTCCCGCGACAGGACCCGCCCGGCTACG
>JBOGJO010000219.1:0-10917 GCA_050747885.1 Thermoanaerobaculia bacterium
CACCATGACGCCGCGTCCCCTCGACAGCATCCGTCGGCCGACGATCGAGGAGCAGAACCAGGTTCCATGGAGCACGATCTCCACGACGGCCCGAAAACCGTTCGGCGTCAGCTGCTCCGAGGGCACGAGAAAATTTCCGGCCGCGTTGTTGACCAGGATCTCGAGCGGGCCGAGGTTCTTCTCGATTCGGTCGACGGCGGCTTCCAATGCTTCCGGAGACCGGACGTCGGCGGCCACCGCCAGCACATCCGCCCCCGTCTTCCCGATCTCCCGCGCCGCGGATTCCAGGCGGTCCTCCGAGCGGGAGAGGATCGCGACCCGGCCCCCCCGTCGCCCGAACGCGAGAGCGGCGGCCTTTCCGAGACCGGAACCTCCTCCCGTCACGAGCACCGTCCTGCGTTCGAATTCCCGGTCGTTCACGGCTCCTCCTCGTCGACTTTCGACTCGGGCGGCGCCGCGAGCGAGCCGAGTCGTCCCGCTTCGATGGCTTCGCGGATCCGCCCCATCCAGGCAAGATAAAAGAACACGTTGTGAAGGGAGATCAGCACCGGCGCGGACAGGTCCTTGAGGACGAACAGGTGCCTCAGATAAGCGCGCGAGTGGCGGACACAAACCGGGCAGCGGCAATCGGGATCGAGCGGTTGGAAGTCGCTCGAAAACCGCGCGTGCTTGATCGTAAGTCCCCCCCGCGACGTGAAGGCGTGCCCCATCCTTCCGTTGCGGGTCGGCAGAACGCAATCGAACAGGTCGATGCCCTGTCGGACCGCGCGGAGAAGATCGGCGGGCGTCCCGACGCCCATCAGGTAGCGCGGCTTCTCGGCAGGGAGGAACGCGCAGGACATCTCCGTCGCATCCGAGATTTCCGCCTTCGACTCCCCCACCGCGACCCCCCCGACCGCGTACCCCGGCAGGCCCATGGGAACGATCGCCTCGGCGCATTGCCTCCGCAGATCCTCCCGGGAGCCTCCCTGCAGGATTCCGAACAGGGCGCCGGGACCTCGCCAGCTCTGCCGGCAACGGTCCGCCCACCGGATCGTGCGGGAAACGGCGTCCTCCAGTTCCCGGTCGCCGGACGGCTGCCCCGGGCAGACGTCGAGGCACATCGCGATGTCGGTTCCAAACGTCGACTGCAGCTCCATCGCGAGCTCGGGAGTGAGGAAGTGCGGCGTTCCGTCCAGGTGTGAGCGAAACTCGACGCCTTCCTCTCGGATCTTTCGGTTCTTCTCGAGCGAGAGCACCTGAAATCCACCCGAGTCCGTCAGCAGCGCCCGATTCCATCCGATGAAGGCGTGAAGCCCTCCGGCGCGGCGAACGCCCTCCATCCCCGGTCGAAGCATGAGGTGATAGGTGTTCGCCAGAATGAGCCGGCAGTCCCATTCTTCCAGCCGGTCGAACGGGACGCCTTTCACGGCGCCCAGGGTCCCGACCGGCATGAAGGCGGGCGTTTCCACGACGCCCTTCGAAAGCGCCAGCCGGCCGCGCCGCGCGGCTCCGTCGACCGCGAAAATACGGAAAAATCGATCCGAGTTTTCCAAGGATCGCGAGCCTAGCATGGAACCTTTTCAATGCCTTGACGGCCGATAGCGGGGATGGTACGTTCGCCCCGCTTTGGGGGGTGGATGTCAAATCTCGGAAAAAAATTCGAATGCTTCAACTGCCGGGCGAAGTTCTACGACCTCGGAAAACCGGAGGCGATCTGCCCGAAATGCGGTTCGAATCAGAAGGACGCGAAGAACGCGGAAGAAGCCGCGGCGGCGCCGAGGCCGCGCCGAATGGCGCCGATCGTCGTCGCCCCGGAGGAAGTCAACGAATTCGAGGACCAGCCTCAGGAAGAGGAAGCGGCCGCCGGGTACGGCGAAGAAGAGGAAATCGAAGACGAAGAAGCTCCTCTCGAAATCCACGAACGGGAAGAGGAAGAGGACTTCTAGATCGCGCGGACCGGTTTACCTCGGCCTCGGCAGCAATCTCGGGAACCGCGCAAAACATCTCGCCCGGGCCCTTCGCGAAATCGGCCGATTCGCTCGCGTCGTCTCGGTTTCGTCCTTCCATGACACGGAGCCGGTCGGCTTCCGCGGACAGCCGCATTTTCTAAACGCCGCGGCGAAGATTCTCACGTCCCTTCCGGCGAGCCAGATCCTCGACGAGGTCAAGGCGATCGAGGCCGCTCTGGGGAGGGCGCCCTCGTTTCGCAACGGCCCCCGGGTCATCGACATCGACCTTCTCGACGTCCGCGGCGAGAAGCTGGCATCGAAGAAGCTCACTCTCCCTCACCCGAGGATTCAGGACCGGCGATTTGTTCTCGAGCCGCTTTCCGAGATCGCGCCCCGCTGGCGGCACCCGACGCTGGGCAAGACCGCGCGGCAGCTGATGGAGGACCTCGACGGCCCTACTTCCAGGTCTCGAGATCTTTCCGCGCGTCGGCCTGGATTCGGAGGTCCTCGATGAGGTGGTCGGGACGGGGAGTCCCGGCGACGAGCTTCTTGAGGATCCCGATGGCCTCGTCCCGCCGGTCGGTGTTCTCCCAGAGCCCTTCGGCGAGAAAGAAGAGATTCACGAAATTGTCCGGCGCGATCTCGACGGCTTTCCGAAGGTAACCCACTCCGGCGTCCCGGTCGATCCAGCCGGTGACGAAGAGAACCCTGGGCGAGACGCAGTGGAGGCGCCCCAGAACCCGATAGCCTCCCGCGTCCTCGAGCCGCGGATCGATCGCGATCGTGGTTCTTGCCTCGTCCCGAACCTTCGCGGCGACACCCTGACGGGCCGCCTGCAGTCTTCCATGGACGAGAGCCCACTGGCCCCACGTCACGGAGGCCCAAAAGAACGTCTCCCCCGCCGTGAGATTTCCCGCGAGTGCCGCTCCGAGCTCGGCGGGCTCGAGTGTTTTCCCGCTCCGGCCGAGATGCCGCCCCGCGGCCTCGCGCTCCAGCGCGATCGCCTCGTCGGCGACGGGCAGGGCTCGCTCGTAAAGGGCCCCTTTTTGGTCGTCGGAAAGGCCCGTGTATTCCGCCTTGAAATACGTCGAGCGGAGATACTTCCAGCGATCATCCGCGTCGCCCCGGCTCTTCTTGAAGGCGGCGGAATACGCTTCCAGGGACGCGTCGATTTCGGCGGGAGCGGCGACGTCGAGCTGTCGCGCGTCCGCGCGCCGGAGATAATGAACGTCTCCCTGGTTCGCCTGCGCCTCCAGATGCAGCCTCTCCATCGCGCGCTCCTGCGGGGAGGGCGCCATCGGCTGAGACGGCGGAGTGGTCGTGTGAATCTGAGCCAGCAGTGAGACCAGGGCGGCCGAAGCGATCAGCATTTCTCTTCCTTCCGAATCGATTATAGAGGACCGCATGCTACACTGATCCAGGAGTTGACCCCATGAGCGACGAAAAGCCGATCGAGCTCAAGATGACGATCGACGAGCCGACTTCCGCCGGCCACTACGTGAATTTCGCGAACATTCTGCACAACCCCGCGGAATTCGTTTTCGATTTCGGACGGATCGTGCCGGGACGCCCCGACGTGAAGATCCACGCCCGCATTCTGACGACCCCCGTGCATGCCAAGCAATTCCTGAAGGCCCTCACGCAGAACATCGGCCTCTATGAGCAGCAGTTCGGAACGATCCCCGAGCACGCCCCGGCCGCGATGCCCGCGCCGGCGCCCGAGACTCCCACGAACTAGTGTCCCGAGTCGGGAATCGCTTGGGCGTCGTTCGGAGCGCCGTTGGGCCAGATGCTCGGCGGCGCGACGCCACAGTTATTTTCGACTCGCGACACTAGTTTCTTTTCGCCAGAATCCCGCCGCCCAGGATCACTTCTCCCCTCGAGAACACGGCGGCCTGGCCGGGAGCGGCGGCGCGAACCGGCTCGTCGAAGACGATTCGGGCCCGCTTCCCTTCTTCCGGGTGGATGGAGGCGCCGATTTCCTTCCCCCGGTGGCGCACTCGCACGTCCGCCCGAACGGGGGCTCCGGACGGTTCGACCGACGCCCAGTGGACGTTCACCACGGTAGCCTCGCGGGCCATCAATTCCGACGCTTCCCCCAACCGGACGGCCGAGGATGTCGGGTCGATCTCGGTGACATAGCGCCGACTGGAGGCAGACACCCCCAGACCTCGGCGCTGGCCGACGGTGTAGCGGTAGATCCCGCGGTTCTCCCCGAGGTCGGCGCCGGAAGAGCCGACGAAGCGCCCGTGCGAAGGCAGAGTGAATCCCAGTTGTCCGGCGTGCTCCTCGATGAAGTCGCCGACCGACGCCGCCGCCGGCACGAAACAGATTTCCATGGACTCGTCCTTGTCGGCCGTGGGAAGCTTCGCGCGGCGAGCGGTCTCCCGAACCTCGGCCTTCGACAGATCGCCCACCGGGAACAGCGCGTGCTCGAGCTGGTCGGCCGTCAGGTCGTAGAGAAAATACGACTGGTCTTTCGCCGGATCGGACGCCTTTCGAAGCACGGCGCGCCCGTCCTCACCGCGGCCAACCCGGGCATAGTGCCCGGTGGCCACCTTCTCGCAACCGAACTCCTCGGCCCTGTCGCGAAGAACCCGGAACTTGACCTTCGTGTTGCATTCCGAGCAGGGGATCGGGGTCCGGCCCGAAAGGTAAGCCTCCACGAACGGCGCGACGACCTTCTCGCGGAACTCCTCCTCGAGGTTCAAGACGTAGTGAGGAATTCCGAGCTCCCAAGCCACTTTTCTCGCGTCGGAGAGGTCGTCGAGGGTGCAACATCGGCCGCTGCGCCCTTTCGCGGATCCATGGTCCCAGAGCTGCATTGACAGGCCCACGACGTCATGGCCCGCCTCCTTCAGCAGCAGCGCGGCCACCGAAGAGTCGACTCCGCCCGACATCGCAACCGCAACTCTCATCGGGAGCCGACGATCACAGGGTTTCGGCGGTGACGATCAACATGAGGGTCGTGCCGCCGACCTCGAACTCGCCGTAATTCTCGAGCTCCGCGCTCGCCACGCGATTTCCGGCCACGAACGTCCCGTTCGTGGATTCCAAGTCGAGCAGCGTCACCAGGTCCTCGGCGATCTCGAGAGCGGCGTGCTCGCGCGAAATCTCGGTGTCGGCGAGCGAAATGTCCGCGCCCGACCGTCCGATCACGACGCGCGCCTTTTCGATGGGAAAATTGCGCCCGGAATCCACGCCCGAAATCACCGCGAGGGACAGCTTCTTTCCGGCGGGAAGCTTGAGGTTTTGCGCCAGTGAAGTAACCTTGAGCTTCGAAAATACGAACTGCTTCGTGGTCTCACTCGGACTGTCCTCGCTGGACCGCCGCATGCGCGTGGTGTCTCCGGAAGGGGATCCGGAAGGGGCGCCGGGCACAACCGGCGAAGGGTTGGCGACCGGCGTCTCCGGCCGAGCCTGCGCCTGCGGCGCGAGAGAGGGGTTCTGCACGTCGAAAACCGTCTGACATTTCGTGCAGCGAATTCTCTTCAGGGGCTTGCCCTCGAATCGCGACTCGTCATAGCGGTACTTCGCCCCGCACGCGCTGCACGCGACGATCATGCCGGAAGGCTCTTCTTTTCAGTTTCCCGTGTCATCCTGTTGAACGACCCCTGATCGGCATTCTCCCATCCGCGGGAAGGGAGATCAAGCTCGGCCGCGCCCGACCGCCGCCGACAGAGCTTCGATCACCGGCGGAATCTCATTTTCTCGATTGTCCTTTCCGAAGGAGAAGCGAAGGGTGGACCGGGCCTCGTCTCGACTCGCTCCAAGGGCAAGAATCGAAGGAGAGGGCGTCAGCGTGCCCGAGGAGCATGCGGAGCCGACCGAGACCGCGACTCCCGCCAGGTCGAGGGCGATCAACAGGCTCTCGCCGGACGACCCGGGAAACGCGATGGCGGACGTGTTGGGGAGGCGGGCAACTTCCGAGCCCCAGATCCTCGTTTGTCGGAATCGCGTGGAGACTTCCGATTCGAATCGGTCTCGCAGCCTCGCCAGCTTCGCTCGGGATGCTTCGCCTTCCCGGGCCATGAAGCCCGCCGCTTCCCCGAATCCGACGATTCCGGCGACGTTTTCCGTGCCGCCCCGCCGCCGGCGTTCCTGCCCTCCCCCCGGGAAAACAGCCGCGAGATCGATCCCGCGGCGAACGTAAAGGGCGCCGGTTCCTTTCGGTCCGTGGATCTTGTGGGCTGAGATCGAGAGAAAATCGACCCCGAGACTGCGGACGTCGATCGGGAGCCGTCCCAGGGCCGAGACGGCGTCGCAGTGAACGGACGCCCCGAGACTTCGAGCCATCGCGGCCACCTCTGCAACCGGAAAGATGGCGCCATACTCGTTGTTGGCCGCCATGACCGACACCAGCGCCGGAGCCGGACTCAGGGCCCGTCGCACCGCGTCGAGATCCATCCCGCCCGAAGGCTCGACCGGGATGACCCTCCAGGCGTGGCCCTCCGCTTCGAGCCGACGGGCAGACTCCGCGACCGCGGGATGCTCGACCGCCGTTGTGACGATGGCCGATCCGGGCTCGGAGGACCTCAGGTGGGAAAGCGCCAGCGAGTCGCTCTCCGTCCCACCCGAAGTGAACACGATTTCCTCGGGATCTTCCGCGCCGATGAGGGCGGCAACCTTCTCGCGCGCCAATTCGACCGCCCGGCGGGCTTCCCGCCCCGCCGAATGGACGGAGGAGGGATTGCCGAAAGCCCGGGTCAAGTACGGCTCCATCGCGGCGAACACCCGGGAATCCACGGGGGTCGTCGCGTTGTGGTCGAGATAGATCACCCCGGGATTGTACCGTCTCTAAAAAAAGGAATACGTTGCATTTTGAACGCGTTAGGATGCCATAACGAGGCTGGAATGGGGAAACTGAAATCACCGCCGATCGGCGTCCTGCTTCTGAGCATTCTCCTGAGTCCGGTGCTCCTTCCGAGCCGGGCTTTGGGAGAGGATCCGCCGCGGGACGAGTCCGTCACGCCGGCTTCTCTGACAAAAGAGGAGAAGCAGTGGCTCGACGACGTCGCCCCCCTGATGACTCCGGAGGAAAAAAGGGTCTACAGCTCCATCGCGACCCCGGGACAGCGGACGGCGTTTCGCGACGAATTCTGGGCGATTCGCCAGCGGGAGGGCCTGCGCGCGCCGTTCGGCCCGAATTTCAAGAGCCTCTATGAGTCGCGCCTCGAAATCGCCAATGCAGATTACGGCGGGCGCAAGACCGACGCCGGCCGGATCGTCCTTGCACTCGGCGAGCCCGCGAGCGTCCTCAACTTCGAATGCGGCGGCAGCACGATCTTCCGCCCGATCGAGATCTGGTCCATGGCGCCGTCCGAGGGACACATGGTCCCGCAGCGCCTGATCTTCTACCGCGACTATGATTCGGGCCCGTTGAAACTGTGGACCCCGATTCTCGGCCAGGAAGTCCTTCTCTTGCCGTCGGAACGCCAGCAGTTCGATCCACGATCGGGACAGGTCGTCAATGAGAGTCGCGATGCCCAGGCGATGTTTGCGGCGCGCTGCGGCCCGAGGGCGACGGAGGCCCCCTGCGAGCACGAGTGCGACGTCCTGTGGCCGACGATCATCTCGATGCGAAGCTTCGGAAACCTCGGCGCGGAGAGCTTCGTGGCCTCCCTCGCGCAGATTCCGGCCCCTCCCGAAGGCGACTGGTCCCAGTGGCGCTCCCGCTTCGTCGAAGGTAAGGTCGGTCCGGCTTCCGCGGCCCCATCCGCAACGCTTTCTTCACCCGAGCTCTCGACGACCCCGTCTCCCCTTTCTCAGGAGGAGAGACGCTGGATCGAAGAAGACGCCGCGCCCCTCGCGACGGACGAGGAGAAGAAAATCTACCTCGGCCTCGCGGCCCCCTATCAACGCACGGAATTCCGTTCGCAGTTCTGGCGCGTCCGCGAGAAGGAGGGGCTCAAGCCGCCGTACGGGCCCGGCTTCCAGCGGATGTACGAGATGCGATTCCGCCTTGCCGAAGAAAAGTACGGCGGGTGGAAGAGTGACCAGGGACGCGCGGTGCTCACGCTCGGCGAGCCGGCGGAGGTGTCCGCCGTCGAGTGCACCGACGAATTCCGCCCCGTCCAGATCTGGACGATGAACCCGGGCAGCGGGCTGGCGGCCGCGCCCACCCGGCTCGTGTTCTACCGCGATTTCGAAGGCGGTCCCTGGAAGTTGTGGTCGCCCGTGATCGGCGAAGACGCGCTCCGGGTGCCCAACGCGAAGACCGATTGCACGGTTCAGGTCCGGGACAAACTCCTCGAAGCTGTTCGAGGCATGCGCGGGCAGGGAATCCTCGCCTCCTTGGGCGCGCTCAGCGACCTGACCGTCTTCAAGCAGCCGCCGGAGACCGACTGGAACGAGTGGAAATCCCGTTTCGTCCGGGCCGGCTCGCCGCAAGCGCCATCCACGATCGGCGTCGGCCCCGCCGCCGAAGCACCCAACTCCCCGGTCCGCAAGCTGACCCGGTCGGACCGATCGCAGCTGGAAAAGGCGCTCCCGGAGAAGTATCGAGAGTGGATGGCCGACATCGACATGATCCTGACGGATGCCGAGCGGGACATTTTTCTGCAGGTCAAAGACAACATCGAGCGCGACAAATTCATCGAAGAATTCTGGCGCCGACGCTCGGTGGACAAGGACGGGGTTCGAACGAACTTCCGCGAAATCTACAGGGCTCGCATCGAATACGCCAGGGACAACTTCAAGAACCTCGCCTCCGACGCCGCGAAAGTCTACGTCCTCAATGGGCCGCCGGATGCAACCATTCCGATCGATTGCTCGGAGGTGTTCGTTCCCATCCGAATCTGGTATTACGAGCGACTCGAAGCCCTGCGAAGCAAGGTCTATCTGATCTTTTACGAGCCCTACGGGATCCCGGGGATGTGGAAGTTGTGGCTGCCTCTCGACGGAATCGAGAAACTCGCGATCCACGGGGGATACGATCCCCGGGTCGCGGAAGATCGGTGTTTCGACCTCCGGACGCTTCAGCAGGCGATCGCCGCCGAAAATGCGACGCTCGGCAACGGGATCTCGGGAATGGCCGAGGCCACGAAGATGTTTGTTCCCCCTCCTGTCGAAACCGAAGGAATCGACCGGTTCCTGGGATTGACAACGCAGTTGGACGCGGGCGCGGCGGCAATTCCGGTGGAAAAGACGTTTCTCTTTCCCGAAGAAAAGGACGGGAAGATCGCCTGCGACATCTCGGTCCTGCTTCCGAGAAAGGATCTCGCGCTGCGAGACCTCGGGGACGAGAAGTTCTACGACATCGACCTGATTGGCGAGATCGTCCAGAACGACCGGATCCTCGACAATTTCAAGTATCGCTTCGACATCCCCTCCGACGAAGCGGGCAGCGACAAGCTCCCCCTCACGTTGAGACGATACCTTTACCCCGGACAATACGAGCTCCGGCTGAAGGCCGCCGACTCCAATCGCAAGGGCGAGGGACGATTCGTCCAGGCCTTTCATGTGCCCGAGAAACCCGACGCGCCCGCCGCGCTCGTGGCCTCGACGAACCTCTCGCGAACCCCCGGCGTCCTGCCCTCGGGCGACTTCCGCCCCTCGGCAATCTCGATCCTTCCGCCGGTCCGGGACATTCTGACCGGGCTGCAGCGCTTCGAAACGAAGTCCGCCGAGGGAATCCTCGCCGTGGACTTCTACCTGGACGGCACGAAGGTGATGACCCGCACGAAGCAGCCTTTCGACGCGGACCTGAATCTGGGGCCGCTCCCCCGCCGGCACGCCGTCAAGGTCATTGCGTACGACCGTCAGGGCCGGTCCGTCGGCGAAGACGAGCTGAACATCAACGAAGGCAGCGAGTCGTTCCGCGTGAAGATCATCGCTCCCCGCCGTGGATCGAACGCCTCGGGTCCGACGACGATCGTCGCCGACGCGACGGCGCCCGAGGGACACAAGATCACGAAAATGGAATTCTTTTCGAACAACACGAAAGTCGCGACGCTTTTCCAGCCGCCCTGGCAGCAGATCGTTCCGTTCCGAAGCACGGGCTCGCTGGGATACGTTCGTGTCGTGGGAACTCTCGACGACGGCCTGATCGCGGAAGACCTTCGGTACGTGAACGCGCCGGCCTACATCAGCGAAGTGAACGTCGACGCCGTCGAGTTGTACACCACCGTGACCCGCGGAAACCGGCCGGTCGACGGGCTGCAGGAGTCGAACTTCAAGGTTTTCGAGGATGGAAAAGAGCAAAAGGTCGCCCACTTCGAACACGTCACGAACCTGCCCCTGACGGTCGGCGTTGCCATCGACACGTCCGCGTCGATGATCGAGAACCTGCCCTCCGCGGAAAAGGCCGCCGTGGACTTCGTCGATTCCACCCTCGGAGAGAAGGACCGCGGGTTCACGATGTCGTTCGACGACTCCCCTTACACTCTCTGCAAGCTGACGAACAACCGGGAGAGGCTCGACCGCTCCTTCGCCGGACTGAGGGCCGAAGGCTCGACGGCTCTCTACGACGCGATCGTCTATGCCCTCTACCAGTTTCAGGGCGTTCGTGGAAAGAAAGCTCTCGTTCTCCTGACCGACGGAAAAGACACCACCTCGAAATATGACTTCGACACCCTGCTGGATTACGTGAAAAAGGCCGGCGTCGCCGTCTACGCGATCGGCCTGAACATTTCGAAGGCGGAGCTGGAAGTGAAGGGGAAGCTGAATCGGATGGCAGAAGCCTCCGGGGGCGCGACGTTCTACATCGACAGCACGAGGAGCCTGAAGGGAGTCTACGGGCAGATCAACGACGAGCTGCGCTCCCAGTACCTGCTCACGTACTACTCGACGAATCCCTCGACCGACAACAAGTGGAGGCGGATCGACGTGAAAACGAATCCGTCGGCGCTTCTGGCCAGGACCATCTCCGGCTACTACCCCTAGTTGTCGTTTCTCAAGAGGTTGTTCCCAGGGATGGGAAGTCGAGAGGCTGGTGGTTTTCGGCTAAGACTGGCATGGGGTCTTTGCTGATTGTAGTAGCGCAGGA
>JBOGJO010000220.1:0-7631 GCA_050747885.1 Thermoanaerobaculia bacterium
GGCCGGCCCTCGCGCCGCGAGCTTCGCCCTCTGGTTCGGCGCGATTCTCTTCATCCCCGCGGCTTCCTACTACCTGATCGAGAAGCCCTTCCTTCGCCTCAAGGCCCGTTTCGGGAATCCCGCTTCCGCCCGCTTGCCGGACGCGGCGCCGGCGGGCGCATGACGCAGAAGAGAAAATCACAGGAGGAAACATGAGATCGCCATCTCCCGCGCGCCTTTTCACCGTTGCGTTTTCTTTCACGGCCGCCGCCGCTCTCGCGCAGCCGGCAACCGACCGACGCTTCCATGTCGCGATGGGAGCGCTCGCCGGCTCCGACGAGATCGTCCAGACGCCGGAAGGAGCGTCGGTCGCGCTCACGTCCTCTTTCTCTCTTCCCGCGGCCTCGTTCGTCCCCGACCCGTACACGGGCAAGTGCGCGTTCGTGGCGTTCAAATACACGCTGAAACCTTCCGACCAGAAGGAGATCCTCGGCGACCGGTACAAGGCTCCCGACCCGGACGCCGACGACCCCCTCGTCCTTCATCCGATCGAGCTGCAGAACGCGGCCGGCCGGCTCGGCGCGAACTCGATCTACCTTCTTCTCAGCGATTCCGACGAGCTCAAGGACGCGAGGGGCCTCCACGATTGCACGATTGTGAGCAAGGACGGCGACCGGTACCGCGGCGAGACCTTGAACGAGGTCTCCTGCCGGGACGAGCAGGGAGTCGCGAGGAAATTCAGCCAGTACGCGGGAAGGGCGGCCTTTTACCGGTGCGGGCCGGCTCCGGCCCGCGAATCGGGAAAGAAGAAACCGGCGAATCGCGGCAACTGAGCGAGAACGAGAACCGCGGCGCTCACGCCGGGCCGCCCCCCGGCTCGCGCCGGCGGATCTCGCGCGCCGGATTTCCCGCCACGACCGCGAAGGGGGCCACGTCGCGCGTGACGACGCTTCCCGCGCCGACCAGAGCGCCCTCGCCGACGGTCACACCGCACAGGATGACGGCTCCGCTTCCGATGGTGGCCCGGCGGTGCACGCGCGATTCGATCACCGTCCAGTCGCCGTCGGTCTGTAAGCGACCATCCGCGTTGGTCGCCGAAGGATACCGGTCGTTGATGAACATCACGCCGTGGCCGATGAAGCATTCGTCGTCGATCGTCACGCCCTCGCAGATGAACGTATGGCTGGAAATCTTGCAGCGTTTCCCGATCCGGGCATTCTTCTGGATTTCGACGAAAGCGCCGATCCGGGTCTCGTCGCCGATCTCGCAGCCGTACAGGTTGACGAAACCGTGGATGCGGACGTCCCGCCCGAACTTCACATCCGGCGCGATTCGCGAGAACTCGGGGTTGGGCCGAACCGTCATGGAGCGCCCGGCCGGGCGAAACGTCTCACCGGCGAACTCGACGCCTCAAGCTTTCCGCGTCACTTTCCGATAGATCCAGGTCAAGACGACGGCCCCGATCACGGCGACGATGATCGTGTAGATCAAGCCGCCTTCCGGCCGGAAACCGAGAAGGCCCATGAGAAATCCGCCGGCGAGGGCTCCCACGAGACCGAGGATGATATCCATCAGGACACCGCCCGGGCCGCCCATGATCTTCCCGGTCAGCCAGCCCGCGATGAGACCCACGATGAGCCACCAGAGAATATGCACGGCTACCTCCTCGCCTGCGAAATTTTGGAGACGAGCAGCGCAAGGGCCCCGGCGCCGATCGCCTTGACGAGCGTGGGGTGCTGCGCGTAAAACCCCGCCGCGGCATCGACGATCGAGGGGTCCTTCTTCTGCGCGTTCTGCGCGAGGACCTGCACCTGTTCGGGTGAAATCGACTGAGCCTGGGCCGGCGTGACCGATCCGCCGGAGAGCACCCCGGCGAGCCCCCCGAGTCCGCCCGCGCCGGCGAGGATCTCGCTGACGCCGCCCGGCCCGAGCCGGCCGATGATCTGGTTGAGAAGGCCCGCCTTCTGATCAGGGCTCGATTGATTGAAGAGGTTTGCGAGCATCTGGCCAAACGGCGGCGTCTGGTCCGAGTTGAAAGCGTGGGCAAGCCCGTCCGCGAGCGAGCCCTGCGGCACGGCCTTCGACACCTGGTCGTAAGCGGAGTGAACGTCGGCAGCCGGCGCATTTCCGGCCGCGAACTGCTTGGCAAGATCGCCGAGATCGTCGAGGAGACCCATGTTTTCCTCCTTTGGTTGGAACGATCTTACACTCGAACGTTTCGGAATCGGGGGTCGCCCGGTCGGGCACCCGCCTCCCGCGCTACTTGAGCGTGAAGTCGACGCGGCTCGCGCCGGCCTTCGCCGCGGGCTCCGACGGGCTCCCTCCCGGCTCCCGCACGAAAACCCGCCCGGCCTCGACCTTCCCCGGCCCGGTCAGGTAATCCTTCACGGAATTCGCGCGCGCCAGCGCAAGCTGCCGCAGGTCGTCGGTCGTCACCGGCGGGTTCGCAAGCATGAGCTTCTCCATCTCCGCCGCTGGAAGGTCCTTCGCCATGCCCAGGACGTTTCGCGGCTTGCGAAATTTTTCTTTCCTGTAGGCCCGCTGCAAGTAGATCGGGTATTCCTTCTCGGCGACGACGACGTCATCCACGCTCGCGGGCGCCTCGCCCCTCTTCGCGAGGTCGGCGAGCTTCTGCGCCTTGATCTTGCGATCGAAACGGAGCCGCCGGAGCGCCTCGAGATCCTTCTCGGCCGAAAAACGCCCCGTTGCCTCCAGCTTCAGCGCCGGCCGGTTCGAGAGCGCCCGGGCCAGCGCATCGAGCTTCCCTTTCGCGGCGTCGCCGAGCGCCTCGCTGCCGTCGGCGAAATCGACGGACGAGAGCTCCTGCCCGCTGCCGCCGAAAAGCTTCCCGAGCAGCGTGAAGGGCGCAGTGGCGGCCTTGCCGATCAGATTTCCAAGGACGTGCCAGATCACTTTTCCGAGCCGGAACTTCGGGTCGTCGAGCGAGCCCTCGATCGGAAGGTCGAGGTCGATCACGCCGTCCTTGTCTTTCAGGAGCGAAACGGCCAGCCGGACCGGCAGCTTCGTCGCCTCCTTGCTCTCGACCTTCTCGCCGAGCTCGAACTGATCGACGAGGAACCTGTTCTCGGCCGCGAGCTTTCGGTTCTTCAGCTTGTAGTGGGCCTCCATGGTGAGCGTTCCCCGCGCGATCCCGTACCCGGCGTACTTGCCCGAGTAGGCCGTGAAGGGCGGAAGGTCGATGCTCCGGAAGCTCGCCTTCACATCGGCAAAAGCCGTCGCCGCAAGAGGATTGACCGAGCCCGAAATTTCAAGCGGCGAATGATTCGCGAGATTGCCGCGCAAGGCCAGCCGCGCGACGGTGCCCTCTTTCGAGGAGAGTCCGGTCAAGCTCCCTTCGAGGTTCACCAGGGTCGCGGAGAAGCTCGGCTTGATGAAGTGGTCGTCCAGACCGACCCGGCCGCCGTGCAGCGTCAGCACGTCGATCCGAATCGGCATGACGCCTGCCGAGGCGGGAACGGTGGAAACGGCGGCAGAAGCCGTGGGAGAAGCAACGGGAGAGACTGCGGGATTCGCGGGAGACACGGCGGGTGGCGGCCCGGGCGCCTCTCCTCCCTCTTCCGGCAGCGGCTTGCCGACGATCTTGCTCAGGTTCACCGTGCCGTCGGGCTCGATCTCGACATCGCAGCCCAGGCCGGTGATCCCGAGCCGCGCCACCTGGAGAAACTCGGGGTTGTAGCCCGCCTTGAGGCCCTCGAGAGAAAACGTCTTCCACTTGAAAAAGTCTCTTTTCGTGAACTGGTCCCGCGCGAGAAGGTCGGCAAATTGCGCTTTTCCCGCGAAGCGGACGCTCGGTTTTCCCCCGGCGTCTTCTCCAAACGACAGGATGCCGCTCCCCGTGAGGGTCCCCCGCGCGAGCGACAGCCGGAGGTTCGGCAGAAGGTAAGCCTCCAGCGGGACGAGGGGGAGGCTCCTGACGTCGGCATTGAGCTCGGCGAAAGTCGGGTGGATCCCCACGGGTCCCTTTGCCGACGCCGTCCCCTTTCCATCCAGGCCGAAGCGGATCGAGAGGGTTCCTCTCGATCCTTTGGCCGTCGAGACGTTCTCGAGCCGCAAGCTCGCCTTCGTGAGGTCGTAACGGGCGATCCGGTCGGGCGCGCGGTCCTCGACCCGGACCGTGAATCCATCCAGCGCAAGCCGTCCGAGGGAGACGCTCCAAGGCGCCTCCGAAGGAGGGGGACGCTCCGGTTCGGGCGAACGCTCCTCGGAAGCCGCCGGGGAAGGTTGCACCGGAACCGCCGGCGAGGTATCGGGCGGCGTCGCGGGTGTGAGGTTCGTGACGTCGAGGTTTCCGTCCTTGTCGCGAACGACCGCCAGGAGTCCCGCGGAGCTCGAGAGCTCGCCCAGCGCCGCGATGCGCTTACCGAGATCCAGGGACGTGTCCGTCAACTTCACGGCCGACGCCTGGAAGAATGGATTCTTCTCGCCTCTCCTTCTGAGTCGCGGAGATCGCAGCGCGGCCGTCAGCCCCGACAGACTCGTGTCGCCTTTTGGGCCGCCCGAGACGCGGAATTTCGTCGCGAGGTCGAGCACACCATCGTCGACGTCGAACGTCACGAGCCTCTGGAAAAACGGGGAATAGCGCTTCAGCGCAACGCCGCCGATTTCGACCGAGCCGTCGAGGGCGAACGGATCGATCGAAAGCGTGCCCGCGCCCTTCAGGGTCTCGCCTGAATCCGACTTGCACGACAGCGCCAGAGAGGCCGTCGCTCCGGCGGCCGTCGAAAAGGACTTCACGGAGACCGCGACGTCGCCCAGGAGCGAGTGAAACGGCTTTTCGACGGAGAAATCGTCGTAGTGAATCCGCCCCCCCTCGACTCCCATCTCCGCGATCTCGACGGAAATCGGAGGGCCGGCCCCCGTCGCGACCGCCGGCGCGCGCGCGGCTCCCCTCCTGCGCGGGGGCGCCGCGGCGACGAAGGCCGCGGGGACGTTGGATTCGCCTGTCCTCTCGCGCCGAATCCAGAGCTCCGGTGCGACCGCCTTCAGACTTTTGAGCCGGACCCTCCTCCCGAACACGTCGATCGAATCGACGGCTGCCTCGAGCCGGTCCCACTCGAGAACCGGTTTGCCGCCGTTTTCGACGGCGAGCTTTCGGACCGCCGAGGTCCCGGAGATCACGAGGGCCGGCGGCCGGTTCGGAGGCTGATCGAAGGAAACCGTGAGCCGGGCGTCCACGCGGCCGGAGGTGAGTTTCGAGGGAAGGTTCGGGAGGTATGCGAGGTAGTAAGGCAGGTCCACGTCCGCCACGTCGAGCTCCAAGGTGGTTTCGCGCGTTGCGCTCAACGGCTTCGCTTTCCCGTGGAGCGCAAACGGGGATCCGTTCACCTTCGCTTCAAAAACGGGCTCCGTCGTGATCTCGACCTCGGACGGAATGCTCGACAAGAACGGGATGCCGATCGTGACGTCCCGGAGGGTGTGTTTCGTCCGCATGGGCCGGTCGTCGAAGTCCACGCTCCCTCCCTCGACGCGGATGTTGTTCACGGAAAATCGGAAAGGACCGCCTTTTTCCTTCGGTTTTTCTTCGAGAAGGTCCTGAAAGTTGTAAGAGCCGTCCGCGTTTCTCACGATCGTCAGCGACGGCTTCGTCACAGTGATCGCGCGAATCACCGGCGCGCGCCGGAGGAGAGAGACCGCTTCGAGATTCAAGTACAGGCGTTCGAGCGAGAAAAACGGGCCGCGGCCTCCCCGGTCCTTCACCTCGAGGCCTTCGAGCGTCGCCGACAACGTGAACGGGTTCAGCGAGAGCCCGCGAAGGGTGACGGGGCGATGGAGAGACTCGGCGAGCTTTCTCTCGACGACCGGACGAAGGAAATGCGGGAGGACGAAGAACCCGGCGGCCGCCCACAGCGCGAACACGGCCGCGGAGACCACGAGGCCTTTCCGCGCGCGGGGTTGGTGGATTACATCCTGCAGGTTCACTCGCGGATCACCCCGCAGCGAATCTTAACAGCGCGGCAGGAGACAACGCGCTGAAATCCTATTCTCCGCCCTCTTCTCCACGCTCCCCGCTCGGGTGCCGCGCCCGGCCCTTCCCCGGGTGCCTCCGCCGCCATTCCGGTGATCCGCAAGTTGAAGCTTCGCTGAGGGCGCGTCCGTCTTCAACGCAGTTCATTGCACATTTCATAGATCTCGTCATCGGTCATCTTCTGAGCCACTCGGATGAGAGCCCCGATCGCACGCGGCCGCTGCCGGATGATCCCCAGCACGGTTTCCGGAACAATGCCGGCAGTTTCCAGAAGCGAATCGATGTCACGGTCAAGAGCGCGGGCGAGTTTCGCGATGGTCGCCGCGCTCGGCGGTCGGACGCGGTCGTTCTCGACGAGAGAGAGATACGAAAGGCTGACACCGGAGGATCGTGAGAGCTCGCGTAAGCCGACACCGCGCCCCTGGCGGCATCTTCGAAGGGCCGCGCCGAATGAAGTTCGCCGGGGTGAGACCGGGAGGGGCGCCAATTAGTGATGCGCCGCCGCAAACACAGGCGGCATTTTCGGGTCCGGCGGATTCGCGCCTTGAGCTCGCGCCGGGCGGGTCGCTCCCGGGACGAGGACCGAGAACACGGCGAGAGCGAGGACCCAATGTTGAGAATGCGACCTCATCTTCAACCTCATCGTCTTTTCTCCTCCCACCGCGGCGCGAACCGGGCGAACGATTGTCTCACCGGATCGTAAGAAATCGCTCACACACGCTTGTGACACGCGTCGCGACGGCCCCTTGTCAGCGGTGTTTATGAGTCTCGGACTTCGCGGCCGCAGCCTGGAGTGGCTTGTAGGGACCGACGCTGCCGTCCGACCATCTGGGCGCCAGCAGAAAGAGGGTCGTGATCGGCACCACATCGCTGGTGCTCGCAAAGACCGGTCCGCCAGGAAAGTTCGCGCCCCACTTCGAGTCCTCGGCGGCAGGCACGAAAAACATGACATGGGGATACCAACGCGCCTCCCCGCCAGGCTGCGGATCTTGGATGTACTGGTCCCTTGACAACATGTACGCCATGGACCCGGGAGCGGGTGAGCCGATCTCATGAGCCTCGAACGCCGCCTTGGTCCGCGCCACCATCTCCTCTTTGGGGACTCCCGCGAGCACCCACTGGCTGCGTCTGAGATATTCAGGAAGTACTGAACTCGCCGCCTCCGCGTTCAAGGCGTGCGGCGTGCGGATCCTGGGGTTCCAGAACTCGGGGCTGTCGAAATCTTTCGCCCACGATCTGGCAACCAAACACACGAAGCCATTGCTTCCTTTCACAGCCGTCTCATAGCCGTGGGCGCCGAGTACGAGGATCTCGGCCTTTTCCGAGACTGCAGCAGGCCCAGCGCTTCGCGCGAGAGCGATCTCGGCATCGCGATCGGCGATGAGATATTGACCAACTGGCGCCATGCTCGGATAAGGGGCTTTGTTGGATGTCTGCGCCCGAGCGCCGCGTTCGGCGCTCAACGACACGACCAGGATGAACGCCATGAAGACGATGGGCTGACTGATTCTTGTTTGCATGTTTCCGAATTCCTCCAGTCGCTTGCGGGCCGGTCTTTGTCTCATGGCAAGGCCACGACGATTTCGAAGTGGGTCACGTTGGCGGGAGGCCCGATGAGATCCTTCGGGTCGTCCGGGAGCGCCTTGACTTTCTCCCAGTCCGGTCC
>JBOGJO010000221.1:0-7377 GCA_050747885.1 Thermoanaerobaculia bacterium
GTTGTACGGATCGCGAGGGGCAATCCGCGGCGGGGGCCATGAACGCCAGGAACGAAGCGGCCCGGGTCGCCCCGGGCCGCGAAGATCGAGAAAACGGGGAAAACTAGCTGGGCTTTTTCCCGGGCACAAAGACGAGGTCCTTGCTGTGCTGATCCTGGACCGTCGCGAACGCGGCCACCGGCGTGTTTCCGGTTCCAACGGCCGTGATGATCAGGTTGAAGGTCTTTCCCTCCAGCGCGGCCGTCGAGGGATACCCGGTCGTCGGCTGATAGACGAAATGGCCGAAACCGCCGCTGTTGAGCGTGTAATCCTGGCTGAAGAGCGGCGCCCCCCCGGCGGCGTCATACGCATCGACGTGAACGGTCACCGGGCCGTCGCCCATCGCGAGGAAGCCGAACTTCGAGATGAAATCATAGGCGCCGGGCGTCGTCGAGCTCGGGTCGTTGTGCAGTCCCGCCAGAAAAATCTTCGCCGTCGAGCCCGGAAGCAGCCCGTCGGTGAGCGCGTAGGCGGGAAGCTGCATTCCGTAGGAGCCGCCGTTGGGATCGAGGTTGTAGTTGCGCCCTTCGATGATGAGCGGGGCGTCGTCGTTGGGAACGTACTGGACGACGAGGTCGCCGATCACGTTGCCCTGGATCGAGGGGAAGAGCGTCGTGACGACATCCGAGATCGAGACGGCCTGGCCGGCCGGAATCGTCAGGAGCTGCGAAAGCTGGTACGCCCTCTCGACCGCCGGCGTCACCGACGTGTCCATGGAATGGAGAAGGAGGTTCACGTTCGTCAGAGGGATCGTGGACGTGTTCAGGAGATACAGGTCCGTCCGCGTGCCGCCGTCCACGCGGCCCACACCCGCGACGAAGTACTTGAGAGTCGCGCCCGGCCCCCCCTGCTGACGCGGCGTGTCGTCGGTCAGGAGAAGGGAATCCTTCGTGTGGTTGTCCACGACGGTCCCGATCGCAATCGATGTCGCCGGGTTGTCCGCGCTCGCGGGCGCAACCTGCGCGTAGTAGATGTGGTCCGAGTCTTTCGGAACGAGGAAGCACGGCCCGCTGCACGAAGTGGCGCCCGTTTCCACCAGGGCGATCTTCGCCTGCTGGTACTGGCCGAGCGAGATCGGGAGCGGCGTGCCCGCGACCGTGCCGTCGGACTTGAAGAGAGTCACGTTGAAGCTTCCGCCGGTCGAGGCCGTGTCCACGAGCGTGATCCCGCTCGAGAAGTTGTCGTCGAACTTCAGCCCGAGGAGATTCTGCGCGGCCGTGCCCACGCTCTGAATGACCGGGCCGTTCGCGTTGATCGAGAACGTCGGCAGGTAGGTTCCGTACGTGGACGCGCCGACCTGGCCCGACGAGAAGTAGATGCGCGCGAGGGCCGTCGGCGCCGAGCCCGTGTACTTGATGAAGAGCGTGCCGTACCCGGCGCCTCCCACGAGGGAAGTGACGTCGGTGCTGTAGAACGACTGATGGCTGTCGAGCGTCTTCTGGAACGGATAGGCGAGCTGCGAGGGGTTCGTCGTCTTCGTCGGATCGACGGCCTCGAAATCCAGCGAAACCGTGATCGGGTTGTCGCTGTTGTTGAAGAGCGAAAGCTCCGTCGCGAAAGCGCCGACCGGGTTACCGTTTCCGTCGTTCTTGGCGAGGTATCCCGCGCCGGGCACGACGAGCGCGTTGAACGCCTGTCCGTTGATCTTCAGGGTCAACGAGCTCGTAGCCGACAGCGACAGGTTGTTCGTCACACTGAGGCTGGCGCGAAAGCTGCCGGGCCCCGAATACTGATGGATGACGGACGATCCCGTCGCGGTGGTGCTATCCCCGAAGGACCACGTGAAGACGGGACTGTTCTGCGTTTCCGCAGCCTGGAACGAGATCACGTCGCCGGCCTTGGCCGAATAGCCCGTGAACGGACTGAACTGGGCTCCCGCGATCGTGAACGCGGCCGACGGGGCGTCACCACTCGGAGGAGGAGGCGGCGCCGTGCCCGTGATCGAGATCGACTTCGAGGCGTTGTATGTCGAGCCAGAGACCGTAACGGTCACCTTCAGGCTCACCGATTGATTCGGCGTGAGGAACGTTCGGGTCACGGACGTCGTGGACGCCCCCCCGATCACGTTGATCGTGTTGTCCGACCAGACCCACGTGTAATACGTGGGGCTCCCGCCCGACACGTTCACGGTCCATGTGCTGGCAACCCCGGTCGCGACGGAGGCCGAGCCGCTGATCGAGACCGACACGTTTCCTCCTCCTCCCGGCGGGGGCGGCGGGGGCGGCGGCGGGGGTGGCGGAGGAGGCGGCGGCGGCGGCGGGGGCGCCGAAGACTGGATCGTGAGCGAGAGCTGGTTCGTCACGCCGCCGGCGGTAACTTTGACGGTGTACTTCTTCGCGGTCGAATACGAATGCGTGACGATCTGATTCGAGTTGGAGTTCGCGACAGCGGAGCCGTCGCCGAAGTCCCACGTGTCCGCGATCGCGGGGTTTGATCCGCCGCAGGAGCTGAAGCGCGAGTCGCTCGTGCTGGAATCGCCGCAGTCGAACATTGGAATGGGGGTCCCGAGCGGCGCGCTCCAGTAGTTGCCACCCGGCACGAACGACGCCGGGTTTCCGAACGAGATCGACGGGCTGTACGTGACGTTCGTCGCGTTGATCGCTCCCGAGTCCCACCCGATCGTTTTTGTCGCTCCATCGTTGTATGAGACCAGAAAATGGACGTAATACGTTCCCGCGGTCGTCTCGCCCGGAATGGATGTCGTCGCGTTGACCGCGTTGAACGAGGGCGGAGCCGCCGTCGTGCCCGTCCCGGTCGGGCTGTTGTCGATCGCATACTGAATTCCCGTGATCGACACGCCGCTCGCGAGCTGGCATTTGTTCTGGACGCTGAACGACTGGTTCAACTGCACCGTCGAGGGAACCGCGAAGCTCGGGATGATCGACGTGACGTGAACCGTGCCGCTGACGGCCGGGGCCTGGTAACCGCCGGTATAGTTCGCCCAGACAGAAAACGTGTTCCCGTCCAAGAACGTCGTCCACGTACAGGGCTTGGCGGCTTGCTTGGAGTCGCCAGCGATGACCCAATCGCAATTGATCGGTGAGCCCTGCGAAACGGTCGCGTCGATCGCCTGGCCGGTGAACAGGTTGACGACGGCCGAGCTGAAGTTCGCGACCTTCGTCAGGGGTTTCGTCAATGAAATCGGCTGACTCCCGACGTTTGCCGAGAGGCCGTACGTGTTCTGTGTCTGGTTCGCGATCGTCTCCGACGTGTCGGGAGAGCTCGCGTTGTAGCAGCCCGCGCCCGTCGAGGGAGTCCCGCTCGAGGACTTGCACGGGAGGTACGCGTTGAACGTCGATTGAATGAGGGTCAGGTTCTTCGCGAACGTCCCGGTGAAATTCATGTCCCAGAAGTACGCCGTGATGGGCGCGCTGGACGTCGAGGTGTCGGTGATCTTGAAGAGGTCGCCGACGTAGTTCGTCGCGTCCGCGCCGACGTGCGCCGAGATGTTCTGAACGGTCAGCCCGGCCGCCGGAGGCGAGTTCTGCGCGGCCTGAAGGCACGCGACGCCGATCGTGTCCGTGCGGATCCGGGGCACCTGGGTGGAGTCGCCGAAGAGAAGGCGATACAGGTACGCCGTGCCGCCCGAAACGTAGGCTTCATAGTCGCCCTGCTCGTTGACGGCCCCCGTGGTGGCGTCGACGGAGAGGGGAATGCTGATCTTCGAGGGCAAGACGCCCGAATCGATCGACCCGACGCCGACGAGATCGTAGCCGGCGCTCGTGGCGCCGACGAGGATCGCGGAATTGCCGCTTCCGCGCACGATGATGCTCGAGTACGAGGCCGGAATGTTCGCCAGATGGGTGACCCCGCTCGTCGGGGGATCGAATTTCGCGACTTCGACCTGCGTCGGGTACTCGTCGAGGAACAGCCAGTAGGCCCCCCCCTGATAGCTGACGTCGAAGGATTTCAGGCCCGTGCCGGGGTACGAGGCGACGTCGGTGATCGAGCCGGAGCTGGAAATCTGGCCGATTTTGAGCTGCGACCCCACGAGACCGAACATGTACGAGGTGCCCGACTGGTTGTCCGCCACGAGGACCTTCGAGTTGGCCCAGTTGTTCGCCTGAAATCCCGCCTTCGTCGTCGAGATGCCCCCGCTCGCGTCCGTGACGTTCACGCCGAACAGGCCGGTGGAGCTCGAGTAATACGCGAACGTCGAAGACCCCGCCTTCGCGACCGCCACTTTCGCTCCCTTGGCCGTCGATCCGCTGAACGGATCGAGCTGGCAGCCGTAGACGGGAGACCCTCCCGACGCGACCGACAGGACCTGGCCGGCCTTCGCGCCCGCGATCGTGTTGAACGCGACCGCGATCCGGCCGCCGTTCGAATCGAAGTACCCGGCGCCCGCGTAGACGCCCTGGTAATCGGTGGAAAGAGGGACCGGCCCGTTGTCGTAGGAGCCCAGGGACAAGAACCGGATCGACGGCGATCCCGGTGTCGAGGAAATGTCCAGGCGCGCCATGCCGTCGAACGCCGTCACGATCAACCCGTTTCCCGTCCCCGATTCCTTCCCGATGGTCTGGGTGGAATAGGCCTTGTTCGGAAAGTACTGGATCGACGTGCTCGAGATCGTCCCGCACGATTGCGCGGAGAGCGACGGCGAAAATGCCGCTGCCCCGAGAGCCGCGACGAGGAGGGATCTTCGAAGGAATTGCATGAAAAACTCCCCATGCCGTAGAGCGCGATGGTTTTCCGGTGTCAGAAGGAGTGATTCCACCTCAAGTCTCGAGCCGCGGGACTCGAGGAAACCGTTCCTTCTCACATCGGCCCCGAAAAAAAAGGGTGGGTGGGGAAGAGCTCCCCACCCACCGAGAACCGTTCGAGATCAGTGACCCAGGCCCACCGGCCAGGGATAGAGAGCCCACAGGTTCGATTCCCTGAAGTTCAGCCCAGTCTCGATACCCACCGGGATTCCCGCCGGGAAGCAGGTGCTCGGGTCGAGCTGCACACCGGGGACGCTGGCGTTGACGAACTCGGCGCCCGAAGACATCTCATAGTCGACCCAGGCCTGGTCGAAATTCTGAGAGTCGTTGGAGGCCGCGACTTCTCCGCCGAGGAAGTTGAGATACGCCCAGCCGTTGGTCGGCAGGGCCCCGATGACGCTCACACCCGTGCGCTGAGTTTCGTACGGGAAGTTGTGGGTCGTCTGCGGGCAGGGAGACGGGCAGCCGCCGGTCTGAGTGGTGGTCTCGTCCGAGTCGTACACGGTGGCGAGAATGTTGTTCTCCTGCGCGCTGCACGAGCCGCCCGTGAGGTCGGTCAGGTCGTGCGCGGAGGCGCGCCACACCCGGAGATTCGAGGAAAGCGTTCCGTCGTTGAGGTAGCGAACGCCGTACCGCACGCCGAGGGGCTCGCGGTTGTCGCCCCAGGTGTTGGTGACGTAGGGGAACACGACGCTCATGTAGTTGGTCTTCTCGTCGCCGTTGTTGATCGATCCGCCGTCGCCGAAGTTTCCTCCGCTCTCGGGATCCGACCAGTAACGGGCGTAGAACGTGCGGGTGTAACCAGAGGAGTCGTTGAAGATCTGCTCGTTCCCGATGCCCGGGATGAACGACGAGCCGTCGTAGTTGTTGGGCTCCGCATACACCGAGTCCAGCGCGGCTTCGATCTGGACGGTCGACGCGCCGAGCGTCGGGATACCGGTGTTGCTCACGATGATGTAGTCGCCCCACAGGTTGTTTTCCATGCCGATCGCGTCGTTGTCGTAGTAGTTGGGATCGTCAGGGAACGTCACCGTGCAGTAGTTGGCCATGTCGATCGTGACGTAGCCGGAGAGGTTGCCATTGCCCGCCACCGAGCTGCCGGTGATGTCGCCGTCCGGCGAGTCGCCGTAGTCGTCCAGGCAATCGTAGTTCGAGTCGTAGTCGAGCGCATCGGCGAGCGCAGCCGCGAAGTCCGTCCCGAAGGCCGGATCCTGGTACTGCGTGGTCGCCTGCTGCTGGTCGGTGGTTCCGAGGGGCAGCGTGCCCGGACGGAAACGCAGCCAGCCGTTGGCGTCGGGGTATTCCTTCGCCGCAGAGTTACGCTCGCAGACGTCCTTGGTCGCCCAGGAGCCGTTGTCCGGCGTGCTGGGGAGGTGGCCAAGGAGCACGTCTTCCATCGACCAGCTGACGATGTCGAAGCCCGTCAGCGCGATGTTGAAGTCGAGAACGTGGTGAGAACGGCGGTTCCACACCGTCACGTGAGCCAGGGTCGGAGCGCTCGAAGCGTTCACAACCGTGACGAGCGTGTCGGTACGGGCCGAGCTCGTGTCGATCGAGCCATCCGCGTTGAGGTGCACCTGGAAATAGGGGACCAGGAGCGTCGCAGCCGGATGCTGATCGATCGTGCAGGTGACAGCCGCGGCAGAGGACGCGAGAGCGACCAATGCCACCAGCACCAGCAGATAGGTCAACGTCTTTTTCATTCAGATCTCCTCATTAATGACTTTAAATTTTCCCGAAATTACAGTGACTTGATTCTCGAGATCCCGACTGCGATGCCATCACCTCCTAAGATTTTCGTTCCAAGCTTTTCCGATAGTCCAAAATTCGTTTACTTCCGAGGTCTAAAACTTCCTGAATTTCCTGAATCTCCCGAATTTCCCAAATTATGGAAATGGCCAATCGGCCTTCGTCGCGAATCATGCGCGACCCCGCAAGGCAAAGTCAAGAGGAAAATGCGAAAAATATGCTTTTCTCGCATGGGCGGATCAGGGCCTCACTTTCCCTGGTTCAGAAACACTTCGAAGCCGCCCCGATCTTCGGGCCGCTCCGTGTAGGTCGTTTCGGCCAGAACGACATCCAGTCTTCCATCCCCGTTCAGATCGGCGAGCCGGACGTCGCAGACCGCCGATCGGAGGTCCGGCTCGAGGTTCTCGGGAGACTCGAGAAACTTCCCGTCGGTCGTCTGGTAGAAGATCCGCAGCTTCTTCGCGACGAAATCGGGAAAAACGACGTCGTCGAGGCCGTCGCCGTCGAGATCGCCCATTGCGACCGAGACGAGGTGGCTCGACTTGTAGCCCTTCTCCCGCCAGACGGGGATCTTCTCCCAGGCCCCGCTGCGGTCGACGTACAGCGTCACGCCCGCCGCCAGGCGGGGCGAGCCGAGCTCTCGGCGAAAGAAAAGGTCCGCGAAGGCGGGCAGCTTCTCTTTGCCGAAGTTCCCCGCGGCGATCCCCAGGTGGTACGCCGAGGGCTCCATCGCGTCAAACGAGAACCCTTTGAAGTTTCCCTTGCCGTCATTTCGCCAGGGAAGGTACGTGGCCCCGAGGAAGATCGAGCCCATCACGAGGCTTGGTACCCGGTCCCCGTCGAGACGGATCGGAAAAACGTGATTCGAGGCGTAGCCGCCGACGAG
>JBOGJO010000222.1:0-4613 GCA_050747885.1 Thermoanaerobaculia bacterium
ATCGCAACTCGCGGCATCGCTTTGCCCCTCTCACCCGGGTTCCCGGAGTTCTCTCGTCCGGTCGCGCCGAAGAACTCCAGCTCAGACAGGGGCCGGTTCCCTCCTCGCGACAGCCGCCGTCGCGCCGACCGAGCCCGCCCAAGGACTCCCGGGCCTTGCTCCGGCGCAGATCTTCGCGAAGGGCGGGTGGCATGGGGCGAGCTCCCTTTTGCCGCTCGCGACGCGGGCGTAGCAAAGTCCTCAGGCTTGCGGCGAGCCGACGCCGGTGAGGCGTCCGGAATGTTGTGGAGCGAGTCCTGTGACAGGACCCGCCCTGCCAAGGATTTGCCGAGCCGGCCCGGGGCTTCTCAGCGCTCCGTGCGAGCGAAGCTCAAGGCTTCCCGTTCGGGTAGAAAACGACCTTCATCGCCTCTCGCGAGGCCAAAAGCGTCTGCGCCTCGTGGAAACGGTCGAGTCCTTCGAACTCGTGCGAAACGAAGTCGTCGACTTTGAGTCCGGCGCGCAGCAGGTCGAGCATCTTCACCCATGTCGCGAAGACCTGCCTCCCGATGATCGCCTTCATCGTGACGCCCTTGTAGATCAGATCGCGCGAGTAGTTCGAGATCGTCACGGCATTCCCTTTCGGGAGGCCGAGCAGCGAGATCCAGCCCCCGGGGCAGACGATTTCCAATCCGAGGTTGATGGAGGCCTCCGCGCCCGAGAGCTCCAGGACGACGTCCGCGCTTCCTCGGAGAGCATCTCTCAGGGCGCCGGCCGGCTGCACCTCGGCGCGCAGGTCGATCGCCGTGACGTTTTTGGCGCTGCGGTCTCTCGCCCAGCGTTTCGCTTCCGCGATGGCATGCTCGTTGACGTCGGTGATCGCGATCGACGAGGCGCCCGAGACTCGGGCAATCTCCGCGCAGAAGGCGCCGATCGGGCCGAATCCGAGGACGGCGACGGTTTTTCCCGAAAGATCAACCATCTGGGTCGTGTGGACGGCGTTCCCGAGCGCGTCCAGAAACGCCCCGACCTTCGCGGGAACGACCGCTTTGTCGAGGGGTACCACGTTGTCGGCCGGAACCTTGACGTACTGCGCGAAGCATCCGTCGCCGTCCAGGCCCAGAATCCGGGTATTTTCACAGACGTGGCGCTCGCCCAGGCGGCACGGGCGACAGTGCCCGCAGGTGACGTGCATCTCGGCCGAAGCGTAGGAGCCGATCGTGAGCGTCGGACGCTCTCCCTGAGGCCCGAACGCGACGATCTCTCCGCAGAATTCGTGGCCCGTGATCCGCGGAGGAGTGACCCGGTGCTGGATGGAAGGGTCCCAATCGTAGATGTGGCGATCCGTTCCACACACTGCCGTCGCCAGCACCTTCAGCAGGACCTCTCCCGGCCCCGGGATCGGCGTCGCGACGTCGAGGACCTCGGTCGCGTCTCCCCCGGCGGCGGCCCTCGTCTTGACGACCGCCTTCATTGTCGGAGGAATCTTCAATCTCCGGCCTCGTCGTCCCTCACGAAAGCGCCCGCGAGCTCACGCTCGGCGACCTCGACGGGCCGGACGTACCTGGCGACGTCTTTCTGCGTGCCGCCGACATTGAGCTTTTCGAAAAGAAAAGCGAACTTCTCCTCGAGGTCGTGCGAGATGGCGTCCCGCGTGCCGACGGGAAGGTTCCAGAGCGCTTCCTTGAACGGGCCGAGCGCCTTCTTGCGCGTTTTGTAGAGGAACTGCTCCTGGGTTTCCCCTTGCTTGCGCTCGTCGGCGGCGCTGTCGTTGAGCCAGCGGTAGATCGTCTCGCGCAGCAGCGCGGGAAACACCGGATGATCGAGAACGAGGTTCTGAAATCCGGTCGCGAGGTGGATTTCGGCCGCGCCCGAGCTCGGGAAAAGGCCGAAATCACTCTCGGGCAGGGTGGAAGCGCCGTGCTGGACGGCCCCCGCGAGGCCGAACTCTTCGCGGGCGATCCGCGAGATCGTCTCGATCGCCGAAAAATCGACCGACATCCGCTTCAGGCTCCCGTCGGGCGCGACCATCCCGCCGTGGGCCGAGCCGGTCTGAATGGACACCTTCGCGATTCCCTTTTCGCCGGAGAGACCGCTCGAGTACCCGCGCATGTAAGCGCGGAATTCTTCGGGCGTCGTGTTGGCCTTCCCCACCTCTCCGATTTCGCCCCCGACGGAAATGGCGACCTCGCGCGGCTGATGGCGGCGGATGAAGCGCGTGAAGTGCGCGCAATTCTCGAAGTTCGGGCGCTGCTGTTCGTCGAGGGTCGGCCGGGACAGATCGACGAGGGTGGAGGTGTCGATGTCGATCTGGTAGAACTGCGCGGCGATCGCCTCGAGGATCAAATCTTCGATGGCCTTTACTTCTTTCGCGGGGTCGGTCTTCATCTTGCGGGCGTTGGTTTGAAAGTGGTCGCCCTGCAGGAAGACAGGCCCGCTCCAGTCCTCGCGCAGGGCCGCCGCCAGAACGACCGCCGTGTATTCGGCGGGCCGCTGGGCCGTGTATCCGATCTCGCTTCTCGCGATCTCGAAAATGAAGGCCCCCGCCGCCAGCTTCCTGGCTGTCCGGAACACGGCGCGGGCGCTGTCGTAGGTGAGCGTGCGCAGGTTCAACGCCGGAACGGTGAAACCGCCGACTTCTCCCCGGCCGCGCGCGTCGTAGAGCGAAACGATCGAAGCCGGGAGGATCGACCGCGCCGCCGAAAGGCGCCGAATCGTCGCGCGCGCTTCCGACTTCTCGGCTTCCGATCCGAAGACCGCCGTCCAGGCGAGGGTGTCCACCGTGCTCTCCCCGTAGCGGAGCTCTGCGAGCGCCGGCGACTTGTTGCGCGTCCCGAGCGTGCTCATGCCGTTCCTCCGGTGCTGGATTCTACCGGCCCGGCTCTTGTTTTCGAAAGTCGTTCTCGCGCCACGGAATCGAGACGTTGACCACGTAGTCGCCACGGTGTTTTCCCGATAGGTCTCGCGCGACCGCGAAGGTTCCCCGGGCGGAAACGTCGCCGGGGGCGATGGTGAGGCTCTGCTCGTCTCCACCTGCCATTAAAACGATTTCCGGCGACAGATTCTTGAGGCTCAGGCGCAGGGGTTGCTCGAGGCCTGCCAGGCCGGTGACCTCGGCCTCGAACGACGTCGAGTCTCCTGTGTGAATGATCGGGCGCGGCGGCTTCAGGCGCAGGCCGACGTTTCGGAAGGTTCCCGAGAGCTCGTCGGTTCCTTTCCGAAATTCGATTCGAGTCGGGCCGACCGGCGTCGGAGGAGCGTCGAAAACACACGCGCGCGGAGATTCCGCCACGAGATGGGCGACCGTGTCGCCGATCCGGACCGAAGTCGTCCTCAAGTCGCCGTCGAACGGGCCAGGGATCAGGACGCGGTTGAAAACCAGCCCCTGAGTGGGCAGGAGAAAGGTTCCTTGTCCGGCCGGGGCGGCGTCCTTTGAGACCGGCAGCAGCAGGTTGCCGAGATCGTCCTCCCGAAACTTCAAGACGAGGCGGATTCCCCCGTCCGAGACCCGCGGACAGACGAACACAGGGGCGCCGACGGAAAAGTTGGATCCGCAAATTCCAACCCTGAGTGACCGCAGGACGATCTCAGTCTCCGCGCGGGCCTTGTCGTCCTTCCCCCGGGGGGCTGTGGCGAATGTGCCCGAGATCTTGTCCCCCGGCGCGAGATCGCTCGGGAAGTTCGCATAGACGTTTCCGAAGTTCGTCCCGAAGTTCGCGGAAACGATTCCGGGTCCGGTCTCGACGATCCGCGACTCGATGAGGACCTGGGGAATTCCCCTGCCGAATGCGGCCGCCGGCAGCAACGCTGCCGCGAGAATCAGATTTCGTCTCTTCATCGTGAAGCTCTCCTTCTGCGAACAAGGTAGCAGGTTTCTGCTACGCTTTCCGTTCCCGACCGGAGGGTAACGTTGATTCGACTGTCCCGTGAAATCCATTTCAATGCCTCGCGCCGGCTCTGGCGGCCCGAGTGGAGCCAGACGCGCAACCGTTCCGTCTTCGGGGACGAGTCTCCCCACGGCTACGGCCACAACTACCGGCTGGAGGTGGAGATTGCCGGCGAGATCGACCCGGAGAAAGCCATGGTCGTCAACCTCACGGATCTCGACCGGATTCTGAAGGAGGAAGTCGACCGGCCGCTCGACCACAAGAACCTGAACCTCGATGTCCCCGCGTTTGCGACGACGATCCCGACTTTCGAGAATCTGGCACGCTGGATCTGGGAGCGTGTCTCGGAAAGGATCACCCGTGAAAGGTGGCCGTGCCGCATCTCGCGGCTCCGGCTCTCGCCGACGCCGGACGTTTCGGTGGAGATCGAGGAGTAGGAGACTCGCTCGGCAGTGTCTGATGGGACACGCCTCGGAACGCTCCTGCGGCAAATCGCTCGCTCGGGAATCGCAACTCGCGGCATCGCCTTACCCCCTGCTCCCGGGTTCTCGGAGTTCGCTCCCGCTGGTCGAGTTGAAGAACTCCAGCTCAGACAAGGGCCGATTCCCTCCTCGCGACAGCCGCCGTCGCGCCCCTTGAGCACCCCTCCGGTCCTGGGACTCGCTCAATCCGGATCGCTACGTGGTCACTGCGGCAGCGGGGCTCGGCACTCGTCCGCTGGCACGGCGCGGTCGATCGCGATGGAAT
>JBOGJO010000223.1:0-7580 GCA_050747885.1 Thermoanaerobaculia bacterium
GGATCGGGCTCCTTACGCTCGCTCCGGGCCGTGACGCTTTCGGGCGAGGAGCGATTGCTCTCGAACGTTCCGGGCGGGCTCACCCTGCGCGACATTTCCAAGTCCGGGCACGTCCTTCTGACACACGACAACGTTCGCAAAGGAATCATGGGAATGGGACCCGGTCAGGCGAAGGAACGCGAGCTCTCGTGGCTCGAGTGGTCGATTCCCGTCGATCTCTCCGACGATGGATCCACGCTCCTTTTCGACGAGCAGGGCCAGGCCATCGGCGACCGGTACGCCATCTGTCTGCGCAAGATGGACGGATCGCCCGTCATCCGGCTCGGAGACGGATTTCCCGGAGCTCTCTCGCCCGACGGGAAGTGGGTCATTGCCCTTCTTCTGGGAGAGCAGGGTACGCCCGTGAAGCTCCTGCCGACGGGGACGGGGCAGCCCCGAACCGTCATCTCCGGAGACTTCGCGCAATACGGCCCCTTTCAATGGCTCTCCGACAGCCGACGCTTCGTGTTCGATGCTATGGACGCCGGCAAGGAGCGTCGCCTCTATCTTCAGGACTCCGAGGGAGGGCCGCCGCGCGCGCTCACGCCCCCGGGGCATCCGATCAAGAAATTCCTTCTCTCGGGCGACCGAAAGACGGCATTCGTTCAGGAATCGGACGGGGGCGTCGTCGAGATCCCAGTGGACGGAGGGACCCCTCGCCCTTATCACCCGAACATGAACCTCGGCGGCTTCGAGCCGATTCGTTTCAGCGGCGATGACCGCTCTCTCTTTGCCCGGGATCTCGACAAAATTCCGGTCGGCATCTATCGTTTCGACGTGGCGACGGGCCGCAAAGAGCTCATGAAACAGGTGAGCCCCGGCGACCCCGCCGGACTCCAGGGGATCCGGACGATCCTTCTCTCCGCCGACGGACGCTTTTACGCGTACGCGTACACGCGCTCGCTTTCGGATCTCTATACGGCGGACGGGTTTCGATAGGTCGAATGTTGAATTGTGAGTGATGAATTTTGAATGGGTCATTGCGAGGAGCAGTGCGACGAAGCAATCTGCCCCTTCCAGGATGAGATCGCCACGCCCGCTGCGCGGGCTCGCGATGACGGAGCACGCGTGACCCTCGCAGCCGGCACGCGGCTCGGTCCCTACGAGATCCTCTCCCCTCTTGGGGCGGGTGGGATGGGAGAGGTGTACCGGGCCCGAGATTTGAAGCTCGACCGCCAGGTCGCCATCAAAGTCCTGCCGGAAGCGCTCCTGGCCGACCCCGAACGGCTCGGGCGTTTCGAACGCGAAGCCCGTGTTCTGGCGTCTTTGAATCACCCGAACATCGCGGCGATCTATGGCATCGACGATTCGACCAACGTCAAGGCCCTCGTGCTGGAGCTCGTCGAAGGTCCAACGTTGCAAGACCGGATCGAGTCGGCCGAGATTTCCGTGGAAGAAGCGATCTCGATCGCAAGACAAATCGCGGAGGCGCTCGAGGCCGCACACGAAAAGGGAATCATCCACCGAGACCTGAAGCCCGCCAACGTGAAGCTCAACCGGGAGGATCAGGTAAAAGTTCTCGACTTCGGCCTTGCCAAGGCTCTCGACCCGCTGGCGTCAACTTCATCGCCTGACATTACGCATTCGCCGACGATCTCGATGGGAACGCAAGATGGAATGATCCTCGGCACGGCTCCCTATATGTCCCCGGAGCAGGCCCGAGGAAAACCCGCCGACAAGCGAGCCGACATCTGGGCGTTCGGCGTCGTCTTATACGAGATGCTCACAGGAAAGAGGCTCTTTGCCGGCGAAACGGTCTCCGACACTCTCGCGGCCGTTCTCCGCCATGAGGTCCCTTTCGACGAACTGCCTCGATCGACGCCTGCGGCGCTCCGCTCACTGCTCGGCCGCTGCCTCGAGCGCGACCCGAAGCTGCGCCTGCGCGACATCGGCGAAGCCCGAATCGCTCTTGACCCGTCGAGTGGACCCCGGGCGGTCCCCGGGACGCCGACCGCGGCCGGACTGGAGGTCAGCAGTGGTCGGCGCGGCCGGTGGCTTCGCGCCTGTGGCGCTCTCCTTTTCGCGGCGTTGGCGAGCGGTATCACCTGGTGGACCGCTCGACGGAGCCCGGAGCCCGGCCTGACGAACGAGTCACAAGTGATCCGCGTTACCGCGGATTCAGGGTTGACGATGGACCCAGCGGTATCGCCCACGGCGTCCCTGCTGGCGTACGCCTCCGATCGCGGCAGCCCGAACCTGAACATCTGGACCCAGCCGCTGCCGGCCGGACAGCCGGTGCAGGTCACTCACGACAGCGCGGATGCCCACGAGCCGAGCTTCTCGCCCGACGGAAGCCGCATCGTGTTCCGCTCGGAGCGCGACGGAGGCGGAATCTACGAAGTCCCCTCGCTCGGAGGCTCGGAGCGCCTCATCGCTCAGAAAGGCGCCAACCCGCGTTTTTCTCCCGATGGGCGAAAGATCGCGTACGGGACGGGCGGGCGCGGCTCGGCCGGCGAGGTATGGGTCGTGGACGAAGCGGGAGGAGTCCCGACTCGACTGGCGCCCAAGCTCGACTGGGCTGAACACCCGATTTGGTCGCCAGACGGTGCCGCTATCGGTGTGGCCGGTTTCATCAGGGCGACCGGCACGCGGGACCTGTTCCGAATCGACGCCTCCAGTGGAGCGGTGTCGGCAATGAACGCTTCTGCGATCCTGAAACGCGCGGGCATCACGAGCGGGACACTCGATGCGTGGCTACCGGGCGAGATTTTCTTCTCGGCAGAGTCGGGAGACAGCTCCAGCATCTGGTCCGTGGGTGTCGCGGCCGACGGCCACCGCGTGACGGGCCCCCTGCGCCGGCTCACGGTCGGGACCGGGCTCGACCAGTCGCCAACGATCGCATCCGGCGCGACCGGACGGCAGCTCTATTTCGCAAGCCTGGAGCGCCGCGCGAACCTCTACCGCCTTCCGATCACGGCCAACTCCGGGCTGGCCTCCGGTGACCCTCAGCCGCTGACGGACGATGCGGCCCGGGATGAATGGCCGTCGCTCTCCGCCGACGGAAAGCTCCTGCTTTTCGCGTCGAACCGGCAGTCTTCCCGGGGAGCGTGGCTCATGAACCTCGAAAATCGCCAGGAGGTACCGCTCGGCGCCGTCGATTCGAAACTCGTGAATATCAGCCCGGACGGGCAGAATCTGGTCTACAAGACGGATGTGTCGGGAAAATCCCGGTTCGTCGTGCGGCCGGTCGGGGGCGGAACGGCCCAACCCATCGAGCCCGACCTCGACTGGGTATGGGATTGGCCGAGGGCGTCGTTCCTGATAACTGGCGGAGTGGGTGCCGACAGCAACAGGCTTTACGCCTGCGATCTCGCGACTGGAAAGTTGCGGCCTCTCCTTACCGGCGCATCAAGCCGTCTCTACGGCCACGGCCGCCTCTCGCCCGACGGACGCTGGATGAGCGCGATGGAATGGCCGAGCGCGGGCCGGTCCCGGATCATCGTTTTTCCATTTCGCAACACACCTGTCCCCCCCTCCGAGTGGGTGGTCGTTACCGATGAGGATTCCGTGGCGGAAGAGAACGCCTGGTCGCCGGACGGCAATCTCCTTTATTACGTCTCGGAACGAGACGGCAGCCGCTGCGTGTGGGTCCGCCGTCTGGATCCCGCTACGAAAAACCCCCTTGGCCCTCCGACGGCCGTTCTCCATCTGCACGGGTCGCGCCGGTCGATGATTTCGACCGCGGACGGGCCGGCGCGCTTTGTGCTCGGCCGCGATGAGCTCATCTTCAGCATGCAGATGAAACGGGGCAACATCTGGAAGATCGCGGCCCTGAGGCGGCAATGACTCTCGCGGCCGGCACGCGGCTCGGTCCCTACGAGATCCTCTCCCCTCTTGGTGCGGGTGGGATGGGAGAGGTGTACAAGGCCAAGGACACGCGACTCGACCGGATGGTCGCAATCAAGGTCCTTCCTTCCCATCTCTCCGACAATCCGGAGCTCAAGGCACGGTTCGAACGGGAAGCTCGCGCGATCTCGCAGCTGACGCATCCGCATATTTGCGCGCTCTACGACGTGGGCGAGGCGACCGTCATTGCGAGCCGCCGCGATCCTCTCGCGGCAGACTCCGCGAAGCAATCTGACCCGGCGGGGGTAGATCGCCACGGCCTTTCAGGCCTCGCGATGACGGGTCCCGTTCAGTATCTCGTGATGGAGTTGCTCGAAGGCCAGAGCCTCGCGGATCGGCTGGAGAAGGGCGCGCTTCCGATCGAGCAGACCCTGAAGTTCGGCGTCGAGATCGCCGACGCGCTCGACAAAGCCCACCGTCAGGGAATCGTCCACCGCGATTTGAAACCCGGTAACGTCATGCTCACGCGATCGGGAGTCAAGCTCCTCGACTTCGGCCTCGCCAAGCTCGGCGTTTCCAGCGCGGCGAAGGAAATCTCGCAGCTCTCGTCGCTTCCGACCGAGCTCTCCCCTTCCCAGCCGCTGACGGAACAGGGCACGGTGATGGGGACGTTCCAGTACATGGCCCCCGAGCAGCTCGAAGGGAAAGACGCGGACTCCCGTTCCGACATCTTCGCGCTCGGCTGCGTGCTCTACGAAATGGCGACGGGGAGAAAAGCCTTCACGGGCCGGAGCCGCGCGAGCATGATCGCGGCGATCCTCGAGCACGAGCCGGCGCCCATCTCGTCGATTGCTCCGATGGCCCCGCCCGCGTTCGACCGCGTCGTCAAGACGTGTCTGGCGAAGGACCCCGAGGACCGGTGGCAGAGCGCGCACGACGTCAAGAGCGAGCTCGACTGGATCGCGGAAGCCGGGTCGCAGGCGGGCGCGCCCGCGACGGTCGTCTCGCGGAGAAAGAATCGCGAAAGGCTCGCATGGATCCTCGCGGCTATCGCGAGTCTCGCGGCGGGCGCGGCTCTGCTCGGGTGGTACCGGATCGCCGCGGCGCCGAAGCCCGCTCTCCGGGCGGTGCGTTTGACGATCCCCAGACCGGCGGAGGCGCAGTTCGAAGATTTCGACTCGCTCACGCCGTCCCCCGATGGCAGCTCGATCGCGTTTGTTGCGCACACTTCGGATGGAAAGCAATCCCTCTGGCTGCGACCGATCGATTCGCTCGAGGCAAAGCCTCTTCCGGGAACCGAGGACGCGTCGAATCCTTTCTGGTCGCCCGACAGCCGCTTCCTGGCCTTCTTCGCGGGCGGAAAACTGAAGAAGATCGACTCTCGCGGGGGACCCCCGGAAGACCTCTGCGACGCCCCGAACGCCTGGGGAGGCTCCTGGGGGTCCGGCGGCGTGATCCTCTTCGAGGCGCACGATCTCGAAGGGATCTCGAAGGTTTCTGCCGCCGGCGGAACGCCTCAAAAGGTGACCACGCTGGACCCGGCCGATGAAGCACACCGATGGCCGGTTTTCCTGCCGGACGGGGACCATTTCATCTTCCTCGTCGACGCGGCGCGCACGGAGGGCCACTGGATCGGCCTGTCCTCGCTCTCCTCCGGAAACACGACGCACCTCGGGCACGCCGTCTCGAACTTCGCGTTCAGCCCGACGGGACACCTCCTCTATGTGAAGGCCGGCAGCCTCGTCGCCCAACCGTTCGACGGGAAGCGCCTTCGCTTCTCCGGGGACCCGGTCCCCGTCGGCGAAAACCCTCTCGAGATCGGAGAGAACCACCGGTTCGACTTCGGCGTTTCCGGCAACGGTCTTCTCGTCTATCGGAGCGCGGATCCGAACCTTCAATTCGCGTGGCTCGACAGGACGGGCAAACGAATCGCGTCCGTCGGCGAGCCGGGCCGGCGGGGATACTTCAATCTCTCGCCGGACGAGCGGCAGGTCGCCTTCGAGAAGCTCGACAACGACGGACGAAGGGCCAACCTCTGGGCCCTCGACCTCTCCCGGGGCTTTACGAGCCGTCTCACGACCGATGCCGCCTCGGACTCCAACGCGGTCTGGACTCCCGACGGCCGCTCGCTGATTTTCACCTCCAGCCGTAAGAACTTCGGCGATCTTTATGAGACGCCGTCGGCGGGCGGCGGCCAGGATCGGCTCCTGCTCGACTGCCCGATGGGGGATTTCGTGTGGTCGATTTCGCCCGACGGCCGATACGTCCTCTACGACGTCTACACGGAACGGTCGAAGGTGGACCTCTGGCTGCTGCCCCTTTCGGGCGACAAGACGCCGCGGCCGTTTCGGGCGACCCCGTCGGCGGAGAGCGAGGCCCAGTTTTCGCCCGATGGCCGTTATGTTGCGTTCGTCGCGGACGATTCCGGACGCGACGAGATCTACGTCGCTTCGTTTCCGAATCCTTCCGAACAGTGGCGAATCTCGGGCTCGGGCGGCTCGCGCCCTCGCTGGCGGGGGGACGGCCGGGAGCTCTACTTCATGAGCGGCGGCAAGCTGATGTCCGCAGCCGTGTCTTTTTTGCCCGCATTTCATGCCGACGAGGCGCGCGCCCTCTTTCCGGTCAAGATCTGGAGCGACTACGCCCCCACGAAAGACGGACAGCGCTTTCTGTTTTCGACCTCGTCGGCGGCGGCCGGGGAGCCCACCGCGGTCGCGGTCTTGAACTGGACGGTGGAACTGACTCGCTAAAGCGGTGCGTGCGCGGGCCGCGCAACTTCGCCTACCCACGAATGGTAGGCTTCTACCATGCGAACTACCATTGATGCCGCCGGTCGGGTTGTCATTCCCAAAGCGCTGCGCGATCGTCTGGGGCTTTTGCCCGGAGGGCCGATCGAGGTCTCGGAGCGCGAGGGCAAGCTCGAAATCGAATCGGCTCCGACGCCGATGAAGCTCACCAGGGTCAAGCACGGCGCGGTCGCGGTTCCCGAATCGAGCCTTCCACCCTTGACCGACGATCTCGTGCGCGAGACCCTCGACAGAACCCGCCGTTGATCGCGCTCGACACCAGCGTCGTCGTTGCGGCCTTTGCGACCTGGCATGAGGGGCACGCGCAAGCCGCAGCCCTTCTGGCGCGGCAGCCTCGTCTCCCTGCGCATGTCGTCCTCGAGACCTATTCCGTTCTGATACGATTGCCTCCCCCCCACCGAGCGGCGGCGGCGATCGTCGAAGACTTTCTCGAGGCGAGTTTTCCTCGGCCGCCGCTCGGGCTCTCCGGAGCGGCTCAACGTTCCCTGGTTCGACGGGCGGCTGCCTCCGGTCTCACCGGCGGCGCGATTTATGACGCCCTGGCCGCCGCCGCCGCAAAGCAAGCCGGCGCGACCCTTCTGACACGCGACCGGCGGGCCGTGACGGCTTACGAAGCGGTGGGCGTCCGCTACGAGATGCTGCGATAACAGGAGGGCCAACGTCCGAACGATTCTGAGTTTCGATGGCGTTTTCGACGGGTTTCCGGGAATCGAGAGAATCGAGTCGTAGCGGGCGGTAAGATACGTCTCCTCGACTGGGGAGTCGCCTAACGGTAGGGCAGCGGCCTTTGGAGCCGCCTATTGAAGGTTCGAATCCTTCCTCCCCAACCAGATTTCGCTCCACTGCGTTCCGCTGGCCCTTCGGGCATCCTCGCTGTGCTCGGATAAATCTGGACGCCTAACCTGGGGGATGACTCCCCCAAACCCCCTCGACATTTCGCTCCAATGC
>JBOGJO010000224.1:0-1296 GCA_050747885.1 Thermoanaerobaculia bacterium
GGGAAGGACGGCCGACGGAAAAGGAGATCCTGACATCGCGCCTGATCGACCGCCCCCTTCGCCCCCTGTTCCCGAAAGGGTACGGAAACGAAACCCAGATCATCGCATTCGTTCTCTCCGCCGACGGCCAGAACGACCCGGACATTCTCGCAATCAACGGCGCGTCCGCGGCGCTGGCCGTTTCGGGGATTCCTTACACGAACACGATCGGCGCCGTCCGAGTGGCTCGAATCGCCGGCAAACTGGCGCTCAACCCGACCAACAAGCAGCGCGAGGAATCGGAGATTGACCTCATCGTGGCGGGGACGAAAGACGCCGTCGTGATGGTGGAGGCGGGGGCCCACGAGGTCCCCGAATCGGTGATGATCGACGCGATCTTTTTCGGCCACGAAGCGATCCAGAAGATCATCCGCGGGATCGAGGATCTCGCGTCGCGAACGGGAGTGTCCAAGCCCGCGTTCTCCTCACCCGAGCCCTACACGAAAGACTTCTTCCAGACGATCTACAAAAAATGGGAAGGGCCGATGCTGGCCGCGCTCACCGTTCCGGGCAAGATCCTGTCGTATGCCCGGATCAAGGAAGTCAAGAAACAGGCGGTCTCGACGGTTGCCGAAGCAAACACGGAAGAGCGATCCCGAACGGCCCGCGCGATGGACGACCTCGTCAAGGTCCTCACCCGGGAGACGATTCTCGACCGGCGGGAGCGGCTCGACGGGCGCAACTTCAAGCAGATCCGAACGATCTCGGCCGAGGTGGGGCTACTGCCCCGCACGCATGGCTCCGCGCTCTTCACGCGGGGAGAAACGCAGGCGCTCGTGACATGCACGCTCGGGACCTCCGAGGACACCCAGCTCGTCGAAGACTACGAGGGAGACTCGGAAAAGACCTTCCTGCTTCACTACAATTTCCCGCCGTTCTCGGTCGGCGAAGTGAAGTTCCTTCGAGGGCCCGGCCGGCGCGAAATCGGACACGGAAATCTCGCGCGCCGCGCCCTCGAGCGAATCCTCCCGGACGACGCATCGTTTCCGTACACGATCCGCATCGTCTCGGACATCCTCGAGTCCAACGGTTCGTCCTCGATGGCGAGCATTTGCGGCGGCACCCTTTGCCTCATGGACGCCGGCGTTCCGATCAAGGCCCCCGTCGCCGGAGTCGCGATGGGTCTCGTCACGGACGGGGATCGGTTCGCGATCCTGTCGGACATCGCCGGCCAGGAAGACCATTACGGCGACATGGATTTCAAGGTCGCCGGAACGCACAACGGGATCACGGCGCTCCAGATGGACATCAAGATCA
>JBOGJO010000225.1:0-2784 GCA_050747885.1 Thermoanaerobaculia bacterium
GGCATAAACCTCGCGCGAGGGGACGCCGAGCTTCTTCGCCACGGCCCTGGCGCGCTCGCGCGCGGAGAGGCCAGGGGTCTCCATCGTCGCGAGCTCGGCGTCGATCTGGTCTCCCGTCGCGGCCGGGCGGGAGCTCTCTGCCGGAGCGCCCTCGACGACGACGACGCATTCGCCCCGGACGGGGCGCGCGGCAAGACGAGCCGCGAGGGCGCCGAGGGTTCCCCGGATCACTTCTTCGTGGAGCTTGGTCAGCTCGCGGCCGACCGCGGCGGATCGTTCCCCGAGGACCTCCGCGGCATCGGCGAGCGACGCCGCAAGGCGGTGGGGCGCTTCGAAGAAAACGAGTGTCTCGGCGCGGTCCCGAAGCGGCTGGAAGAAGGAGCGGCGCTCTCCCTGGCGGGCGGGAGGGAACCCGAGGAACAGGTGCGGAACGGCGGCCATCCCGGAGACGGCGAGCGCGGCCACCGCGGCGGAGGGGCCCGGCACGATGCGGACTTCAAAGCCGCTTCGCGCGGCGGCGTCAACGAGACGCCGTCCCGGGTCCGAGATGGCGGGAGTCCCGGCGTCCGAGACGTACGCGACGTCCTCGCCGCGGCCGAGCCGCGAGAGCAGCTCACCGATGCGCGACGCCTCGTTGTGCTCGTGGCACGAGTACCTCGGCGCGGTGAGCCCGAAACGGGCGGCGAGCTTACCGGTCACGCGCGTGTCTTCGCAGAAAATGGCCGACACGCTTTCGAGCGTGGACCGGGCCCGGGGCGAGAGATCGCCCAGGTTGCCGATGGGAGTCGCGACCACGAAGAGCTTTCCGGCGTCCGCCACGGGCCAAGGATAGATAAAATCGCGGTATGGGGAAAACGAGGGGCTGGACGGCGTTCTCGGCGGCGGCCGTGATCCTCGGCGCGGTGGTCCCCGCGCGCGGCGTGATCCTCGACCAGGTGGCGGCGACGGTCGACGGGCGCGCGATCACGGAATCTGAGATTCGGCGCACCATCCTCACGGCGGGGCTTGCTCCGTCTCCTCCCGAGAGCGAAATGCAGTTCCGGGACCGGGTTCTCTCGGAGATGATCGACGACTACCTTCGCTACCGCGACGCGCTCCGCTTCTCGCCGGCGTCACCGGACGCGGCCGTGGTGGATTCGGCGCTTCGAAAGCTGAGCGAGCGCCTCCAGGCCGAGGGAAAAGACCCGGACAAGGAGTTTCGAGCGGCGGGGATGTCGGTCGAGGAAGTCCGAGCTTCGCTCGAGAAACAGCTGGTCGTTTCCCAGTACGTTCGGGAGCGGTTCTCCGGCGTCGCCTTCATTTCGCGAGAAGACCTTCAGGCCGAGTACGACGGGCCTTTTTCCGCGGGCTACCGGGCGGCCGGCAGCCCGGTTCCTCCTCTTTCGTCGGTCGAAGAGGACGTTCGGGCGGGGCTGCGCGCCCGCCGGACGGCCGAGGAAGTCGAAAAGTGGACGAAGGGGCTGCGGGAAAAGGCGAGGATCGCGATCTATACCGGAATCCCGTCATTCGAGGGCCGCCGCAAGTTCACGGTGCCGGCCGCCCCTTCGAAAGAGTCCTAGCAGCCTGCTAGCCGGGCGGCCAGGCGAACGGCCGGCCCCCGAGGACGTGAACGTGAAGGTGGAAGACCGACTGACCGGCCTGTTCGCCGTTGTTGACGACGAGGCGGTAGTGGTCGAGCCCGCGCTCCTTCGCGATCCGCGCGGCGGAGAGAAAGAGGCGCCCCAGCGAGGCGGGGTCCTTCGCGTGGGCGATGTCGTCGAGATGTTCCTTCGGCACGACGAGGATGTGGGTCGGCGCCTTCGGCGCGATGTCTTCGAAGGCGAAAACGTCGTCGTCCTCGGCCACCTTGCGGCTCGGGATGTCGCCGCGGACGATCCCGCAGAAAAGGCAGTCGCTCATCGGGTCCTCTCGATCTTCGCGCCCAGGGCGTTCAGTTTTTCCTCCATGCGGTCGTACCCGCGATCGAGGTGGTAGATCCGGTCGATCACCGTTGTTCCGCCCGCCACCAGCCCCGCGATGACGAGCGAGGCGGAAGCGCGCAGGTCCGTCGCCATGACCGTCGCGCCGAGCAGCGCCGAAGGCCCCTCGACCGAAGAGCAGCGCCCGTCGACGTGAATGCGCGCCCCCATGCGCGCCAGCTCGGGGACGTGCTGAAACCGGTTCTCGAAGATGTTCTCCGTCACGGCGGAAACGCCGGACGCGCGGGTGGCCAGCGCCATGAACTGGGCCTGGAGGTCCGTGGGAAACCCCGGGTACGGCGCGGTCGTCACGTCGGCGGCGCGCAGGGGCATCGGGGCGCGGACGCGAAATCCGTTCCCGCTCGCCTCGATTTCGGCGCCCATTTCCCGGAGCTTCGCGAGCGGCGCGGAGAGCGTGGCCGGGTCCGCATTCTGGATCTCCACGTCTCCGGCGGTCGCCGCGGCCGCCGCCGCGTAGGTCCCCGCCTCGATCCGGTCGGCGAGGATCGAATGCTCGGCGCCGTGAAGGCTTTCGACACCCTCGATTACGATCTCGCTCTCTCCGGCTCCCGAGATCTTCGCTCCCATCCGGCAGAGGAGCCGCGCCAGGTCCTGAACCTCCGGCTCCCGGGCCGCGTTTCCGAGGCGGGTCGTCCCGTCGGCCAGAACGGCGGCGAGCATCGCGTTCTCGGTTCCCGTCACCGACACCTGATCGAAGAAGAAGTCCGCGCCCCGCAGTCTCGGGGCCCGGGCCTCCACGTCGCCATGGTCGAGAGAGACCGAAGCGCCGAGCTTCTCGAAGGCGGAGATGTGGAGGTTGATGGGC
>JBOGJO010000226.1:0-5584 GCA_050747885.1 Thermoanaerobaculia bacterium
GTGCAAGACGTGTCACACGGCGCGTGAGAACGGGCAGGAAGTGAAGGGGAAGGACTTTGCCGGCGGCTGGGAGATGAAGGGCCCGTGGGGAAGGGTCGTGACGGCGAACATCACTCCCGAGGAGCACACCTACGTCGGCCAGGCGACCAAGGCCGAGTTCATCGGGCGCTTCAAGGCCTTCGCGTCGATCACGCCGGAAAACGATCCTCCGGCCGATCCCGGAAAGAACACCGTCATGCCGTGGCTCGCGCTTTCGGGCATGACGGAGCAGGACCTCGGGGCGGTTTACGACTACCTGAAGTCGCTCCCGCCGATCCGAAACGACGTCGTGAAATTCCCCGACGCGCCGGAGAACCGGGGCAAGACGACGACCGGGGGATAGGGCTTCGCTTGCCGTCTCGGGTCCGAGCCCCGGCGCCGGCTCGGGCGATGCTCAGCCGAGCGGGTCCTGTCACGGGGCTCGCTCCACTTTTCCGCTCGCCGCGAGCCTGAGGACTTTGTGACACCCGCGCCGCGAGCGGGAAAAGGGAGTCTCGCCCCGCACCACCCGCCGTTCGCGGAGATCTGCCGCGCTCGTGAGTCCCGCGGACCTCTCGACACCTTCGCTCATCGTGGGGGTCCGCGCAGCAACCGTTCGAGGGCCGGACGCACTGTCTGAGCCACCGTGAATAAGCCGAGCCGGAGACGGGAACCGCGGAGGCGAGGCCATCAAAACGCCGCGAGTTTGCGGCTGGCCTCGAGAATGCGTTGCAAGCGGACCCTCCGCGGATTGCCCTGCGCCGAGCCGAGCGAAACCCTTCAGACCCGCAGTCCCTCCGGCTCCGCGGCCTCGACTCGCGCGAGCGCGGGATCGAGCTCTTCGCGCACGAAGATCTCGACCTGCTCCGCGCTGCGCCCGGTCAGACCGGCGTGGGCGGCCGCGCGGGCTTCGTCGACGGTCATCCGGAAGCGGGGGTCCGCGGCGATCTTCTCGGCGAGCGACGCCGTTTCGCCCCCCGCGGCCTCGCGGGAGAGCACGCGGAGCGCTTCGTGCAGCTGTTGCCGGTCGCCGCCGCGGCGGACTGCTTCCATCAGGATGTTCTCGCTCGCGAGGACGGGCAGTTCCCGTTCGAGATTGGCCGCGATGACGGCCGGGTGGACCTCGACCCCTTCGAAGATTTCGTCGAGGATGAGTGCGATCGAATCGCACGAAAGAAACGCGGCCGCTGTCGAGAGGCGTTTGCTGGCCGAGTCGTCGAGCGTCCGCTCGAGCCATTGAGTGGCCGCCGTGAGCGCCGGCTCGAGGGACAGCGCAATGACGTGACGAGCGATCGCGCAGGCCCTCTCCGCTCTCATGGGGTTGCGTTTGTAGGGCATCGCGGACGATCCGATCTGCGTCTTCAGGAAAGGTTCTTCGACTTCCCCCTCGTGCTGGAGCAGCCGGAGATCGGTCGCGCATTTGTGCGCGGATTGGGCAAAGCCCGACAGCGAGGAAAGAACGAAGGAGTCCTGCTTGCGCGAATACGTCTGGCCGGAGACGATCTGGCGCCGCGAAAACCCGGCCCTCTCGGTCACGGCCCGGTCCAGCGCTTCCACCCGGGCGGAATCCCCGGAGAACAGGGAGAGAAACGACGCCTGCGTCCCGGTCGCGCCCTTGGCCCCCAGGAACCGGAGGCCCTCGCGGACGCGTCCGATCTCCTGGAGGTCCCACAGAAAATCCTGGGCCCACAGGCACGCGCGCTTTCCGACGGTCGTCGGCTGGGCGGGCTGGAAGTGCGTGTAGGCGAGACAGGCCAGCGAGCGGTGCTTCCACGCGAAACCGCGGAGTTTTCGAAGAAACGAGGCGATCCGCCCTTCCAGCAGCCGAAGGCCCTCGCGCATCTGAATGAGGTCTCCGTTGTCGGCGACGAAGGCGGACGTCGCTCCCCAGTGGAGGATCCCGGCTGCCGCCGGCGCGGCCTGGGCGAATGTCTTCACGTGGGCCATCACGTCGTGGCGCGTTTCCTTTTCGTGGGAGGCCGCGGCGTCGAAGTCGATCTGCGAGACCTTCGCGCGCATCTGTTCGATCGCCTCGTTCGAAATCGGCAGGCCGAGCTTTTTCTCTTCCTCCGCGAGGATCACCCAGAGCCGCCTCCAGGTTTCGAACTTGAAGCGGGCAGAGAAAACCTTCGACATCTCCGGAGACGCATAGCGCTCCGTCAGGGGGTCGGAATACGCATCGGGGCGGCGGTCCGTCACTCTTGGTCGACCTCGCCGATCGCGAAACGATCGTTTTCCTCGTTGCCGCAGACCTGGCAGAGCGCCTCGCTCACCCGTTCGCCTTCGAACTCGAAAATGTAACAGGGCGTGTTGCACTCCCTGCAGATCAGGTAGTCGATCTCGCGTTCTTCGTCAGCCACAGGCTGTTATGATTCTCGCAGATTTGGAGGGGCGGCGCCATGACGTTCTCGTTCACGGGATTCCTGATCCTTCTCCTCGTCGCGGCGGTGTGCGGCGCGATCGGGCGCGCGATTGCCGGAGGAACCCGGGGAGGGTGCCTGGTCTCCATCGCGGTCGGGTTCATCGGCGCCCTTCTCGGCTCGTGGATCGCGCGAAAGATCCATCTGCCCGATCTGTTCGCGATCTCGATCGACCGCCACCCGTTCCCGGTCGTCTGGTCGATCATCGGCGCGGCGCTCTTCGTCGCGTTCGTTCATTTGATCTCCGGCCGGCGTTGATCTGGTGAGCCCGCTCCTCATCGCCGGGCTCATCGTCCTCATCGTCCTCGCCGCCGTCGCCGTTGCTCTCCTGATCCGGCTCGCCGCGGAGATTTCAGCGACGAAGACGACGGCCGAAGCGTCGACCCGCACGGCGCAGGTTTTCGCGGAAGGCGTCACGAAGCGGCTCGAATCCTTCGAGCGAACCATCGACGGCCGGATCCAGGGCAGCCAGGAAGCCCTCGGCCAGAGCCTCGCGACGATGCAGAAGAGCAGCGCCGACGCGACCCGGCTCGTGCAGACTGTTGGCGAGCATCTCGGCCGCGTCGTGGAGTTCTCGCAGCAGATGGCCGGATTGGGGACGGAGCTCTCCCGCCTGCAGGATCTCTTCAAGTCGCCGAAGGTTCGCGGCGGCCTCGGGGAGCAGCTTCTGGAGGACGCGCTTCGCCAGGTTCTTCCGGCGGCCTCGTTCGAGATGCAGAAGCGTTTTTCCGGCGGGGAAACCGTCGATGCGGCGATTCGGCTCGGCGACCGCTGGGTCAGCGTGGACTCGAAGTTTCCGCTGGAGAACTTCCGGCGGGCCGCCGATCTCGAAAATGAGACGGAGCGAAAGAACGCGCGATCTCAGTTCCTGCGCGACGTTCGAAAGCACATCGAGGCCATCGCCTCGAAATACATCCGTCCGGCCGAAGGAACGTTCGACTTCGCGCTGATGTACGTGCCGGCGGAGGCGGTGTACGCGGAGATCGTCGCCGAGTCGGGAGAGGGGAGTCTCGTCGACCTCGCCCTTGCCCGGAGGGTCGTGCCGGTTTCACCGCTGCTTTTCTACACGTACCTCTACACGATCTCGGTCGGGCTGAAGGGAATGGAGATCGAGAAGCGCGCGCACGACATTTTGAAGGAGCTTGGCGATCTCAAACGGGGAGTTTCGAAGATCGAAGATCCGTTCGGAAAGCTCGGCGGCCATCTCGACAACGCGAAAAAGCAGTACGAGGAGACATCCCGGCAGATCTCCCGCTTCGTCGAGCGCCTGCGCGACATCACGGACTCCGACGAGGTCCCGGCCCAGCCGCCCCTGCCGCTTCGCATCCTTCTTCCGCCGGAGTAGGGGCGCGCTCCGCCTGTCATTCCGGGGCGGCGGGCTTCAGGTCTTCGAGCTCCGGAATTCCGGCGTCCGCATGGCTCAGGAGCTCGGCGAGGCTCGCGGCGTATTTCCTGACTCTTCCCTGGTCCCCGGCGAGCCGGGCGGCCTTGAGGGCTCCCCGAAGGCCGTGCAGCCGGTTCGGGGCCGATTCGAGCGACCGCTCGTACTCCGCCAGGGCCTTGGCCGGCATGTGCTCCTCCAAAAGCAGCTCTCCGAGGAATTCCCGCGCCGGGACGATTGCTCCGGGCGTGACGGGATGCTTCTCCGTCGAGTCCTCGAGATCCGCCGCCGCTTTCATCAATTCGACGGCGTGGCCTCCTTTTCCGGCGGCTTCTTCGATCCACGCGAGCGCTTCCCGGCGAAGAATCTGCACCTGAGTGGCCCAGTCGTAACCGTGTCGTGAGAGAACCGAGGCCCGCTCCAGGATCGGGTCGAGCCGCGAGAGCTCGGCGCGGGCTTTCTCCACCCGGCCCAGCCTCGCCAGTCCGACCGTGCGCGCGAACACGACGATCCCCTCGGCATAGGGAAAGTCGTTCCAGGCGAGGGCCGCCGGCGCAAGCTCCAGGTTCGAAGCCTCCTCGAATCGCTCTCTCTCCAGCGCGCAACGGGCGGGGATGGCCGAGAGCGCGAAAGCGCCGGTCAGTTCCTTGGGTTCGATGCCGGCGATCCCGAGGGTCTCGCCGAGAATCGCGCGCGCTTCCCGCTCGCGGCCTTCCTGGAGATCGGCATACACGAGGTAGTCGAGAGCGTGAAGCTCTTGAGAATGGCGGACTCCCGGAGGAAGGCCCCCGGCCATCGTGCGCGCGGCGGCAGCCGAAGCGCGGTTCGAAGAAATGGAGTCGTCCCAGTCGCCGAGCCGCGTGAAGATGTGCGACGGCATGTGGAGCGCGTGAGGGGCGGCGGGAGCGATCTTCGCGTAGCTGCGCGCCGCATCGAGGGCGAGCGGGGCGAGCTCCGGCGAGTCGAAGGCGTGAATCATGTAGTGCGCCGCTCCGGGATGTTTCGGGTTCTCCGAGAAGATCTCCTCGAGGATCGCCGCCGCCTTCTTTTGTTTCACATGGGCTTTGTCGGTCGGCGACGCCGTCGAGAGCAGGGCGAGCGCGTAGAACGCGGCGCCTTCCCGATCCCGCGGATCCTGGACGGAAATGCGGCGCATCGCCTCCTCGTATCTCGCTGCGCGGGTCTCGTGGCTCACTCGCTCGCTGTCGTCGTAGAAGGACCCCATCGCCTCGATGTACGAGCGTTCTCGCCGCGTGGGCGCGCCCAGGGCGCGGGCCCGCGCCACGGATTCGCGGCCGATCCTGAGATCGTCGGGGGAAGGCGGGTACCAGAGAGGGTGGTAGCGGCTCATGGCCACGCCCCAGAACGCCATCGCGCACTTCGAATCGGTTCGCGCGACTTCCCGGAAAGACCGCTCCGCGAGCTCGTATCCGAAGGAATGCAGGATCGCCACGGCTCGCGTGAATTGTTCCCGGGCGGCCGGGCTGCAGCTCACGGCAAACTGCACGGAGCCGTAGTTTTCGGGGCCCAGGACCTCGTGCTCGTGAACGCGCGGCTCGCCCGCGCGGAGCACGGGCGCCAGAAGCAGGGCGACGACGAAGAGCGGAAACCGGCGCGGCTTTCTCATCTTGGCCTCCCGAAGGCGACGGCGCGATTCTACAGGCTTCGGGCGCTATGATCTCGCCGTGGCAGAGGTGGAGCGTTTCGACCTCGTCGTGATCGGCTCCGGTCCCGCCGGGGAAAAGGGCGCGGCGCAGGCCGCGTA
>JBOGJO010000227.1:0-7282 GCA_050747885.1 Thermoanaerobaculia bacterium
CGTCGAATTTCGAAGCCGCGAATTCGACGCTTCCGACCTGCGACGGCGCGACAATGTTGCCCGCCACGCGAATGACGAACAGGTCGCCCAACCCCTGGTCGAAAACGATTTCCGCCGGCACCCGCGAATCCGAGCAGCCGAGAATGATCGCGAACGGGTTCTGCCAGCTGGCCAGCTCCGCCCGGAAGGCGGCCTCGCGGCCCGTGCGGCCGGCCGCGAAGCGGCCATTGCCTTCGCGGAGCCGTTCGAGCGCCTCCCGCGCCTTCGAGGAGCTCGAAGAGTTCGAGGAGGGAGCCGGCATCAGTTCCGCGCCGATTCGGAAACGGATCTCATTGGCTGCGCCATCACGCGCCGCAGCATCGGCAACTTACGTCGCATACGGGGCCACGCCGTTGCCAAACGACCAGTTTTCCTTCGTGACCTCGACGAGGTTGACGAGAACGTCCTCCGGGCGAACGCCGGGCCGGGCGGCGAGATTCCGGGCGATCGCGCCGTACAGCGCGCGTTTCTGGTCGACCGTTCGGCCCCCGTTGAGAGTGATTTGCACGAAAACGACGCCCGGCGTCCGAGCGATGCCGAGGTATTCGGCGTCGAACACGAGCGCGCCCGGCGCGTGGGCCGCGATCACCTGAAAGCGGTCGAGCGGCGGAACCCCCATCGTCTCGACCAGGGCCGCGTGCACGCCTTCCCCCATCGCGGCCCTCTGATCCGGAGAGTACCCGTCGAGCGTGTCGATACGAACCAGCGGCATGCGCAACCTCCCTCGAGCTCGAGGGATTTTACCCCGGACGCCTTTCGGCCTTTTTCGGCTCTGGCAAAGGTCATCCCGTCATGGATATGGGAGCTGACCGTTCATCTCGGTGAGGAATTCGGGATATCGGTTGACGGGGGAATCGACGTCCGCTGCAAGCCGATGTTTGGCGGCAAGAGGCTCACCTCTCCGATTTCCAGCCAGCGCCCAGGTTTTCTGCCGCATTCTTTGCCACCTCTCGATCTTCCGAGATACTTAGGCCAGCCTTATCTGCCGCGATGTTCTCCTTGGCAAGCTTGAGGGCATCCTCAAAGTAGCGCTGCTCAACGCCCGGCTCACCCAGGCAGCCGTTAACGAATCCCTTCAGGAAGACGAGGCGAGACGATATTGGAAACCTCTGAATGCCCGCGTTAACGAGATCGAGCGCCTCTTCACCATAGTGGCGTTGCCCTGTTTGTGCTTGGCGATCCAAACGAAGTTCGGCCAAGAGCACGTACCAACGCGAGTCCTGCCTCGCGTTCTCCGCCTGAACAAGTTGGAACGCCTTCTCGTACTAATTTGCCAGCTCTAGCCTGCCGATCATTGATCGGAACTCGACCGTCCCCCAGCCGCTCTTGCTCTGACAACCGAGAACGCAGATGCCGAGAACAAGGCTCACCAGGAGGACTACCCCGGTTCTCGCAACGCCGCCCAACGACCCAGCTTCAGCTGCGAGGCCGCAGAGCATAGTCCGCTGCAACGACTCGTTCGGGCACGACCCGGCATCGTAGCTCACGAGGTACTGCCTTTTTTCTGAGCGCGTGAGCGTTGATAGGCTCGTGCACCGAGCAAGACCCCAATCGACCCGTGGATGACCGCGATCATGCGGTGCGACCCCTTCGAAAACAAATCCCCAAGTGCCATCAAGATGAAACCCGATGCCAGAATTCCCTGAATCATCCAATCAAACCCGGGGTGACGGGAAAGATAAGAATCCATCCTTGCGAGGAGCAAGAGACCACCAATGAGGACGATGGGGATGGCAACCACAAGAAGCCAAAATGTTGAATCAGCCATCGGTCGCCTTTTCGTGGCCCAACATGTCTTTTGCCGAACAGGTGTGCCCCGCGTCAGGCCGAACGAAAACCCCTCCGCTCTTCGGAGAATCAACGACTCGAGCCCCAATCGTTCGGCCCGGGGCCCGGCATGTTCGGCGGAGCATGATCAAAGTCTATCCCCCGCCTTTCTTATCGCGCGACAGCAAATTCGGGGACAGGCTTCGGTGGCGGCCAAAGGCGGCCGGGTGAGGACGGGTGCCGCCGGAGCAGATTGCTTCGTCGCTTGCGCTTCTCGCAATGACAGGGTTACGCCGGGAACGACGCGAGTGATCCCCGCCCCACGCTTTCGCGGGGGCACGCTTTGCGCGGGAACGACAAGACTGCGTGGCGGCCAAGCCTCGCCTGCCCGGCCATCCCCACTCCACGCTGGCAGCCTTTAGAACGGCTGCTAAACGCGGGAGGGGGGACCGCCGCAGCGGTGGGTGAGGTCGGGCAGGTCCGATCACCGGCCAGAGCGATCCCCGCCCCACGCTTTCGCGGGGGCAGGCTTTTTGCGGGAACGACAAAACGGGGCTCGGAGCGCGTCGAGAGGCGAGCGAGACGAGCGCGCGCAGCCCGAGGCGGCCGAGGCGTACCAAGCGGGTACGTCGCAGGCCGCCGAGCGGCGAGCACGTTCGTATTCGCGACGCCTATCGCCGCGCTAGATGTGAATGGCGTGGCCGTTGGCCGCCGCTTCCGACGCTTCGTGGATCGCCTCCGCGAGCGTGGGATGCGCGTGGACGGTGCGGACGAGGTCCTGGGCCGTGGCCTCGAGTTTCATGGCCGCGCCGGCCTCGGCGATCAGCTCGGTCGCCGACGGCCCGATGACGTGAACGCCGAGAACCTCGCCGTATTTTTTGTCCGACACGATCTTGGCGAAGCCCTCGGTGTCGTTCAACACCCGCGCCTTCCCGATGGCCGAGAAGGGAAACTTGCCGACGACGACGTCGTGGCCGCGCTCGCGCGCCTTCGCCTCCGACAGCCCGATCGAACCGATCTCCGGGTGGCAGTACGTGCAGCCGGGGATCTGGTCGTAGTTCAGCGGGTACGTTTCCGCGCCCGCCATCGTTTCGACCGCGACGACGCCCTCGGCCGAGGCCACGTGCGCGAGCCAGGGCGTCGGCACGACGTCGCCGATCGCGAAAACGCTCGGCACGTTCGTGCGGCAGTGCGCGTCGATGCGGATGTACCCGCGCTCGGTCGCGATCCCGAGCTTCTCGAGGCCGATGTTTTCGGACAGGGGCTTGCGGCCGACCGCCACGAGCAGCTTTTCCGCGCGCAGGGTCTCGGTCTTTCCGTTCGGCGTCCGCGCAAGGACCTCGACCCCCCCGTCGGTCTTCGCGATCGACTCGACTTTCGTGTCGACCAGGCTGACGATCCCCTGCTTTCGGAACGACGCCGCGAGCTCTTTCGAGATTTCCTCGTCTTCGACCGGGACGAGACGGGGAAGCATCTCGACGATCGTCACCTTCGATCCGAAGCGCGCGAACATCGACGCGAATTCGACGCCGACGGCGCCCGACCCGATGACGATCAACGATTTCGGGACGTCCTTGAGCTCGAGGATCGAGTCGGAGTCGAGGATCGTCTGATGGTCGGTCGCGGCGATGGGAAGCTGGCGCGGGTTGGAGCCGGTCGCGACCAGCACGAACTTCGCGCCGATCGACGTTTCATTTCCGGCCGCGTCGGCGACCGACACCGTGCGCGGGTCCTTCAACGAGCCGAACCCCGTCACGACGTCGATTTTGTTCTTCTTCATGAGGTAGGCGATGCCGTTGCTGCTCTGGCGAACGACCTTTGCCTTGTGCTTCATGGCCCCCGCCATGTCGAGCCGGACCTCTTTCGCAACGACGCCGACGTCGCCTCCCGTTCGCGCCGATTCCAGAAGGTCGGCCGAATGGAGCAGGGCTTTGGTCGGAATGCAGCCGCGCAGCGTGCAGACCCCTCCCAGGGCGGGGTCTTTTTCCACGATCGCCGCCGTCATCCCGAGCTGCGCGGCGCGAATCGCCGCGACGTACCCGCCCGGCCCGGAGCCGATCACCACGAGGTCGTAATTGGCCATGCGCGAAATATATCCGAAAGGCTGCTCGTCATCGCGAGAACTCATAGAGGCCACGGCGATCCGACCCGGGCCCTCGAGCCGGCCGCTTCGCTGAGCCTGCCGCGCACTGGATGCGGGGGCTCGCAAGGACAGGGAAAGGCGCTTGACCCGACACCTCCGATCGGAGATGTTTGGGGACACCGCATGAGGCGCCGGCGACCTGTTTTCTCGATCGCTCCCCTTGTTGCGGCGGCCACCCTGCTGTTGCCGGCGTGCTCCTTCCAGCCGCGGGGACAGGCCGTCTATTTCTTCGAGGGCAAGGCGGACCCGTCCCAGGCCGAGTTCACGCGAGAGTTGTCGAGCGCGACCGGGGAGCCCGCGATCGGCGGCAACCGCTGCGAGCTCCTCGAAGACGGCGACCGGATGTTCCCGGCGATGCTCGAGGAGATCCGGCGCGCCCGGTTCTCCGTCAACCTCGAGACCTACATCTTCGGCTCCGACGAGACGGGCACCCGCTTCGCGCGGGCCATCGAGGAGCGAGCGCGGGCGGGAGTTCGTTGCCGCGTGCTCGTCGACGCGTGGGGAAGCCACACGCTTTCGAAAGGCCTCGAAGCCGAAATGAAGAAAGCGGGGGTGGAATTCGAGCGCTTTCGACCGTTGCTGCTGTTCCACCGGCTGAAAAATCGCACCCACCGGAAGATCCTCGTCGTGGACGGAAGGGTGGGTTTCGTCGGCGGCCAGGGATTCGACGACCGATGGGAAGGGGATGCCGACTCCCCCCGTCACTGGCACGACGCGGCGGTGAGGATCGAGGGCCCCGGCGTCGCCCGCCTCCAGGGGATTTTCGCGGAGAACTGGATCGGACAGAAAAGGCCCGTCCCTTCCGGGCCCGGCGACTACCCTGACCTCGCGCCCGCGGGAGACGAGACGGTGATTTTCCAGCGGTCTTCCTTCGGCGAGAGGAATTCGCGCTCGGCCCTCGGGTTCGACCTTCTCGTCCACGCCGCCACGCGCGAAGTCCGGATCGAGAATGCGTATTTCCTTCCCGATTCGACGGCAACCGGCCTGCTGACTGATGCCGTGAAGAGGGGCGTGCGGGTCGAGATCATCGTCCCGGGGCCGCGAAACAACCTCGGTTACGTGCGAGACGCCTCGCGCGCCCTGTATGGCCCGCTGCTCGAAGGAGGCGTGAGGATCTTCGAGTACCGCCCGACGATGATGCACGCCAAGACGATGGAGATCGACCGGATCTGGGCTTCCGTGGGCTCGGCGAACATCGACGACCGGTCGTTCTTCCTCAACGACGAAGCCAACGTGCTCGTGCGAAGCCCGGAATTCTGCGCGGACGTTTCCTCGATGTTCGAACGCGATCTCGCACGGTCCGATGAGGTCACGCTGAAGAAGTGGCGCTCGCGCTCTTTCGGAAAGAAACTGATCGAGCGCTTCCTCGGTCTCTTCCAGAGCGAGCTGTAGGTTGACCGCCCCGTCCAAGGCATAATCGCGGGATGACGCTCGGACGGCGACTCCTGACCGCGGGCGCCGTCTGCGCCCTTTCCCTCTCCTGTCAGCCCGCCGGCTCTTCCCGCCGGGGAATCCCCGTCGGCTTTTACGGAGCGCTGACGGGATCGACCGCCACGTTCGGCCAGTCGGGCCGGAAGGGGGCGTCTCTCGCCTTCGACGAGATCAACGCCCGGGGAGGCGTCCTCGGAAAGCCCCTCTCCCTGAAGATCGAAGACGACCGGGGAGAGCCCGCGGAAGCGGCATCCGCCGTCACGAAGTTGATTTCTCGGGACCACGTGGTCGCGCTCATCGGCGAGGCGGCTTCTTCCCGAACGCTGGCCGCCGCGCCGATCTCGCAGGCCGCGGAAATTCCGATGATCACTCCGTCCTCGACGAACCCCCAGGTGACTCGCGTCGGCAGCTACGTCTTTCGAATGTGCTTCACCGACGATTTTCAGGGGGGAATGCTCGCGCGCTTCGCGGCGGGCCCGCTCCACGCGAAAACGGCGGCGCTCCTGGTGGACGTGAAAAACGATTACAGCGTGGGGCTCGCGGACGCCTTTCGAAAAACTTTCACGGGCTCCGGGGGACGGATCGTGGCCGAACAAAGCTACTCCGAAGGAGATACCGATTTCTCCGCTCAGCTCACCCAGATCCGCGGCTCCGCGCCCGACGTGCTCTTCGTTCCAGGCTACTACACGGAAGTCGGTCTCATCGCGCGCCAGAAGCTCTCCCTGGGCGTCGGCGGAACTCTGCTGGGAGGAGACGGCTGGGATTCTCCGAGGCTGGCGGAGATTGCGGGCGCTGCGGGGGACGGGGCCTATTTCTCCAACCACTACTCGCCGGACGATCCGTCCGCGGAGACGGCGCGATTCGTCGCGGCGTTCCGCGGCCGCTATCACGAGGTCCCCGACTCGGTTGCGGCGCTCTCCTATGACGCGGCGAGGCTCGTCGCGGACGCGATTCAACGCGCGGGCGAAACGTCGGGTCCCCGGATTCGGGAGGCGCTCGCCGAGACACGGGACTTCCCGGGAGTCACGGGCCAGCTCTCCTTCGACCTCCAACGCAACCCCGTCAAGGCGATCACGATCTTGCAGCTCGAGAAAGGCCGCTACCGCTTCGTCGAGAAGATCGAGCCGAGGGTCATTGAGACGACGACGCCCCTCACCCGGCGCGAAGGAGGGCGCGCCACCCTCTCCCGTCGGGAGAGGGAATTCGGAGAGAGACTCTCAGCGGGGATCGATCATCAGCTCGTCAAACCCCATGACCGCGCCGCCTTCGGCAAGCAATCCCGAGGCGCCGGCCGCCGGGTTCGGGTCCGTCGCTTCGAGCACGCGCTTGCCGGAGACAGCCACCTCCACCTTCGGGCCCGAGAGACTGACGCCGATCGTCCTCCAGATCAGCTCGTTGGAGGTCACGATCGCGGAAGCCAGCGTCGTGCGCTTTCCCTTGAAAACACTGATCGCGGCAATGCTCGATTTCTGAACGTCGTAGAGCACGCCGAAAAAATTCTCGGGATCGCGAAACCTCAGCGCGAGCCCTCCCGCGCACGGGTTCGACGGTCCCTCCCTCTTCACCGAGACCGCGACCCGTCCGTCGAGGAAATCGCGCGCCTCCGTGGAAAGAGCGAACCGGTACTGCCCCGGGCTCCCGGACGAATCGGTCTGGACGGCCACGTTTTCGAGGGTGATCGCCCGAGCGTCGGGAATGGCCCTCCACGTGGAGGGCGACACCCCGAGGCTCGATTCGAACCGGAGAAACGCCGGCGGCGCCCCGGCACGGTCGGAATCGAAATGCAGGCGCACGGCGGGGGACGCCAGAAGGAAAAACACGGCCGCAAGGATCGACGGAAAGTTCACGAGGCTCCTCCTAAAAGGACAAAATCGAAAACACGGTGTTTCCACAGGCCATGAA
>JBOGJO010000228.1:0-3350 GCA_050747885.1 Thermoanaerobaculia bacterium
CCACAGGACGGCCGAGAGCTTCGCCGTTTCGTCCTTGAGCCCGAAATAAACGTGCCCGGACGGATAACGGCGAACCTCGCACGCCTCCCCGGCGACGGAGATCCGGCGCCACCCGGCGGAAAGGGCCGAGGAGACCTCCGCCAGGAGCTCGCTCACCCGGTAGGTCGGCCGGGGAAACAGGGAGTCAGCGGGGAACATCGGGCTCCGGCCGCCGAAAAACGCGCGAAAACGGGAACGACATGAGGATGAGCGTCGTCATCAGAACTTCGACGTCGCCGAAATTGTATTCGAAGAGGCCCGCCACCGTGATCCCGGCGACGGCGAGGAACGAGCCCGCGAGGAGCCCGCGCAGGCGCGGATCGCCCTCGGATCGCAGCCGGCGCAGGCAGACGACGAAGTAACACACCAGCAGCGCGACGTAGGCGGCTGCGGCGAAGAGCCCGGACTCCGCGGCGATCTGGAGAACGTTGTCGTGCAGGTGAGGCACGCGGAAGCGCAGCGCGTCGGGAACGCGGTAGAGCGGGTAGTACGGCTTGACGAGCGTCAGGCCAAGGCCAAAGACCGGGTAGTCGCGGACCATCCGGGCCCCTGCCACGGCCATGTCCAGACGGTCGCGGTTCGTCGGATCGGAGGGGTCGAAGGTCGAAAGCATTCGAAGGCGGATCTCCCCGGGGGCGAGAAAATAGGCGAGCAGGGCTGCGGGAACCGCGGTCCAGATCCAGCGGGGCCGGCGAATCGCGAGAAACACGAGGCTCGCGGCAATGAACCCCACGTACGCGTTGCGCGTGAACGTCATCACGAGCGTGGCGGCGAGGGCAAGCGCCACGGCTGCCGCGGCCGGCCGCACCGAGCGGTCCTCGACGGTTCTCCCGAGGAACAACAGACAAACGAGGAGAAGGAGGCCGGAATACGTCATGTAGTGCGAGAGCGTCCCCTCGATCCGGTCCGAGAGCCGGTTCGCGCCATGCAGGTACTGCCACACGCCGATCGCGGCAAGCACGAGCGCCGCCAGCCCGAGCAGGTTGGCCACCGAGGCCATTTCCTCGCGCGTTTCGATGACATCGGCGAAGAGCGGCAGCAGCAGGAACGTGAAAATTCCCTTCAGGGCGAACAGGCTGTTTCCCGGGTGCAGCGAGAACACCGCCGACGCCGCCAGCAGAGCCACGAAGACGGCGAGCGCGAAGGTGACCGAGGCTCCGAAAGCCTCGCGCCGGCGGGCCGGTCCGCCGCGGCGAAGTTCCGGAATCCAGGCGAGGACCGCCAGCGCGAGCAGGATGTTCGCGATCGCCACCGCGAAAGTGAACGCCGACAGCGCGAGGCAAAGAACCAGCAGCGCGCGGGGCAGGAACCCCCGGCGCCGGAGGAACGGTGAAAAATTCAATTCACCTTCCGATGGAGGAAGAGGGAAGAGCCTCGTCGATCAACATGACGGGGATGTCCGAGACGATCGGATAGACGAGCGACGCCTCGGGCGAGAAGAGACCGTCTTCCACGACCGGCTCTTCGTCGCGGAATTTTTCGCGGTATTTGTCGGCCAGCATTTTGCGAACCTCGGGAGGAAGCGAGACCCGCTCCAGGGGGCCCTTGGTCTTCGGGCAGACCAGGATGGCGAGCAATTCGGGATCGACGGCCATGGCGTTTCCTCCGGCCGGAAGTCTATCAGCGTCCACGCCGCCGCCTGGGTTACGATCCGCGCGATGCGCGTTCTGCACCTGGTCGCCGGGGCGAAATGGACCGGGCCGGCGGCTGTCGCAATCGATCAGGTTCGCGCCCTTCGCGCGGCCGGGATCGAGGCGGAAATCGGTTTCACGGCCGCGAGCCCGCTCGCGCAGCGGTTCGTCTCCGAGGGATGGGCGAGGCCGATGTTTTCCGGCGGGGCGGCGCCGGCCGCGTTTTTCCGCGACGTCGGGCGAGTCTCGGAGAAGCTGGAACGGGAGGGCTTCGACCTGCTCCACGCGCACGCGTCGCACGACCACCTCGTGGCGCTCGCGGCGGCGCCGCGGCGCGGTTTTCCGACCGTTCGGTCCTTCCACCACGCCCGGACGTTGCGCGCGTGGGTGGGGATGCCCTGGACCGCCCGGGGGTCGGCGGGGCATGTATTTTCCAACGGGGCGATCGCCGAGGCTTTTCGGTCGCGGTTCGGCGCGCGAGGGCCTTCCCGCGTGTTTTCCCCGGTCGTCGACCGCGACCGTTTCCGCCCCGGATCCCGCGATGCGCGCCTTCTGGAGTCGCTCGGCGTGCCGAAGGATTCGTTCCTCGTCGGAACGATCGGAAAGATCGCCCGCGGGAGGGGCCACGACGCCGCCGTCCGCATCCTTTCCGGAACCGAGGATCCCTCGATCACGATCCTTCAGGTCGGAAAGGGAAACCAGGAGAAAGACATCCGCCGTCTTGCGGAATCGCTCGGAGTCGGGGCGCGACACTTCGGCGCGGGCTATCAGGAAGAACGCCTTCCCGACCTCTACCGGTCGATGGACGCGTTCCTGTTCACCGCCTCCGGGGCCGATCAGGGCCACCGCGCCGTGCGGGAAGCGATGGCGTCCGGGCTTCCCGTGGTGTCGCTCGCGATTCCGGGAATCGAGGATGCGCGCCTTCCGAAAGGCTCGGGACTCGTCTGCCCGTCCGAAGAGGAGGCGGCCGCGGCCCTGACGTTCCTGCGCACCCATCCGGAACAACGGGCCGCAATGGGCGCACGCGCGAGGAAGGAGTCGGAGCGATTCTCGGCCGAAGCTTTTGCGGCGGACGCCGGCGCTTTCTATGCCGAGGCGCTCGAATTCTGGAACAATCGAAAGCGGAAGCGGGTTACGATGCCATTGAGGGAGACACCATGAAATCCGCGCTCTTCGCCGCCACCGCGGCCATTTTCCTGATCGGGGCCGCCCCCGCGGCCGACAGGACCGCTCCGAAAAACGACCCCGCGAAGAGGGCCGGCTGCGCGACCTGCCGCGAGACGAAGCCCCTGGTCGATCCGGCGGAGCTCGCGGATTTCGACGCGGAGTCGCGCCCGGCTTACGCGGCCGCGAAGAAATATCCAGAGACCATCGACAAGATCCATTGCTACTGCGGCTGCGAAGAGAGCCCGAACCTGCACCACAAGTCCCTGCTCACCTGCTACACGTCCCTGCACGCCACCGGCTGCGAGGTTTGCCGGGGCGAGGCGGAAATGGCGGCCAAGATGAAGGGCGAAGGCTCGTCGGACGGCGAAGTCAAGAGCGTCGTCGAGATGTTTTACAAGCCGGAAAACAAGTAGACCCTCGGGCGGCCGGCCGGGCACCCCGTATCGCGACGGCTGTCGCCGCGCATGTGATAGAAAAGGCGCTCCGGGCGGCGTAGCTCAGATGGTTAGAGCG
>JBOGJO010000229.1:0-7808 GCA_050747885.1 Thermoanaerobaculia bacterium
TGGTACGCCTGAGCCGCGGCCTCGAGCGTTCGGGGGGACGGAGAATTTCGAACCATCTTCTGGAGCGTTTCTCGCGCCTGCGTCCCCCGGCCCTCGCTCGCATAGAGAATCGCGAGGCCGGCCCACCCCCTCGGGTTGTTCGGAAAGTACTCAAGTTCCTGATGGAAAGCATCTTCCGCCTCGCGGCTGCGCCCCATTCGGGCCAGAATGTCTCCGCGAAACGCTGCCACGTCGCTGATGGGACCCTGGCCGGCGGCCTTCCGATCCGCCTCGACAGAATCGAGGATGCGCAGGGCCCCTGGCAGGTCGCCGCGGGCTTTACGAACCTGGGCGAGGATGACGTCGGGCATCTTGCGGCTCCGATAACCCCCCCTCGCGCGTTCGGCTTCGTCCTGGGCCGCGTCGTAGTTTTTCTGGGCCAGATACACCGACGCGAGGACCTGGTGAGCCTCCGCGGGCCCGTGAATCGCGATCGAGCGCCGGGCGTAAAGCTCGGCTTGGGCCGTGTCGCCGAGCTCGAGGTACTCCGTGGCGAAGCTCGCGAGAATGTTCGGGTCCCCCGGCTGCAGGGCATCCTGGTGGCGCAAGGCTTCGATCGCCTCGCGGTTTTTCCCGAGCTTGTGGAGGGCGTTGGCAAGAGCTCCCCAGCCGTCGCTCATCCGGGGGTGGCGCCGAAGGACTTCTCGCAACGCGTCCGCGGCCTCCGCGTGTTTCCGCTCCGCGTCGAGCTTGACGGCATTCTTGAGCTCGCGAATCTCGCCGATATGGTCCCTCGGGTCGGGCAGGGGCCCGGACACGGCCGGCGCTCGACCCGCACCGAGATAACCGAGGGACGCGAGTTTTTGCACCTGTTCGGCGTCCGCAGCGCCCGGCGTCTGCTCCGGCCGATCCATGGCGAAGAGCTCGTTGCGCATCGACCGAAAGGCGGAAGGGAGGCCTCCCGAGAGGTCGTTGCGCTCGGCGGGATCCGACACCAGATTGAAGAGCTCGTCCCTGCTGCCGTGAATGTATTGATACCTCTGATCCGTCAGCGACGCGAGGTCGCCCCACCCGAAGTGGTAACGAGGATAAAACGTCTCTCCGTAAATCCGGCGCGGCGGGCCGCCGGCCAGAAGAGACCGTCCGGAAAGGCCGCCGGGAAGGGCCGTTCCCGTGACTTCGAGAACCGTCGGCACGACGTCCACGAGCCCGACGGGAAAATCGACGCGTTGCCCCGCCCGGTCCTGCCTCGGCAGCTTAACGAGAAGAGGAACGTGCAGCGTCTCGCGGTACAGCAAAACGCCGTGTTCGTCCTCCCCGTGGTCGCCCAGACCCTCGCCGTGGTCGGCGACCAGAACGACGAGCGAGGAATCGTAGAGGTTCCGGGCCCGCAAAAACTGCAGAAATCGGCCCACGACATCGTCGGCCGTCGCAATCTCGCCGTCATAGGGCGAGGCGGCATAACGGGACTTGAAGGGTTCCGGAGGATCGTAGGGCGTGTGCGGCTCGTAGAGATGCAGAAAATAGAAGAAGGGGTCTCGCTCGTGCCCGGCGATCCAGCTCTCGGCGACCTTCTCGCTCTCGTATCCCGAGCGCTGGATCTCGCCGATCGAGAGGGACGCCGAGCCGGTCATCATCTTGTCGTCGAATTCGTCGAATCCCTGGGAAACGCCGGTCGCGGACATGAGAACGACGGCCGACACGGCGGCCCCCGTGGCGTAGCCGCGCCTCTTCAACATCGTCGCGAGGGTCGCATGCGAAGGCGACAGAACGTATCCGAGGTTGTCGCGAACTCCGTTGCGGGGAGGAAGAAGCCCCGTCAGGAGCGAGACGTGCGACGGCAGGGTGAGGGGAACGTGGCTGTACGCCTCGCTGAAGAGAATCGAATCGCGCCGAAGCGCGTCGATCGCGGGAGTTGCGACTTTGTCGTAGCCATAGACTGGCAGATGGTCGGCGCGAAGCGTGTCGATCGAAATCAAGATCACGGTCGGCCGACGGCTCTCCTTCCGGCAGGCGGCCGGCAGCAGAAGGGCCGCGAGGGCCGCCGCTGCGAGGATCCGTCGCGTCACCGAGCGCCTCCGAACAGCATCCGGCGGGTTTCGCTGGCGGCCGCCGCGGCCCGTGGATTCGCCGACGAACGGGACATTTCGTCCAGCACCTTCGCGGCGTCGTCCGAACGGCCTTCGTCGTGGAGGAGCGCCGCCAGGGCCCTCCACGCGACGAGCGAGGCGGGAAAGTCATGGATCTCCTGGCGAAACGCGGCTTCCGCTTCGGGGTACCGGCCCATCCGAACGAAGATGTCGCCGCGCTGAAACTCGACTCCGCTCATCGGCGGCACGCCGTCCCCGCCCTTCACGGAATCGAGGATCTGGAGCGCGCCCGGAAGATCGCCTCGCGCTTTCTTCACGAGAGCCAGAACGACCCGCGGAAGGCGCCGATTCTCGTTCCCGCGAAGAGCCGCGTTCGCCTCGGCTTCGGCCCCGTCGAGGTCCCGGGAAACGAAGAGCACGTGGGCCAGAGTCACGTGGGTGGCGGGCGTGTCGGCGGCGGCGACCGCCTTCTGCGCGAAAGATTTCGCCTGCGTCAGGTCGCCCATCTCGAGGCACATGTTCGCAAAGGAAATCAGCACGAACGGCGAGCCCGGGTTCAGCCGATCGACCTCCCGGAGGGCCTGAAGCGCCTCTCGGTCGCGGCCCGCCTTGTGCAGAGTCGTCGCGAGCTGAGACCACAGGTCCGACATTTTCGGATTCTTCGCCAGGAGCGCCCTCATCGCGGCCACGCTCGCATCGACTCCGCGCGTTTGCGCGAGCTGGACGGCGGCCTTCATCTCCCCGATCTCGCCGATGTGATCCCGGGGATTCGGAAGGTTCGTCGCGTCCGCGGGCGCGGCGCTCATGCCGATGTAGCCCAGCGCCGCCAGTTTCTTGAGCCGTTCCGGGTCCGTCGTTCCCGGCTCCTGCGTTGGCCGGTCCATCGACGTCAGCGCGTTTCGAAGAGCTCGAAATCCCGGCGGGAGCGAGGGCGCCAGATCGTGGGCCTCCCGCGGGTCCGCGCGGTAGTCGTAGAACTCGTCTCTCGGCGCATGGATGTACTGGGTCGTGCCGGTCGAGAGCGAAGCAAGCTCGCTCCACCCGTAGTGGAAGCGCGGATAGAACGTCTCGCTGTAGACCTCGGCGTCCGGCGGCCCCTCGCGTGCCAGCAGCGACACCCCGGGGAGCTTCGTTTTCGGGCTCACTCCCACGAGCTGCGCGACGGTCGGAAAAACGTCGACGAGGCCGACCGGGCGGCCGACCGTTTCGCCGCGTCGATGTTCGCCCGGCAGCTTGAGGAAGAGCGGAACGTGGAGCTCCTCGCGATAGAGAAGAACGCCGTGCTCGTCCTCGCCGTGCTGGCCGAGGCCTTCGCCATGGTCCGACAGAAGGACGATCACGCTCCGGTCGTAGAATCCCCGGTCCTTCAAGAAGGAAAGAAACTTCCCGACGATCGCGTCCGCCGTTGCGATCTCTCCGTCGTACGGCTGTTCGCGATACCGCGAGCGGAACGGTTCGACCGGTTCGTACGGAGTGTGGGGCTCATAGAGGTGGAGAAAAAAGAAGAACGGCTTCTCCGACTGTCGCGCGAGCCACTTCTCCGCCAGAGCCTCGGTCTCGAAGCCCGACCGCTGAATTTCCCCGATGCTTTCGCCCGGAGCGACGGACTCCATCGAGTCGTCGTACGAGTCGAAGCCCGCGGCGATTCCGGTGCTGCGCGAAAGCACGACACTCGAGACCGCCGCGCCCGTGGCATATCCGCTCGAACGCAGAAGACCCGGGAGAGTCTCGATCTCCGGGCGAAGGGTGAAGCCGACGTTGTCACGAATCCCGTTTCGAAAGGGCAGAAGACCGGTCAGAATCGTCGTGTGCGACGGCAGCGTCAACGGAACGTGGCTGATCGCGTTTTCGAAGAGAACCGAATCCCGCCGAAGCGCGTCCAGGGCGGGAGTCGAAACGCCGGCGTATCCGTAAGACGGAAGGTGATCCGCCCGCAGGGTGTCGATGGAAATCAACACGACCGGCGCCGACGGAAACCGATCCGCGTTCTTCCGGCACCCGGCCAGAAGGGCGAAGACCGCTGCGGCCGCGAAAAGCCGCTTCACCGCGACACTCCCTCGAGCAGGCGGCGAGCCTGGTCGATCTCGCCCGCGTAGCGCCGGCCCGGCGCCCGCGCGATGAACTTTTCGAGGGCGTCGCGCTCCGTCGCTCGATCTCCGGCGCGAGCCGCCGTGAGCGCGATGTTGTACAGCGCGTCGTACTGCTCGGGATCGAGCTCGTACGCTTTTTTCCAGGCCCCGATCGCGCCGGAGGCGCTGCCCGAGCGGTCGAGCGCGACGCCGTACGCGTTCCAGGCCCTCGGCAGACGGTCGTCCAGCGCGAAAGCCTTTTCGAAGGCGGCGATCGCTTCCCGGGTCCGGTCGGCCTGAAGCAACGCGATCCCCATGTTCTGATACGCCTCACCGTTCTTGGGGTCGGCCGCGAGCGCCCCCCGGAACGCCTCGAGCGCTCCCGGCAGATCGCCGCCGCTCGCCCGCGCGATTCCCAGCGAGTTCCAGACTTCCGGGTCGGAATGGTCCAGAAAGGGCTTGAGCAGAGCCTCGGCCTGGGCTGGCCGGCCGTTGGAAGCTTCCAGCAACGCGAGGCGATTCGCGAGGGGCCTGGTGAGAACACCCTGTTTCTGCGCGTCCGCCAGCGTCGCCATGGCCGAACGGTCGTCGCCGGATTGAGACTGGAGAAAGGAGAGGAAGTCGTAGCCGATTCCCATTGTCGGCCGAGAGCGGACGATCTCACGCGCGAGGGTCATCGCCTCGCTCAGCTGCTTTCGCTGGTAGAGATCGACGACCCGATGGAGCTTCTGGTCGATCGGCAGGAGGATCTTCGGGTCGTCCTCGCGCCCGTAGTGCTCCCGGGCGGGCGCGCTTCCGGCGATGTATCCGAGGCTCGCCAGACGCGCCGCTTCCTCCGACCCCGGATCCTTTCGCTCCGAGCGCGAATCCGGCGGCAAGGCCTTCCGAAGGGTCCGGACCGCCGGGGCGTCGGGCGAAAACAGATTCCGCGACTCCCCCGGATCGGAGGACAGCTCGTAGAGCTCCGGCACCGGAAGGTCGATGTACTTGTATCCGCCTCCGATCTCTCCGCGCAGCGGCGCCCAACCTCGGTTGTAAGTCGTGGAAAGAGACTCGAAGTACGAAACCTCCGGCGCCCGGGGCTTCAGGAGCGAAACACCGGGAAGATCGGCAGGAATCGGAACACGGGCCGCGTCGAGGACCGTCGGAACGATGTCGACGTGCCGCGAAAGGGCCTGATCGGTTCCCGGAGCGACATGGCCGGGGCTCCAGAGAATCAGGGGGATGTGCAGCGTCGCCTCGTAGGCGAAGAGTCCGTGCGTCTCTTCGCCATGGTCTCCGAGCGCCTCGCCGTGGTCCGCAGTCAAAACCAGCAGCGTCCCCCGGCTGCCTTTCTTCGCGCGCAACTGATCGAACAGGGGCCCCAGCGCCTCGTCGACGGCGGCCACCTCTCCTTCGTACGGCACGTCCGAGTATTCCCGATCGAACGGCGGAGGGGGCGCATACGGCGCATGACAATCGTACAGATGGACCCACAGAAAGAACGGCTTCTTCTCCCCTGCGGACGCGAGGGAGTCCAGCCAGTTTCGAGCGCCGGCCACGACCTCGGTCGCGCGGCGCTCCGGCATCACGAAGTCGTACGCGTGGGCCCCGCGCGGATAGTTCTGGTCGTACACCTCGAAACCCTTCGCCAGGCCGAACCGGGCGTCGAGAGGAAAGGCCCCGATGAACGCCGCGGTCCGATATCCGGCCGCGCGCAAACGCGTGGCGAGCGTGGGAACGTCGTCGGCCAGCCGGAAGCCGTCGTTGTCGCGAACCCCGTGTTGAAAAGGATACAGACCCGTCAGAATATTGACGTGCGACGGCAGGGTCACGACGTTCTGCGCGTGGGCCTGAGAAAACCAGCGGCCCTCGCCCGCGAGCCGATCCAGGTTCGGCGTCTTCACCCGCCGGTTTCCGGTGAATCCCAGGGCATCGTACCGGAGCGTGTCGACCGTGATCAAAACGACATCGGGCGGGGTCGTTCCGAATCCCCGGCCGACGGAGTTCCCGCGGCGGCACGCCGCCGGGCTCAGAGCCAGGAGCAGCGCCGCAAACGCCGAGGGCCAAACAACGCGCGTGAAAGGCCCTTTGACGGTCACTTCAGGGTCTTCAGGATCTCCCGGACGACCTCGGCGTTGTCACCCTTCGGCGCGAGCTCCAGGTACTTTCGAAAATCGACCTTCGCGCCCGCCATGTGCTTTTGCTGATAGCGCGAGAGACCGCGGTAGTAATACGCGTCCGTCGTTTCCGCATTCTTCGCGATCGCCTTCGTGAAGTACTCTTCCGCGTCCGCGGGCTTGTTCTTGTTGTAATAGAGGATCCCCATGTTCATGTAGGGCGTCGGGTCCGTGATCCTCTCGTCCGGAACGTGCGATAGGGCCTCTTTTCCCTCGTCGAATTTTCCGTTCTGCAGGTCGATCTGGGCGATCATCAGCCACATCGTCGAGTTTTCCGGATCTTTCGCCACGATCTGCCGCGCGTACTTCTGGGCTGCGTCGTTTCGCTGAAGCCACAAATTGCCGACCGCCAGCCTCAGCAGAATCGAATCGTTGTCCGGAAGCTCCACGAGGGTCTTCTCGTATCCCGCCAGGGCGGCTTCCAGGCTCTCCTGACGTCTCTTCTTCGCGCTGTCCGCGCAGGCCTTGTCGCCCGCGCACGCCGTCTGGTCGTTTTCGGCCTTCTCGGCGCTCGCCCAGTCGGCGTTTCCCTTCTCGATGATGTCCGCCGTCTCCTTGCTGATCTTCTTCCCGCCGACGCTGATCTCCTGAGTTGCCGGCGTCTGCTTGACTTCCGGCTGCAGCACGATATTCAGCGGGGGCACGCGCTGGAACTCCGTCACGTTGACGAAGGATTTCATCGTCTCGTAACCCGGGGCCGAAACGTCGAAATCCCACTTGCCGCCGTTCAAGCCCATGACCGCAAAATATCCCTTGGCGTTGGTCTTCAGATCCGGACCTCTCCCGAGCTCGTCGAATTTCAGGCTGACCACCGCGTCGGCAATCGGCTCCCCCTTCGTGTTCTTCACGGTCCCTTCGAGCCGTCCTTTTCCCTGCCTCCATTCCTGCGCGCCTGCGACGGACGCGAGGAGGAGGATTGCCGCGGCTGCCCGGATCGTCGTTCGGAGCATCTTTTCCCTCTCATTAATAAAAAAACCCCGCCGGGAGAAATTCCCGGCGGGGTAAGCCTATACCGAGGATGGTTGGAAGCCTAGAAGCTCAGGCGAGCTCCAAACCGCAGGACCCGCGGGCTCTGGCGTTCCTCGACCCGGTTGCCCTTGCCCGGGCAGCTGGTCGTCGGATCGGACGCGCCGCAGGGCGTCGTGCGCTGGAGCTGCGCCGACTGTTGGACGATCGTGTCGCTGTTCAAGGAGTTGAACATGTCGATCGAGAGCGTCAGGTCCGCCTTCTGGAAAAGAGGAAGAACCTTCTCAACTCGCAGGTCGAGCTGGTAGAGGTTTTTCAGCCGGTGGTTGTCGCTGTTGCCCACGATGACGTTGCGAGAACCGATGGACGGAGACGTGAGCCCGGCGTTGCAGGGCCCGTTGTCGCTGGCGCACACATCCCCGCCGCTGACGGACGCGTAGTAGGGCTCGAGATAGCCCTGGCGGCCGAAGAGATTGGCCGCGATATTGAAGTTCAGCGGCAGCTGATACATACCGCTGATGTTGAACTGCCACTTCGAGCTCAGA
>JBOGJO010000230.1:0-12725 GCA_050747885.1 Thermoanaerobaculia bacterium
GCCGCGTCGAGGTCTTCGTCCTCGACTTCGACGAGGTCGAGCCCCACGTTGTGAAAATACGTCTTTGCGGTCTCGAGATAATCGGGATGAATGTTCTTCGAAACGACCGCGCGGCGCCTTCCCTTCACGAGACGGCTCGCCATCAGAAGGGCCTCGACCAGCGCCGTCGCCCCTTCATAGAGGGACGCATTGGCGACCTCCATCCCCGTGAGAAGCGCGAGATGGGTCTGCCACTCGAAAATCGACTGAAGCGTGCCTTGCGAGATTTCCGGTTGGTAAGGAGTGTAGGAGGACAACCACTCCTCGCGGTAAAGGGTCTGGTCGGCAATTGCCGGCAGGTAGTGGTAATAGCAGCCGGCTCCCAGGAAGTGCGCATGGCTGAGCGCGTGGGCGTTTCGCCCCGCCAGCCTCCCCAGCTCGCGCCGAATCTCGATCTCCGACCTGGGATCGGGCAGGTCGGGCTTGCCCCGAAGGCGGACTTCCGGGGGAACGTCACGGAACAATTCCTCGACCGTGCCGACACCGATCGCCGCGAGCATTTCCCGGCGCTCGTCGTCCGAAGAGGGCAGAAATTTCATTTCAGCTTTCTTGTGATTCTTCTTTGACGAATGCCTCGTATCCCTTCGCGTCCATCAGGTCCGTCACGTCGTCGGTCGAAAGCTTCAGCTTGATGAGCCATCCGTCGCCGTAAGAGTCCTCGTTCAGGGCTGCGGGATCTTCCACCGCCTGCTTGTTGACCTCGGTGACTTCGCCGGCGACCGGCGAAAAGAGCTCCGAGACGGCTTTCACCGATTCCACGGTTCCAAATTCCTGTCCGGAGTCGAACACGTGCCCCACTTCGGGAAGCTCGATGTAGACGATCTCTCCCAGCTCCTTCTGCGCGTGCTCGGTGATACCGATCGTCGCGGTGTCACCCTCGACGCGCACCCATTCGTGGCTCCGTGAGTAATGAAGATCGTCGGGAAATTTCATTTCCATCTTCCTCTCGCCCGTCAGTTCGCTCTCTTGTAAAACGGCGTGTCGACCACGCGAGCCCGCGCCGGGCGGCCGCGAAGGTCGACGTGAAATTCCACTCCGACCGCAGCGTCGGAAATCGGAAGGTAGGCGAGCCCGATCGACTTGCCGAGCGTCGGCGAAGGAATGCCGGACGTCACGACGCCGGCCCCGGAAGGAGACCGGGTTTCGTAGCCGTGGCGGGCGATCCCGCGGTCGAGCAGCTCGAACCCCACGAGCTTCCGACTCAGGCCTTCGGCCTTTTGCCGCACCAGCGCCTCGCGGCCTTCGAACTCGCCCTTGTTCATCTTGACGATCCAGGCGAGGTCCGCCTCCAGCGGCGTGGTGGTCTCGTCGATGTCGTTGCCATAGAGCGCCATCTTCGCCTCGAGCCGAAGCGTGTCGCGGGCTCCGAGCCCGCACGGCAGGATTCCGGCGCCGCGGCCGGCGGCGAGAATCTCGCGAAACAGGCGAGCGGCGTCCTCCGGGCCGCAATAGATCTCGAACCCGAGCTCCCCGGTGTAACCCGTTCGGGAAAGGATCGCGCGAGCGCCGGAGACCTCCGCTTCGACGAAGCCGTAGTACGGCATGCCGGCGAGATCGGCGGCCGGCACCATCGGCGTCAGGATTTGCTCCGACAAAGGGCCCTGAAGCGCGAGCAGGGCATAATCGGGACTGCGATCTTCCATCCGGACGCGAAATCCCTTCGATATCGAAAGCGCGTGCGCAAAATCCTTCGGAGTATTTCCCGCGTTGACCACGAGGAGATACGTTTCCGGCCCCCGCCGGTAAACGAGGAGGTCGTCCACGAAAGTCCCCTCCGGCGTGAGCATCGCCGAATAGTGACACCGGCCCGCATCGAGCCTGGAGACGTCGTTGCTGGTCAGCCGCTGGAGGAAAGGGAGGGCGTCCGGCCCCTCGACCGCGAACTCCCCCATGTGGGAGACGTCAAAGAGCCCGGCCCGTTCACGCACGGCCCGGTGCTCTTCCCGGATTCCGCTGTACTCGACGGGCATTTCCCATCCGCCGAAGTCGACCATCTTCGCACCGAGCTCTTTGTGCACGGAATACAGCGGCGTGCGCTTCAGTCCGGGTGCTGTTTCCGTCGCCATCGAAGGCGCAAAATTACATCGCGACCCACTCCGAGTCAAACTGATCGCGGCCGCGAACATCCCCTCGATCGCGGGGCCCGGCGAGCACCCGGACGATGCCCCCGCGCGAGGGCAAGACGAGAAGGAAACGCCCGGGTCCGGCCGGGACCCGGCCGGGATAAGATTTGTCCGCTCCCATGGCCGCCCCGACCGACTTCACCGAGCGCCTTCAGCGCGCCGCGCGAGCGGCGGAAAAGGCCCGGCTGACCGCCGAAGCCGACGACCTGTACCGGCTCGGGTTCGAGGTCGAGCACTACGTTCGCGCCAACGGCCACCCGGGACGCGATGCCGCGCTTGCCCGGATCGCGCGAGCCATGAAAAACGCGGCCGCTGCCGCCGACCTCGCGGCCCGGGCCCAGGATCACCTGCTCCTCGGCATTCTCCATCTCGAATCCAACGATCTGGACGCCGCCCGCCGGGAGCTCGACACTTGCAAGGCCGAGAATCCCTTCGACGCGGAAGGAGCGTTCTGGCGGGGCAAGTTGAATTTTCTGGAGCACCGCCTTCCCGAAGCTCTCGCGGATTTCCTCGACGCCGAATGGCTTTCCCCCGACCCCGCCGCCCCTGTGCCCCCGCAGCTGCGGGCGGTCGCCGCCCTCCTCGATCTCTCCCGGGATCGTCTCGCCGCCGCAGCGCACGAGGCCTGGAAGCGCCTTTCCGAGGAGGCAATCGGGTCCGGCTGCGACTTCCCGGAGGGAAAGCGAACGGAAAAGATCGTCGAGAAGATCTGCGGGGGTGAAAACGCCGCGCCCCCCGGCGAAACGATCGAGCGCGCCGCGAAATTGCGGTCGCTGTCGAACCTGGCCGAGCTGGACGACGGCTCTCTCTTCGAAATCGCGGGCCTTGCGAAGGTGCGCCGCGCGAGGAGAGGAGAGCACGTGTTCCGGGCGCAGGACCCGGCGCCGGATTTCTTCCTCGTCGTCGAAGGCCGGGTGGAGCTCGAACGCGTGACACCGGCCGGACCTCAGACGCTCGGGGAAGCCGCGACGGGAGAGTTCTTCGGCGTCGCCGAATCCCTCCTGTCCGCGCGCCGCCTCGCGGAAGCGGTCGCAACCGAAGACAGCCTGATGTTCTCCTTCGAGGCGGATCGAATCTTCGAACGGGCGGCCTCGGCGCCGCTTTCCCTGCGGCTCGTTCGCGAGCTCGGCCGCACGCTGCGAACCCTCAACGAGATGTTCAAGACGTTCTTTCCGTCCGCGGCCGCTCCCGACGCGATCGCCGCCCCGACGAAAGGGGGCGACATCAAGATCCCCTCCCAGGAGAAAGCGCGCATCCTTTCGAGAGAGGGCCTTGCCCCCGAAGACCTCGTGCTCTTCGCGACCTTCAGCGCGGAACAGACGTTTCCCGAAGGCTCGGTGATTTTTCGAGAAGGGGATCCGGGCCCTTGCTTCTACGTCGTTGCCGGCGGGAAGGTCCGAATCTCGAGGCGGCTGCCCGGCGCGGGAGAGGAGGCTCTGGCGATCCTCGGTCCCGGCGCCATCTTCGGCGAAACTTCCGCTTTCGATCCCGAACAGCCCGCCCGATCGGCCGACGCGATCGCGCACGAAGACTGCACGCTTCTCGCGCTCGACCGCAACGTCCTTGACCGCCTTCGGCGCAGCGCTCCGGAGAGCGGCGCCGCGCTTTCGGCGGTGCTCTGCCGGGAGGCTGCGCGCCGCGTCGTGGATACCTCGGAGCGGCTCGTCCATTGGAGGGTGATGGCCGGGCCGTTCTAACCGAATCCCGGCGGCTTCGACGGCGGCTTCAGCACGACTCTTGCTTGCGAAGAATCAGGTGAAACGCGCCCTGACGCCTCTTCTGCTGGCCGCAATCCTCGTGGGGCCGAATTGCGCGAGCGTGGTTCGCGAAGCGAAACAGGGTTTCTTTTTCATCGGCTCCGAGATCTCCCGGTCGGAAATCCGCATGACGCTCGACCGGGCCTTCGTCGATCGCTACAAGGACCGAGCGACCATCGAGGTGACCTTCACGGTCGATCGGGCCGGACGCTCGGCCCACCCCTCCTACCTCGACGGCGACCTCCACGTCGCCGGCAGGGCGGCCGAAATCGGCCTCCCGATCGTCGCCGAGGTGGAAAATGCGAGATCCCAGAAAGGCGCCGTCGAGGCCGTCCACCGCGCCGCCGAAAGCGGCGAGCCGGTCCAGCTGACGGGAGTCTGGCGGCTCTGGAGCGAGCATGTCGGCAGCGGCGAGCAGACCCAGGGGGAAAGCCTGAACCGGATCGAGCGAACGAATCCCCCCCATGTTTTCGAGGTGCACCCGGTGACCCGAATCGATGGCCTGGATTTGAGCGGGACCTTCGTGCCAGTCAATGGCTTCCAGCCGGAGCCGGCGACGGTCGTGTTCGGCAGCCTGAAGACCGCCCGGTGCCGGATCACGAAAGACGATCGGGCCCTCACCATCTTCACCCGGAGGAGGGAGTACAACGACGCCGATTTCGTAATGACGCTGCTCGATTTTCCTCCGCAGATCGTCTCCGACGGGCGCTTCGTCCGAGCCTCCGTCTCGACCCCGAAGGGCGGTCTGCTCGCGGAGGACGTTCGAATGGTCTTCGTCCGGGGCACGCCCCCCGAAGAGCGCGTGAAAGCCCTGAAGCCGGGCGACCGGATGCGAGTGTTCGGGATCCCGCGAATCGACCTCTCGCAGATCGCCTCGCGGCTGGACCGCGCGAGCGAAGACCCCGGCGGGTTGAATGGAAGCCTTCCCTACGAGATCGTCGTGGTCGGGGTGCTCGGGGCTACTCCTTGATCTCGACGCTGTCCTTGCCGGCCGTCGATGCGGACAGCACGCGAAACGTCTTGTCGGGGCGCGCCACGCGACGGATCACGATTTCGTGAACCATCGGCCCGAAGAGCCGGAGCGGCGAGGCGGCCGAGTATTGCGCCGCGGTTCCGGCCGGCTTGCCGTCGACGGAAACGTCGGCGACCCCGAATTTCGGCGAAAAAAGGACCGAGGAGGTCGTGGCGTAGTCGACCTTGGGGACCCTCTGGTACGCCTCCTTCGTCAGCCGCGTCATGTCGTCGCCGGCCGATTCGGTGTCGTTCGGGGCCGAAGGGTCGGCGATGATCTGCAGCCGCAGCTCGCGATATCCGGGCAGTTTCGCGTGCACCGCGTGCGTGCCGGCCGAAAACGGGAAGACCTTTCCGCCGCCGTGGTCGTCCCAGTCGTCCGCGACCCCGACGTAGATGCCGTCGACGAAAAGCCGGGCCTGGTCCGGGCTGATCTGGAATTTCATTCCCCGGCGCGTTCGATACACGCGGTCGGCCGGCGCGGAAGGATCCGCCGCCGGAGCCGCGGGAGGAACGGGCGCCGCGGCAGCCTCTTCGGGAGCTTTTTTCGTGGACCGCGCGGCCCGAGAATCCGCCTTCGTCGCGGCGGCGCCGGGGTTCGGCCGGGGCTCCCCGATCGCCGGCGAAGCGCTCGCGGGAACCGGAGCCGGGGGCGCCGTTTCCGACCCCGCGGCCGGAACGAGGTCCTTCGGCGAGGACGAAGGGCCGGACGCGGGAGCCGATTTTGCCGCGCCGGGATCCGGTTTTCGCGCTCGAAGAGAGAACTCTCCCGCGAGGTACCGCGTGCGCAGCGGCTGGAGCACGACGAAGAGAAACGCCGCGGCGGCGAGGATCAGGGCGGCCGTGCCGAAGAGGAGAGCGCCTCCCCTTTTCTGGACGATTACCGTCGGAGTCGAGGCCGCCGCCCCGGGAACCGCCGAGGCGCGCACCCCGGAGGACCGGGAGAGCAGCCGGTCGCCGGAGCCCGAATCGGCCGCGGGAAACGGAACGACGGACGTCGCCGCGGCATCGCCCGCGTCGGGGCCCAGCCGGTCGAGGTCGCGGACGAACTCTCGCGCGTCGAAATATCGGTCCTCGCGCTTCTTCGCGAGGGCCTTTCGAAGAAGATCCGCGGCGGCGGGAGAGAGGTCGGGACGAAGCTCGAGCGGGTCGCGCGGCGCCGTGTGCAGGATCTGATACATCAGGCTGCTGATCGTGTCGCCGGGAAAAGGGCGAGATCCCGTGAAGAGCTCGTACGCGACGATGCCCAGCGAAAAGCGATCGCTCCGGCCGTCGAGCGTTTCGCCCCGGATCTGCTCGGGAGACATGTAGGAAGGGCTTCCCACCAGTTGTCCCGCCTGGGTGAGCTCGGAGGAGCCCGGCAACAGCAGCTTTCCGATCCCGAAGTCGGAGACTTTGGCGACACCGTCGGCGCGAATCAGGATGTTCCCCGGCTTCACATCCCTGTGAACGACGCTTCGTTCGTGGGCGTGCGAAAGGGCCTCCGCCGTCTGGCGAAGGACCAGGAGCCTCTGCGCGTCCGAGAGCGCGACGCCCGGCCGGAGAAACCTCGCGAGCGGGCGCCCCTCGACGTACTCCATCGCGATGAACAGAGTCTCCGCGTCGCGGCCGACGTCGTAGATCGTGACGATGTTGGGATGCTGGAGGCGGCCGGCGATCTTCGCTTCTTTGAGAAACCGGGCCTCGACCGCGGCCTGCTGCTCGGGATCTGCGGTCGGGTCCCTCCGGATGATCTTGATCGCGACGGGCCTCTCGATTTCCGGATCGGTCGCCAGATAGACCGCGCCCATGGCGCCCTGGCCCAGGGGCCGCTCGAGTCGGAATCGCCCGACGCTCGCGCCGGCCGAAAAGTCTGCCATCTTATTTTTCCGGTTCCGGGAGACCGGACCGAGCCGAATCGAATTCCCGCCTCTTCTCCTCCAGAAGGGCCCGGGCGCGCTCCGCCTCCGCGGCGGGCGCCAGAATCCGGATCCCGGTCATGTCGCCGAAGTTGACCGGTTCCATGTGGAAGGTCCGGTTGTCGAGCTCGACCTGGATCCCTTCCGACTCCAGAAAGCCGCGAATCAAATCCGCTTCGGCGTCCTGCGCGACGCGCGAAACCTCCACCCACTCCTGGTCAGACTCTCCCGTGGACATTCGAGCTCCTTTCTCCCGCGCCGGACCGCTCCCGCCGTGTCCTCAGGGCTCCACGACGAGCGCCGCCGTCCCCCGCGCGATCACACTTCCAACCACCGCAGCCTCCGGGGCCCCGGTTTCCCGGCATTTCGCCGCGTACTCTTCGCCCCGCCCGCCCGGAACGCAGACGAGAAGGCCTCCCGAGGTTTGCGCGTCCGCGAGGAGAAGGAACTCGTCGTCATTCCACTCGCCGCGCCACTGGGTCCTGGGCCGAAGGCTGCGAAAGTTCTTTCGCGAGCCGTCGGAGGCAACTCCCTTGCGCGCGACCTCGCGCGCCCCCGGGAAGATCGGGATCCTCGACCGGCGAAACACGGCGGTCGTACCGGAGGATTCCATGAGATTCCACGCATGCCCCAGAAGGCCGAAACCGGTGACATCCGTCGCGGCGCGGATCGAAAAGCCGGGCATCAGGCGGGACGGGCCGGCGTTCAAGGCCGCCATCTGATCGGCCAGCCTCTCCAGGACGTCGTCGGAGAGCCATCGCCGATGGAAGATCCCCCCGAGCGAGTCGGCCCTTCCGGCGGACACCATCACCCCGATGCCGAGCGGCTTCGTGAGCACGATCTCGTCGCCGGGACGAGCCGCGCCATGACGGGTCAGATCCTCTTCCCGGGCAAATCCTGTCGCGGCGAGCCCGTAAATCGGCACGTCGTGGTCGATCGTGTGGCCGCCCGTGACGGATGCGCCGGCCTCCGCCACCTTGTCGGCGCCGCCGCGCAGGATCTTTTCGAGAACCGCGAGGGGCAGAACCTCCGCGGGAAAGGCTGCGAGAGCCAGGGCAACCGCCGGCCGGGCCCCCGCCGCATACAGGTCCGAGAGGGCGTTGGCGGCGGCGATCTGCCCGAAACGGTAAGGGTCGTCCACGACCGGGGTAAAATAGTCGATCGTCTGAACGAGCGCCCTCCCGTCTCCGAGCCGATAGGCCGAAGCGTCTTCCGACAGGCCGGGCCCGGCGATCAGGTTCGGGTCGGCCGATCCGGGCATCGTCGACAGCAGCGCGAGTAGGTCGAACTGACCCAGCTTACAGGCTCAACCCGCGCTGCCGGCAAACGTCGAGAGGGCGGGGAAACCGCCCGACCGTTCGATCACCGGAGCATTATAGGTAGGAATATTCTTCGCGGAGCGCTTCCGAAAGAGCTCTCAACGCGCGGCCGATCACGTAGAGAGAAACCGCGCGCGCCAGGACGCGCGCTTGCCGCCGGGTCAGGTAGAGTCCCAGGAAGGCCGCCGCCATCCAGAAGAACTGACGGGACCCGCTGGCTCGGCGAGCGCGCCGCATCGCTCGACGCCTCAGTCGCGCCGCGAGAAAAGCAGCCCGACGAGGAAACCGACGCTCGCCGCGATCGCCAGGGAAGCCACGGGATTCTTCTTGACGTACTTCTTCATTTCTCCCGAGACGTCTTCCCACTGGTCGGGAAACTGGGCGCTCACTCCCCGCCACTGTTTCTTCGCGTCGCCCAGAAGATCGTCCACCTTCTCGCGCGTCTTCTTGTAGGAATCTCCGAGGTACTCCTTGGTTCGGTCGAGCTTCTCGTCCACGAAATCCTTGGTCTTTTCGAACGTGTCCTTCGCCATGGCGTCCTCCAAGTCAAAAACCAAGCTTATCGCACAACCCGTGCTATTTTCACGTTTTGAAGGAAATTCCATGCCAAGGTTGAGCTTCTTCGGAGCCTGCGGGACCGTGACGGGCTCCCGTTTCCTCCTCGAGTCGGACGGAAAGAAAATCCTCGTCGACTGCGGGCTTTTCCAGGGCGGCTCCGCGTTGCGACAACTCAACTGGGAGCGGCCACCGGTGGATCCCCGGTCCGTCGACGCGATCCTCCTCACGCACGCGCACATCGACCACACGGGTTATCTCCCGCGATTCGTCCGGGACGGTTACGCCGGCCCGGTCTATTGCACGGCGCCGACGAAGGCGCTGCTGACGTACCTCCTTCCCGACGCCGGCAGGCTGCAGGAGGAAGAAGCGTCGTTTGCGAACCGGAAGGGCTATTCCCGCCACAAGCCGGCTCTGCCCTTGTTCGACGAGAACGACGCGCGCGCAGCACTGAAGCTCCTGCGGCCGGTCGCGTTCGATCAATCCACGCCCCTGGCTCCGCACGTCGATTGCGCATTCCACCGCGTCGGCCACATCCTGGGCGCCGGGTTCATTCGGGTGCAGGCCGGCAGCGTCTCGGTTCTCTTTTCCGGCGACGTCGGGCGAAAGCACGTCCCGATCCTGAAAGACCCGGAACCGATCGTGTCCGCCGACTACGTGCTCCTGGAATCGACGTACGGCGATCGAAGCCATCCCCAGGAATCGCCGCTGGCGTCCCTCGAGCGCGTGGCGGCCCGAGTCGTTTCCAACCGCGGCGTCCTCCTGATCCCCGCTTTCGCGGTGGGCCGAACCCAGGAGATCCTGTTCTACCTTCGCGAGCTCCAGCGCGACCGGAAGATTCCCGCGGACCTTCCGATCTTCGTGGATTCGCCGATGGCCGTGTCCGCGGTCGAAATCTACCGGAGTTTCACGAGCGAACACGACTTCGAGACGACCCGGCTCGAAAGCGCAAACGAGTCGCCGATCGAAGGCGGCTCGGTGCGGCTCATGCGAACCGTCGAGGAATCGAAATCCCTGAATCGGCTGAAGGGCCCCGCGGTGATCATCTCGGCGTCGGGAATGTTGAGCGGCGGCCGGATTCTCCATCACCTGGTTCAAAGGCTCCCGGACCCCGACACCACACTCCTCTTCGTGGGCTATCAGGCCGAGGAAACTCTCGGCCGATTCATCGAAAACGGAGCCAGGCGCATCCGGATTTACGGCCAGAGCGTGGAGGTGCGCGCTCGAATCGAGCAGATTCCGGCTCTTTCCGCCCACGCCGACCAGGGGGAGCTCCTCGAGTGGTTCTCCAGGATTCCCGGCAAGCCGCGGCGCACCTACCTCGTCCATGGCGAAGAGCCCGCGCGGATCGCGCTGGCCGCCCGGATCCGGTCCGAGCTCGGGTTCGACGTGCGGCTGCCCGAGCGAAATCAGACCGAGGAGCTCGAATGACGATCGCCCGGAAGGCAAGACGAGTCGCCCTGCAGACGGCCAGAGGCTTCTTCGGGGACAGAGGCCCGGACCTCGCCGCCTCGCTCACCTTCTCCACTCTCCTCATGGCCGTTCCCCTGGCGGCGACGTTTGCCATCCTGCTCGCGACCTTCTTCCGCGAGAACGATCTCGCGATCCTCGACGCGGTGAACATGGCCCTGCCTTACCAGAGCGCGAGGATCACGGCGAATTTGAGGGAGTTCATCGAGTCCGCCAAGACCGTGTCGGGCGTGGGGATCGCGGTTCTCGTCGCCACCTCGCTCCGGCTGATCTTCATCATCGAAGACACCGTCAACCACGTGTGGGGAGCGCCGAAGCGGCGCCGGCTCCTCGCCCGGATGGTGGTTTACACCGTCGGCCTGTTCGCGGGAGCCTTGCTGCTCGGGGTCCTCGTTTCCGGCCTCGACCAGCTGCGAAAGCAGATCGCCTTCGAAAACATCGTCGCTTCCGCTCTTTTCGGAAGGCTCCTCGCGGCTCTCGTCGTGGCTGCCGCGCTGACGCTGCTCTATCGCTTTCTCCCGAACGCCCGGGTGTCGTGGAGCTCGGCCGCCCTCGCGGCGGTGATCGTCTCGCTCTCGCTCCGGATCATCAAATTCGGGTTTGCCCTTTATTTCAAGCTCTTCCACACGATCAACATCATCTACGGGTCCCTGTCTCTCGTGCTCCTGCTACTCCTGTCCCTGTTTTTCTTCTGGGAGCTCGTCCTCGCCGGCGTCGAGCTCACGTTCGTCCTGGACGCCGGCGACGACGCCTCGACGGTTCGCGCCGGCGAGGGTCGCGCGGAATCGGCCGTTCGGCTCCTGATCGCCCTTGCGGCGCATGCGGCTCCGGTCCGACTCGAAGACCTGAAGCAGGACCTCGGGCGCTCCGATCTGGAATCGATTGCCCGGCAGCTCGCGCAGGACGATCTCGTTGCCGAAGCCGAGGGGCAGGGCTGGGGCATCGTTCGAAAGCTCGAATCCGTTCCGCTCGCGAAGGTGGTGGCGTCCGTATCGCCGGAGCTGTTTTCCGTGGCTCCGGACGGGCACGATCGAATCGCGCGGATCCTGCGAAGACTCTTCCGGAAGCAAACCGCCGAGCAGCAAAACCTTCTGAGCATCACCCTCGCCGAGCTCTCGTCCCGAAAATGACCGGTCGGGGAAAAATCGGGATGGTGCTAGCCTTGTTCGCGATGGCGACAACGGCTCCCGGCGCCCCGGGCGCGACCCCGGTCAACCGGCTCGCGGGAGAATCGAGCCCGTACCTCCTGCAGCACCGGCACAATCCCGTCGATTGGTACCCGTGGGGAAGCGAAGCGCTCGCGCGGGCCCGGAGCGAGGACAGGCCGATTTTCCTCTCGATCGGCTACTCGACGTGCCACTGGTGCCACGTCATGGAGCGCGAATCGTTCGAGAACGCCGGGATCGCCGCGCTGCTCAACGCCGCCTTCGTCTCGATCAAGGTGGACCGGGAGGAGCGCCCCGACCTCGACAACGTGTACATGACCGCCTGCCAGCTGATGACGCAATCGGGAGGATGGCCGCTCACCGTGATTCTCACGCCCGACGGCCGGCCGTTCTTCGCAGGGACCTATTTCCCTCCCGAGGACCGCTACGGACGGCCGGGAATGCGAACCCTGCTTCCGCGGATCGCCGAGGCGTGGAAGAAGAATCGCGGCGAGATCGAGCAGCAGGCCTCGCACGTCGCCGAAATCGTCGAGCAGGCCATTCAGGCGGCGCCGCAGAACGGAAGCGCCGCTCCTCTAAATTCCGCATTCGGGGACTCCCTGCTCGGCGACCTGCACCGCCGCTTCGACTCCTCCCACGGCGGATTCTCCGACGCTCCGAAATTTCCGCCTCATGGGCCCCTTCAGTTCCTGCTTTTCCGCAGCCGATCGGGAAAGGACCCCGAAGCGGAACGGATGCTGCGCCGAACGCTCGACGAGATGCAGAAGGGAGGGATCTTCGACCACGTCGGCGGGGGGTTCCACCGCTACTCGGTCGACTCCGAATGGTTCATCCCCCACTTCGAAAAGATGTTGTACGACAACGCCCAGCTCCTCGAGATCTACTCGGGCGCGGCCGCGCTCTTCGGGGACCCCGAATACCGGGAAACCGCCGAGAGGATTTTCCACTGGCTCGAGCGGGAGATGAAGACGCCGGAGGGCGCCTACTCGTCCGCGCTCGACGCCGACTCGGAAGGAGTCGAGGGAAAGTACTACCTCTGGACCGCCGCCGAAATCGATTCCGTCCTCGGCAAGGAAGAGGCGCCTCTGTACCGCGAGGCCTTCGGCATCCGGGACGCCGGCAACGCGCCTCCGCAGTTCGAAGAGGGGCGCGGCAGGAATTTGCCGCGGCGGACCGAAGACGACGGGGCTCTCGCTCGAAGGTTCAAGCGGAGCCCGGAGGAAATCGCCCGGCGCCTGTCGGCCGATCAGCGCGCCCTCGAGGCCGCGCGCTCCGCCCGGGTGGCGCCTTCGCGCGACGACAAGGTGCTGACCTCGTGGAACGCCCTCGCCGTCTCCGCCCTCGTTCACGCATCGAAAAACCTCGGCGATCCCGCGCTGATCGAGGC
>JBOGJO010000231.1:0-10293 GCA_050747885.1 Thermoanaerobaculia bacterium
CTTCCGCCCAACTGAAACGCCGGTTCTTCGTGCGGCTCACTCATGGCCTGCGAACGAGTGCCTGCGCCCCCGGCCGACCCCGGCCGGGGGCTCTCGCGGGCTTTGCTCGTGGATGGGGCCCCAATCGTGAGCGAGATCGTCGAGGGGTCCGCGGGGCTGACGCTCCGAGAAGCAACCTTTTGAGGCGCCGGACGCACTGTCTGAGCAACCTCATGTGGCCGAGCCGAAGACGGGAACCGCGCAGGCGAAGCCCTTCCAAACGCCGCGAGTTTGCGGGCGGCAACGAGAAAGCGTTGCAAGCGGAGCTTGGGCCTAGGCCCCGAGACGGCGAGCGAATTCCCATAGCGATGTTAGAACGGCCGAACCCAGATTTGACAGCGCCCGCCGCCCCCGCTATCGTTCGGGGCTTGCCTGCCTGTTCCTCAGTAGCTCAACGGCAGGGCATCCGGCTGTTAACCGGAGGGTTGTAGGTTCAAATCCTACCTGAGGAGCCAATTCTCTCTGTGATTCGCCTTATTGGAGCGGCTCGAGTCCAACGGCGAGCGCATGGATCGCCGCCGCGGTCCGCGTCTCCACGCCAAGTTTCGGATAGATCCGCTCGAGGTGTTTCTTGACGGTGGAAGCTCTCGATCCCAGGATCGAACCGATCTCTTGATTGGTCTTCCCCCGCGCCACCCAGGCGAGCACTTCGCACTGCCGGCGAGTGAGGCCCAGCGTCGCAAGCGACGAAGGATCGATCTCGTCGGTGCGCTCCTGGAGCAGGAGGAAATGACTCTCACCGTTCTCGACGAGGGTGACGACGAGTCGGCTTCCTTTTCGCCCGATGACGAAAGGCCGGCGGGGTGTCGCGAGTCCCGACTCGTCAGTGGCCGCTTTCAACTCATGGGTGACCCACGCGGCGAGGCTCTCGGGGAGGCGGTCGCCGCGGGCGCGGCTGCGCCCGAAGTAGCGTTCGAGCGTTTCGCGGCCGCGACGCGTCGCGAACAAAATGGCACCGGCCGCGGAAAGAAAATCATCTTCCGCCCGCCGGCTTCGAGAGCCGCTTCGGTGCAGACGGCGCCAAGATGAAACCGCTCGGCGGCCCGGGCGTTGCGGGAGGCTTGAAGCAGGTGCGGCTGGAGGATCTCGAGAACGACCCAGACCTGGTCGCCGTTCAGTGTTTTGTTCGTCGCCGCGACATCGTTCACCGACATTGCATTTCTCAACGGCGATCCCGCCAACGACACCGAGAACGGGCTGGACAATGTCGATGTGAGTCTGGTATCCGAGACGGCGGCGCCCGTTCCAGCGCTGGGACGAGGGCCCATGGCGGCTTTTGCCGCGATTCTGCTCGTGTCCGCGTGGGCGCTCTTGCGTCACCGCGGCTGACTTTCAGCATCGGAAGGGATCGCGAGAACAGTGGAGATCGCCGTCTGACCCCACCGGGCTCGCGAATCGGGTTTTCCAATTTCCGAAAAACCCAACCGAAAACGCCCCCTCTGACGATCGCTGGAATTCCCGCGCCTGAAAACCGTTCTCCACTCTCAGGCGGACGATAGGATAGGCGGGGAGGAGCAGATGGGCGGAGAAGATCAGCGACGCGCCCGAGGAATGGCCGGCGCTCGCGAGATCGAGTCGGGTGTGGCCCGGAAGCATGTCGATCGGCGTGTCGAGGGCGGTCTACAGCGCGGGCGCGCGATCGAGATCCTGGTCGACGGCTCACCGGTCCCCGCCTTCGAGGGCGAGAGCGTCGCCGCGGCCCTCCTCGCCGCGGGCACCCGGGTGCTCCGAATCACAGCGCGCTACGGCACAGCCCGCGGGCTCTACTGTGGGATGGGGGTCTGTTTCGAGTGCGTCATGACGGTCGACGGACGGCCGAACGCGCGCACGTGCCAGACCCCCGTGCGGGAAAACATGCGCGTCGAGACCCAGCAAGGGGAAGGCCAGTGGTCGATCCTTCCCGAATTCAGGTCGTAACCGGAGGCGACGCATGAAAGTGCCGTTCCTCGTCGTCGGTGGCGGACCCGCGGGCATGGCGGCGGCGATCGAAGGCGCGCGCGCCGGCCTCGCTTGCACGCTCGTCGACGAGGCGCCGCGACCCGGTGGACAAATCTACCGCCAGCCGCCCGATTGTTTCCGCGTTCTGGATTCGCGCGCTCTCGGGCGCGACTACTCGCGCGGGGAGAAGTTACGAGCCGAGCTCGCCGCGGTCGGTGACCGGATCGAAGTGCGATCGAGCACGAGCGTCGTGGGCATCTGGGGACGCGACGTCGCGTGGGTAGCCGGCGAGGCCTCGGGAGTGATCACGCCCGATCGAATGGTTCTTGCCACGGGCGCATATGACCGCCCTGTCCCGTTTCCCGGCTGGACGCTGCCGGGCGTGATGACGGCCGGCGGCGCCCAGGGCCTCGTCAAGACCATGCACGTGCTCCCGGGGCGGCGTGCCATCGTAGCCGGGACCGGGCCGTTGTTGCTCGTCGTCGCGAACCAGCTTCACAAGGACGGCGTCGAAGTCGTCGCCGTCCTCGAAGCCGGCCGACCATCCTGGACGCCGGCGGCCTTCCAGAAAGTCTGGCGGGAACGTGAGCTTTTGAAGGACGCATGGGACTACTGGCGCGTGCTGCGGAAATCCGGAATTCCTCTTCGATTCAACCAGACCGTGTTCGCGGCGCACGGCGAGCGCGAAATCGAAGCGGTCACGTACGGTCCGGTCGATTCCGAGACGTGGAGGCCCAATCTCCAGCGCGCCCGGAAGGTCGATGTCGACCTTCTCGTCGTGGGGTTCGGCTTCGTGCCCAATACCGGGCTCACGGAGCTCGCGGGCTGCCGTCACGAGTACGCGCCAGCCGTCGGCGGCTGGATTCCCGTTCGCACCGCGCACATGGAGACGACGGTCTCGGGCGTGTTCGCCGCGGGCGACGGCGCGGGAGTCGCCGGAGCTCTCGTCGCAGTCGAAGAAGGTCGGATCGCCGGCATCACCGCAGCGGAACAGGCGGGTAGGTTGCGATCGGCCGAGGCCGATCGGCGGCGCGCGCCGTCCCTCAAGCGCCTTCAGTCACTTTCGCGAGTGCGCGAGGTGCTCGACGAAATTTCACGCATCCGGCCCGGGCTGAGCGAACTGGCGACGCCGGAAACGTTGGCTTGTCGATGTGAAGAAGTCTCCATCGCGGAGGTCGACAGCGCGCTGGCACAAGGTGCCCGCGACCTTCAGGCACTCAAATTGCTGACCCGCCTCGGAATGGGGCCGTGCCAGGGACGCAACTGCGGCCCTTCAATGGCCCTGCGCGTTTCGAGCGCCATCGCCTGCAGTCCGAGGGAGACCGGTCGGATCAACCCGCGCCCACCGATCAAGCCGGTCACGGTCGGTGCCCTGGCGCGCCTGAATCCGGATCGCATTGCCGCACAAGGCTCAGCGCGTCCGGACGGAGGCCCGGCATGAATCGTTCCTCGGACGTCGTCGTCATCGGTGGAGGCGTCATCGGTTGCGCGGTGGCATACTCCGCCGCCAAGCGTGGCCAGCGCGTCACACTCGTCGATCAGCCCAAGCGCGGGCGCGCGACATCTGCCTCCGCCGGCGGCCTCTGGCCGCTCGGGGAATCGCTCGGTCTCGGATGCGGCGTGATCTTCTACAAGGCGTTGCTCGCGAGCGGCGCCGTGAAGGCCGCGAACGGGCCCGAGCAGCTTCCGAAGACCTTCCTCGACTTTGCGATCCAGTCCAACGAAATGTTCCCGGCGCTTGCGGAAGATCTTGTCGAGACGGCAGGCATGGACATCGAGCTCGAGAGGACGTCGCTCTTTTTTCTCATGTATGACGAGGGCGACGAATCCTTCGCCCGGTCAATCTGGCAGAACTGTCCTCGTGGCCAGTCACGAATCGATTGGCTCACACCCGAGGAGGTTGCCAGGGCAGAGCCCGCGCTCACTCGGGAGATTCGAGGCGCCCTGCGTTTCAACGGAGACGACCAGGTCAATCCGTACCGGACGGCGGATGCGCTTCGCGCCGGCGCGCGCCACCACGGCGCAAGACTGCTCTTGCACACGGAAGTCACGGGCATCGAGGTCGAGGGCGGCCGGGTCGCCGCGGTACAGACGCGATCCGAACGTGTGCCCGCAGATTTTGTCGTGAACGCCGCCGGAGCGTGGGCGGGTCAGGTCGCGCGCATGGTGGGCGTTGATGTCCCGGTACGGCCTGTGCGGGGGCAGATCGTGTGCACGGATATGCTTCCACCGCTTTTCACGGCTTGCCTGTCAACCACGGATTGCTACCTGGCGCAGAAGCACCACGGCGAGGTCATCATCGGAAGCACGACGGAAGAGGTCGGCTTCGACTCCGGCGTAACACCGACGGCGATTCAGACGCTGTGCGAAGGCGCCGTCCGCGCCGTGCCGGCGCTTGCGGATGTCGGGGTGAAACGGGTCTGGTCGGGCCTGCGCCCGGGCTCGCCCGACGAGCTGCCCATCCTGGGACCCGTTGACGGTCTCGAAGGCTACCTCAACGCCTGCGGGCACTTTCGAACCGGCATCCTCACGGCGCCGCTGACGGGCCTCATGCTCGCCGAGATCATGGCGGGTGAGAAGACTTCCTTCGCGATCGAGCCCTTTTTGCTCAGTCGCTTTCCACCCGAATGCCGCGAAAGCCGTCCTGTTCTCTCCGGCACCGTGAGCAATACCTGAGCAGCCAATTTCGTTCGGGTGCCAGATTGCGATCTTCGTGCTAGGCCCTGAGGTCCGTTATGCCAGCGCCCAACCCGCCGCCGATCGACGCGAGCCCTCGCCTGAACCCGTCTTCCATTCTGCAAACCGCTTTCGGTTTTTGGAACTGAACACGCTCAAGATCGGCTTTCAGCTTGAAACCTCCAACTAAGCTCGCCGTCGTAGCGGCCGGGTATTTTGGTGCCGCCGTCGTTGCATCGGCGGCCGTTGCCATGCGCGTCGCCTTGACGAGCGGGCCCGACCGGCAAACGTCCGGCGGCATGTACGCGTTTGGAGACGGGACTCTGTTTATCGCGGTGTTCGGCGTCTGCGCTCTCGTTCCAACGGGTGGCGCCCTTTTCTTCCTCAGGCCCCACTACGCCTTCTGGGCCATGCTCGCCGGTTCGAGTTTTCTCCTGGCGGTCTCAGGCGTAGCATCAGCCGTCATCTTCGCCGTCGAACGCCACGCGCCACCCTCATACTGGGCCACCTGGGCCGCGTTCTCGGTCGTGAGAATCCTCATCTCGCCAATATTTGCGCTCATGTTTCTGCTGTGCGCAGTCGTCTCGCCCAAGCGTTCCTTTCGCATCGCATTCATCGCCGCAACGGTCATGGAGGCGGCCGTCAGCGCGTACGGAGGCGCCGTCTGGTTTTTGCCTCTCCTCTTCCGCAGGCCGTAAGTCCTGCCTGAGTCCTCAGGAGACTTATCGCGCTCCCTTCTGAATCCACGCCCGAGCCGAGGCCCCGGCTTTTCCCGGGAGGCCTTCCAGAAGAAACGCCGCGGGCCGCAAGGGGGGAGCGTTCCATGCAAACCCTCCTTCGAGAGCCGCAGGGACTGAAATCGCGAGGCCCGCGACGAACAACAGGACCGTCAGGCCCCGAACGAAGAGTCCGCCGCGCGCGACGAAGATTGCGGCGGCAATCGCCAGCCAGGGAAGCATCGGCACCCAGTAGCGCGGCCCGTAGCAATCCGCGCCCAGCGGGCCGAAGCTTGCGAGGAGAACGAGCATGAGCAGCACCGGGAGCGCAATGTCGGACAGGAGCGCGCCTCGCTTGGGTCGAATCGAAACAAAAGCAGCGAAAGCGAGAAGCGCCCACGGCGCAAATGTCAGCAGTCCGTGTTCCCGATCGAGCAAAGTCGCGAGCAATCCGGAAAGACCGGGCCTCCAGGTCGGGTCCCCGTTGCCCGAGACCAGGAGGGTGTGCGCCTGCCACCAGTTGAACGCGAGAAAACCCGCGATCGGAAAGGCGCCGGCCCCGGCAGTCCGAAGAGCGTCTCGGCCGGACTTTTGGCGCCACGTCAGAAAGATCCACGCGGCGAGGACCAGGCCGAGCGCGGGCTTGATCCACACCGCCAGACCGGCCAGAAAGCCCGCCAGCCCGGGACGGTTCCTCTGCAGCGCGAGGAGGCTCGCCAGGAGAGCCACTCCTTGAAAGATCTCGGAGTAGTGGCCCTGGGAATAGAAAAGCCAGGGACTCGCGACGAGGAGCGCCACGGCCAGGACGGCATATCGCCGCGAGAGGCCGGCGCCGAGCGACAGCTCGTAAACGAGGATGAGACCCGTCCATGCCGCCAGAGCGTTGAGCAACGCCATCGCGATCTCGACTCCCTGGCGGTCAAGCGGGAAGGGCCGGAGCAGCGCTGCGACGAGCAGAGGGTAACCGGCCGGATGGTCGCTTCGCTCGAGGTAGGCGGACGAATCCGGAAAACGCGGGCTCAGTCTCCGAAAAAGCCCGTGCCCGAGAGGCCGGCCCGCATCGAAGACTGTCCACCAGCCGGCGTGCGAACCCGTGCGCGCGTCCACGAGAAACGTTGCGTGGTCGATCCCGACCCCGCGAAGGATGCGACCGGCGTCGAAGCCTCCCAGCAGGGCGCGGGAGTAATCGGCTCGCAGGTCGAGATCGCGGTCGAACAGAAGGCTGTTGACGACCAGAAGATAGTGAGGCTCGTCTCCCCGGATAACCTGCGGCGCCCGCAACCCGAACCGAAATTCGATCGGTGAATATCCGGCGAAGGGAAGGGCGAGCAGGACGGCGAGGAGCGCGGCGAAGAGCAGCCCCGCCTGCCGGCCGTGGTCCGTCGTTCGCGCCACGAGGCGACCTCCTTACTTCACCCCTTCGACGAGGAAGAGATCCGACAGGATCCGGTGGTAGCTGTACGCGTAGGATGCCGCGTCGGGTGTCAGCTGAACCGAGACGATCTCGACGACGCCGGCGGAATCGGGCGGCATCAACTCCTTGACGGGTTCCTTTCGTCCCGTCGCGAGATCGAGGAGAAAAACCTGCGAGGGTAGCTCGCCGCGGCGGAAGACATAGAGGTCGCGCCCGACGGGCGTCCATCGAATCGGCCGGTCGTCGGGCGAGAGACCCGGGATCGGCGTCGGATCGCCGCCGTCGAGGGGATAGAGATAGAAGAGGTGATCGATCCCCTGAACGACCACGAACTTTCCGTCCGGGGAGATCGGAAACGAACCATGGCCGATCCCTTCCGGTGTGAGGGGCGTCGGCGCTCCGCCGTCCAGATCCTGCAGGTACAGCCGTCGTCCGCGGCCGGGCTCGTTTCCGGCGACGAGGAACTTGTTGGGAATCGGGGTCCACATCGCCTCGTGCGGGATGATGCCGTGCGACTCGATCTCCCGGCGGGTCCCTGTTCGAACGGGGAGCAGAACGATGCGGCGCGACGGCGTGATCGTGACGGAGAGCACCCACTTGCCGTCGGGCGAGACCTGCTTTCCGAGGCCGTCGCCCAGCCGGACGGCGGGCGAGCCGTCGGTCTTGCGGACATACACGGAGCCGCTGGCGCCTCCGCCCTCGCCCGATTCGTCAAAAAGAAGAAGCTTTCCGTCGGGCGAGAGATCGCGCACGAGCGACCAGTCCAGAAGCGAGAGGTCTTTCTCGCGGCTTTGGCCCGGCGGCTGGCCGATGATACCGACCTTGCCGTTGTCGCTCGTGATGAGAATTCCCCCCTCGGCCGAGACGTCCTGGATCGTCAGCTCGGAGAGCGTGCGCAGAAGAAGCCGCTCTTCTCCCGCGAGGTTCACGCCCCAGACGGATCGCGCAACGCCCACGCGCGTGGCGGTGAACCAGACTTCCCCGCCGTCTTTCGGCCAGGCCAGGCCGTAGGCCGTGATCCACCCGGTCGAGAGGACGGTCACCTTGCCGGCGCGGTCCACGACGACGACCGAGCCCGCGTCGTCTCCGGCGACGGGGTGGTCGAGAAAAGCCACGAGCTTTCCGTCGGGCGAAACCCGGGCGTGGCTGATCCAGCCGGCTGTTTCGTAGAGGACGGTGTCCAGGGGATATTCGAGCCGATGCTTGCCGCCGACCGTTCGCACGATCGCGAGCTCGCCGTCGGGCCCCCAGTCGGCGCCCTGCACATCCTCTTCGATCTCGCGCGGCGCGCCTCCGAGGATCGAAACCTGCGCGAGCGTGCCGGTCCACAGGAACCGGCCTGCCCAGTGGCGGTCGAGCGAGATCGCCATCATTCCCGAGTCGGAGATCGAGAGAATTTCCGCATCGGGCAGGATGAGCGGGCTCGACTCCGGGCTCTCCCGGCGCGTCGAGAAGAGCCGAAACGGATTTCCTTCCCACGCCGCGCCGTAGATCACAGTCTGGGCGTCTGGGGCGAACCGCGCCGAGAGGATCGTTCCCCGGCGGAAGCTCAAGCGCTGGAAATTCCGCGCGGACTCGGCGTCCGGCGGAGCCGCCGCGGCCGCGATCTCTCCCGAGCCGGTTGCTTCCGCGAGATGTTCGCGCAGCGTCGCGAGATCCCGGGCGAGGTCCCGCGTCGACGCGTAGCGCTCTTCGGGGTTCTTGTTCAGGCAGCGCTCGATGATCCAGCGCAGCGGCGCGGGAGTCCGGGGCTGAATCTGCGAAATCGACTGAGGCTCCTCCCGGATGATCGCCGTCAGCGTTTCTGCCGAGGTGTCGCGCTGAAACGCCCGCTTGCCCGTCGCGAGCCAGTACAGTATCGCGCCGAGGGAAAACTGATCCGCGCGAAAGTCGAGGGGACGCCCGGCGGCCTGCTCGGGCGCCATGTAGCCGACGGTCCCCATGACCATGCCGGGGGTGGTTCCGGTCGGAAGGTCCGAGAGCTCCTCGGAGCTCGTTTCCACGAGCTTCGCCAGGCCAAAGTCGAGAATCTTGACGTAGCCGTCTTTCGAAATCATCACGTTTTCGGGCTTCAAATCCCGGTGGACAATGCCGGCGGCGTGCGCTTTCGCGAGGCCGTCGGCGACCTGCACGGCGACGTCCAGGAGCTTTTTGGAGGAAAGCGGTCCCGCGGGGAGAGAGTCCTTCAGAGTGGCACCCTCAATGAGCTCCATCGCGATGTACGTCGTGTCGCCCGACTCGCCGATTTCATAGATCGAGACGATGTTCGGGTGGTTGAGCGCCGAGGCCGCGCGCGCTTCTTTTTCGAACCGCGCGCGGCGTTCCGGGCTCGCCGCGGCCTCGGCCGAAAGGACTTTGATGGCGACATCGCGGCCAAGCCGGGCGTCGCGCGCGCGATAGACCTCGCCCATGCCCCCGGCTCCCAGCGGCGACAGTATCTCGTACGGCCCCAGCCGCGTTCCCGTGGCTAGGGTCATTCGACGATCCCTGTCCGCCGAAGCCTGGGCGAAGGCGGATCGTAGGGACCGAGTTTCGTTCCGGTGACGAGAGGCATGGACGGCTACTTCAGTCCCTCGACCACGAACAGATCCGAGAGCAGACGAGCGTAACAGTACGCATATCCCCGGCTATCGGGGCTGACGAGCACGTTGGAGATCCGCTCGACGCCCGCGGGATCCACGGGAAGGAGCTCCTTCCAGATTTCGCGACGCCCCGATTCGATGTCGATTCGGGCGATTCGTGCCGGGATTTCTCCGCGCTTCCAGGTGTAGAGGGATCGCCCGTCGGGCGAAAAGCGGAGCGGAAATTCTCCGTCGGCAACACCGTTGATCGGACGCGAGGATCCGCCGTCCACGGGGAAAAGCATCGCCCGGTGGTCCTTTCCGATGGCAGCCACGAGCCTGCCGTCGGGAGAAATCGCGAACCCGGGAAGAGCCGCCGTGATTCCTTCCGGTGTGATCGCTCTCGGCTTGCTGCCCTCGATGTCGAGCACGTAGATCCGGAGGCCGTGCCCTGGCTCGCTCCCTGCGAAGGCGATTCGACGGTTGTCGGGAAACCACGCGGCGCCCTGTTCCGGATTGATTCCGGCGGTCGAGAGGAGTTTAGGCTCGCCGGTGCCGGTGGCCAGGAGGCGGAAAGGCGAGCCGGGCGTCGCCATGATCGACAACGCCCATTTTCCGTCCGGGGAGAGGGACAGAGCGTTGCCTTCGCCCAACCGAACGACGGGAGAGCCGTCCGCCTTCCGGAGGTAGACCGTATAGTTTGCTCCGCCCGCCTCTCCTTCTTCGTCGAAGAGAAGCGCTTGAGAATCCGTGCCCAGGTCGGCCGCGAAGGAATAGTCGAGAAACGACATGTCGTGCTCACGCGAGTCGCCATGGAGCATTCCGAGGATGCCGACGCGGGGGCTTTCGCGCGTCAGGAGGACGCGGCCGTTCCGAGCGATGTCGTGGAGCTTCAGGCCTCCCGGAACGCGGGCGACGACCCGCAGTCGACCCTTCAGCGTTACACCGT
>JBOGJO010000232.1:0-12237 GCA_050747885.1 Thermoanaerobaculia bacterium
GGGCTCTCCCCGGAGCGACCCCGGCCGTGCTGCTGACCGTCGGCCGGATCGTCTGCCGACCAGACGAGCGGCGGGCGCTCGCGGCCCGCCTTCCCGCCGGCCTTCCCGCCGCCGTCGATCTCGAGACGGCCTTCTGGTCGCGCGCGGCCGCGGAGCGCGGAGTCCCCCTCCTCGCCCTCCGGGCGATCTCCGACGCGGCCCGGGAATTCCTTCCGCCGCTTCTCGCGGAGTGCCAGGAACCCGGCGGTCCGGTGCGCCGGGCGAGCGTCGCGGCGCGAATGATCTTCCGGCCATCGGCGGCGCGGCAGCTCCTCTCTCTGGGACGCCGGGTGAGCGCGGCCAGTGAAAGCCTCGCCCGGGTGGTCGAGGCACTCCTGCAGTACGATTGACGCGATGGCGAATCTCGACGATCTCCTCGAAAAAACGAGCCGCACGTTCGCTCTCTCGATCCCGCTGCTGCCTGAGCCGACGCGCCGCGAGGTTTCCATCGCCTACCTTCTCTTCCGCATCGCGGACACGTTCGAAGACGCGGAGCTGTGGAGCCCCGCCGAGAGAAGAAAGGCGCTCTCGGACTTCGCGGCGCTGTTGGATATGTCGAGCGAGGCTGGCGGAGGGGTCCGCGGGGCTGACGCGTCCGCGAAGGCTGGTCTCCGAGCGCCGAGGGAAAGCGAACTGCGGCCGAGAAGCGAGCGAGACTTGCCGAGCGGGCGCTCGGGGAGGACCCCGACGCCGGCGAGCGAGGCCGAGGGTGCAGGAGCATTTACCTCGCCGGCTCACGGCCGCTCGAGTGAAGCGGAGGCCCTCGCCGCGGCCTGGACCGCGCGTCCCCCGTGCGCGCACGAGGGCTACCTCGAGCTGCTCCGGGAGACGCCGTCGGTCCTGCGCGATTTCGAATCGCTGGCCGCGCCCGCGCGCGTTCTCATCGGCGAGCATGTGCGGCGGTCCGCCGGGGGAATGGCCGGTTTCGTTTCGCGAATGACGGCCCAGGGCAATCTCGTTCTCGACGACGTCGCGGACCTGCGCGGTTACTGCTACGCCGTGGCCGGGATCGTGGGAGAGATGCTGACCGAGCTTTTCCTCCTCGGCGGCGGATTGTCGGGAATCGAAGCGTTCCTCCGGAAGCGGGCTCCCCTGTTCGGCGAGGGGCTTCAGCTCGTCAACATCCTGAAGGACTCGTATTCCGACCTGGAGCAGGGCCGCCGATACCTGCCGCCTGGGGTCGATCGGGCGGAAGTCTTCGCGCTCGCCCGCAACGACCTCGCCCGCGCCGGAGAGTACGTTCTCGAGCTGCAGAAAGCCGGCGCGCCGCGGGGACTCGTGGGGTTCACGGCGCTGCCGGTGGAGCTCGCCTGGGCATCGCTCGACCGGATCGAGAAGGCCGGGGCCGGAGCGAAAGTGAGCCGTCCCGAGGTCTTTCTCATCGCCCGGCGGCTCGAGCGCGCCCTCGACCGCAACGAACCCGCGATCTTTTCGATATCATGCGGTGGGGGGGCATCTTGAAATCCATCCTCGACCACATCGACAGCCCCCGGGATCTTCGGGCGCTGACTCCGGAGGAGGTTTCCCGGCTGGCGCAGGAGTGCCGCGACGTCATCGTCGAGACGATCACGAAAACGGGGGGACACCTGGCGTCCAACCTCGGTGTCGTGGAGCTCACCCTGGCGCTCCACCGGGTGTTCGACAGCCCCACCGACAGGATCGTCTGGGACACTTCCAACCAGTGCTACACGCACAAGCTCGTCACCGGCCGCCGGAAACAATTCGCCACGATCCGGACGCCCGGAGGTCTCTCCGGCTTCGCCGAGCCCATGGAAAGCGAGCACGACACCCTCGCCGCCGGCCACGCCGGAACCGGCATCTCCTACGCCGTCGGAATGTCAGTCGCGCTGCAGGACGATCCCGGCGAGCCCTACGTCGTCGCCGTCGTCGGGGACGGCGCGCTGACCTCGGGGCCGAGCTACGAGGCGCTCAACAACATCGTCCACCTCAAGCCGCGCCGGCTCGTCGTGATCTTCAACGACAACGGATGGTCCATCTCCGAAAATGTCGGCTGGCTGGCCCACTGGCGCAACCGATTCGTCCTTCACCCGAAGTATCAAAAACTGACCGAAGCGGGCGAAAAACTCTTCTCAAAGCTGCCCCTCGGCGAGCAGGCCTGGGACATCGCGCGGAAGATCAAGACCTCGGTCGAAGGGTTGTTCTTCCCGAATCGGATCTGGGAGGAGATGGGCCTCCAGTACATCGGACCCATCGACGGCCACAACCTGGCCGAAATGGAAGAGGCCCTGAAGACCGTCAAACAGATTTCGCGTGACGGCACGCCGGTCGTCCTTCACGCGCTCACGCACAAGGGACGGGGATTCCTCGATGCCGAGGAGAACCCCTGCAAGTTCCATCAGCCGGGGACGCCCTCTCCGGCGGCGGGGGCCGCAAACCGAAAGACCTATTCGCAGGTTTTCGCGCAGACCCTGATCGAACTCATGGAAAAAGACGAGAAGATCGTCGCCATCAGCGCGGCCATGCTCGTCGGGACGGCCCTGACCGAGGTGAAAAAGCGATTCCCCTCACGCGTGTACGACGTCGGCATCGCCGAGGAGCACGCCGTCATCATGGCGGCGGGGATGGCCAAGGCCGGCTGGAAACCGGTCGTCGCGATCTATTCGACGTTCCTGCAGAGGTCCTACGACCAGATCATCCACGACGTGTGCCTTCAGTCCCTTCCGGTCACTTTGTGCATCGACCGGGCCGGCCTCGTCGGCGACGACGGCAAGACGCACCACGGGATCTACGACATCGCCTACACGAGGGGAATCCCGAACATCGTCGTCGCCGCACCCAAAGACGAGAACGAATTGCGCCGTCTGCTGGCAACGGCGCTGAAATCCGGCGTTCCCTTCGCGCTGCGCTACCCGCGTGGATTCGGGCTCGGCGTCCCTCTCGAGGATCCCGTCCGGACCCTTCCGATCGGCAAGGGCGAAGCGCTGCGGGATGGCGCCGACGTGACCCTCTTCGCGTACGGCTCGATGGTCGCGGCCGCCAGCGAGGCCGCGGAACGGCTTTCGGCCCGCGGGATCGATGCCGGCGTCGTCAACGCCCGGTTCGCGAAGCCGATCGACGCGGACCTGCTGCGTCAATCCGCCCGCCGGAGCGCCCGGCTTCTCACGATCGAAGAGCACCTCGGCATGGGCGGTTTTGGAAGCGCCGTTCTCGAGACGCTGCAGGCCGAAGGCCTCGACGGAGTGACGGCACGAATCCACGCGATCCCGGATCAGTTCGTCGAGCACGGCCCCCAGGCGCATCAGCGCGCGTCGCTCGGCCTCGACGCCGAGGGAATCGTCGCGAAGGTCTTCGCCTCCTTTCCGGACCTGGCGGAAAAAGCGGCCGCCGACCCGGAATCCGGGGCGCGCGGGAGCATGCATGCCGTCGAAGGGGTGCGCTGGTGAGTTCCCCGGAAACTGCCGCGCCGCCGCGTCCGAATCCAACGATCGAAAAACTCCTGATCGCGGGGCTGCGCGGCTTCTGCGCGGGCGTCGTGCGCGCGATCGACGTCGTCGAAAAGGCGCTGGAAGTCTGCGACGGCCCCGTCTACGTCCGAAAGGAAATCATTCACAACCGCTACGTCGTCGACGAGCTTCGCGAGAAGGGCGCGCGCTTCGTGGAAGAGATCGCGGAGGTCCCCGCCGGTTCCTGGCTGATCTACTCGGCCCACGGGATTTCGCCCGAAGTGCGCCAGAGCGCGCGGGACAAGAAACTCCGGACCATCGACGCGACCTGTCCTCTCGTCACGAAGGTCCATCTCGAGGCGCTGCATTTCGCGAAACAGGGGTACACGATCCTCTTCATCGGGCACGAGGATCACGACGAGACGATCGGGACGCTGGGCGAAGCGCCCTCCGCGATCCGGCTCATCGAAACGACGGCCGACGCCGAAGCGGTCGAGGTGGCCGATCCGGACCGCGTTGCCTACCTCACGCAGACGACTCTGTCGCTCGACGACACGCGCGAAATCGCCGCGATCCTGAAACGCCGATTCCCGAAGATGATCAGCCCGCCGAAGGGCGACATCTGTTACGCGACCCAGAACCGGCAGGACGCCGTCCGCGCGATGGCCCCCCACATTGACGCGCTTCTCGTCCTCGGAGCGCCCAACAGCTCCAACTCCCTGCGGCTTTGCGAGGTCGCCCTCACCCACGACGTCCCCGCGCACTTGATCGAGCGCGCGCGCGACATCCGCCCGGAATGGCTCGCCGGCGTCCGGGTGCTCGGCCTGACCGCGAGCGCTTCCGCGCCCGAAGTCCTCGTCCGCGAAGTCATCGACCACTGCCGTGGAGAGCTTGGCGTGAAGACGGTCGAAGAGTTCGAGACCGTCAAAGAGGACGTCAATTTTGCTCTCCCAAACGAGCTCAAGGCTCTCCTGAAATCGTATCCGGTGGCGTAATTTTTGCATGTACTGGATACCCTTCATGAAAGGAGAGCCCATGAAACGTCTTCTGGGAATCACACTCGCAATTCTCTTCGGCGCGGCGTTTTCCTTCGGCGCGGAACAGACCTGGAAGGGAAAGATCAGCGACAGCATGTGCGGCGCCTCGCACAAATCCGCCATCGAGCACTCCGGAAAGAAGTTGACCGACCGCGAGTGCGCGCAGGAATGCATCAAGGGCGGGGCCAAATACGTCTTCGTCAGCAAGGGGAAGGTCTACAGCATCGAGAACCAGGACGACCCGGCGCTCGCCGAGCACGTGGGCCACAGCGTGACGCTCAAGGGCGAAATGACGGGCGACAGCATCAAGGTGTCGAGCATCTCGATGGGCGGCAAAAAGTCCTGACCGCCTGACCGCCAGCGCCCTTCTGGATTTCAGCCCCGGCGAAAGTCGGGGCTTTTTGTTGGGCTCTCTCACCGCAGCTTGACGAACGCTGCGCCGGTCATTGTATGATTCGGCCCGCGGAACGCCCAAAACGAAATGTTCCAACGGAACGGAGGCGGAGGATGAATTTCCGGCGCTCAGCTTTTCTCGCACTCGCTGCACTCGCGGTCGGCGGTACCGCCATCGCGCAGAACCTGATGGACAACCCGAACTTCGATACCAACCTCCTGCTCTGGAGCACCTCGGGTGGTTCGGCCGAGTTCGACAGTCGGGACGCCGACGGCCTGACGACGTCCGGCTCCGCCAAGATCACGAACAATCTGAGCGCGGCGGAATCCGGCCAGGGCATTCTGGGAAACCCCTGCATCGGCGTCTCACCGGGCGATCACTACAGCTTCGGCGGAAAGTTCTTCGTCCCGACGGGGCAGGCGAGCGCGATCGACAGCCCGGCGCTGCAGTACTTCTCCGGGACCACATGCACGGGGGCCCTTGGCGGCACCAGCCCCAATTCCCCGGCGACTCCCGGGGTGTGGCAGACGGTCTCCTCCGACAACGTGACAATCCCGGACGGAGTTCAGTCGATCCGTCTTGCCGCATTTCTCAGCACGGGAAACGACCCCTCGCCTCCGCTCGTCGGCTATTTCGACGACGCCTTCCTGATCAAGGGCTCCATCACGGCGCCGTGCGTGGCCGACGACACGACATTGTGCCTCCACGGTGGCCGCTACAGGGTCAACGTCTACTGGCGAACCCACTCGGACTACGGCGACGGCCACGGGACCGTGCTCACCGACGATTCGGCGGACTACTGGTTTTTCGATCCGACCAACGTCGAGCTCATTCTGAAGGTCAAAGACGCGTGCGTGGACCCCTTCAACCATTTCTGGGTGTTCATCGCGGGACTGACGAACGTCGAGGTCACCGTCACCGTCATCGACACGCACACGGGCGTCGTGCGAACCTACACGAATCCCCTCGACCGCTCCTACGTCACCGCTCTCGACACGAACGCGTTCGCGACGTGTCCGTAGAGATCCGGCCTGGGTTGCGCTAAGGCCGGCGTTTGAGCGTCTCCCGGTCATTCGGCCCGAGCTCCAGCTGCAAAGCCGTCACGGCGCCGCCGTCGCGCTGAAACTCGGCGAAGAACCCCGGAGGCGCGCCCTCGATTCGAAAACGCGCGGGCGCGACGGGGGCGAGACGGAACGTGCCCTCGTCTCCCAGGACGATCTGCAGGATCGCCTCCTGGCGCCGGATGACGATCTCGCGGCCGTCGGCCCCGGCGTAAGAACCCGCGAACCGGTCGAGCTCCGCCGGCGCGAGCTCGATCTCCGCGGCGCGGTCGTCTTTCAGCGCGAACGGGGCCGGCTCGATTTTTGCCGCGCAGCTCGTGTCCAGGCCCTTTTCGGTCCCCCGCTCGATGAGCTCCTGCCCGAGGCGATCCAGGCACTCGGCGCCCTTTTCGCCGTCGAATCCGTGGCCACCTCCCGGCACGACGATGAGCAAGGCGTGCGAAAGGGTGCGCGCCGCCTGCTCGCCCCAGGCCGCCGGCGTCACCGGATCGCGCTCGCCCGAAATCAAAAGGGTCGGCGCCTCCGAACGTACGGGGCCGGAGAATCCGGCGGGGACCTCGCCCCTCGGCCACTGCGCGCAGGCGGCTTTCTGCGCTCGCGCGCGGAAATCTCCCAGGAACGTGCCCCGCGCCTCCTTCTCGGCCTCGGCGGCCGTGAAGAAGGCGACGTCCTCCGCGCAGGTGACCGACAGGTAGAAACCGTCCGAGACCGACGCGACGAGGTTGCCGAAGAGAAACGCGCTCTCCGCGAGCCTCGAGAAATCGCCCTGCGCGGCCAGGTGAACCTGCAGCGGGATTTGCGCCGCGGTGATCGGGGAATAGAGCATGAAACGGATCGTCTGGGCGGCGGCGCTGCGGCCGAGCGTGATCTTCAGCGGTTTGCCGGTCTCCGGATCTTTCAAAGTCGTTTCCGCCAACCGCCGATCGAGCTTCGTAAGCATCGCCGCGATTTCGCCGGCGGGATCCGGAAAAGCCGCGTGGCAGGCGGAGTCTTTCCCGCAAGCCGCGATCAACCGGTCGAGCGCCGTCTGCGCGTCGCGCGCGAAGTACAGCGGCATTCGGGTGTCGGTCGGGACGATGCCCCCCAGCACTGCCGTGCGAACGTGTTCCGGGTGCCGGCGCATGTAGACGAGCGCCGCGCGCGTGCCGTAGGAGCCGCCCTCGACGTTGATACGGTCGTAACCGAGCGCTTCGCGCACGTCGTCCACGTCATCGACGGCGATGCTCGTCGTGTACAGGCGAAGATCGGCCCGCGGCTCGAGGGCCTGCCGGCAGGCGCGAACTCCGTCGACGGGCAGGAAACTCTCGAGGACCCCGAGCGCGCCCGCGTGCCCCTGGAGCGCCTTGCATTGCAGCCCGTTGGAATCGCCCGTGCCGCGGACGTCGACAAGAACGATATCGCGACGGCGATTGACCTCGGCCCCGCCGGCCGCCTCCCCCGCCGCCGACTCGACGGCCGACTGGCCGGGGCCTCCCTCGAAGACGAACACGGGGTCGGGCTGCTTCTCGGAGCCGGTCGCCGGCAGCACGACGATGCGAAGCGAGATCTTGCGCCCCGCGCGCTTCGCGCGATCCTCCCAGACCTCGAAGCGCCCGCACCGCACCTCGCGCTCGATTCCCGGCACCTTGCATGGCGTGAGATCCAGGCGGTGAGGGGCCGGAGGCGCGGACAGCGCCAGAGCGAGAATCGAGCCGAGCATCTTCATGCCCGCTACTTTAGAACGCTTCGTCCAGTTCCGCACCGGAAAAGGAACACATTTTTCTACCCGTTACATCGTGACACAACACCATCGAGGTCGAAGGACCGCCCCACTCTGCGGGAGGCGGCGGCGATGAACGCATTTGAGCGAAAGGCGGGACTTTTTATTCGGGGTCGCAAGCGTGCGTTGCGGCTATCGATGATGTATACAATACAGCGACGGAGAACAAGCCCAATGACGGTTCGCCTGAACATCACCATGGATGCCAAGCTCTACAAACGCCTCAAGCGCGACCTCCCGCACAAGCGCATCAGCGCCTTCATCGAGAGCTCCGTGCGCGCGCGCCTGACGCCCGATCGGCGCACGCTCGACGCCGCCTACCGCGCGGCCTCGACAGAGCCCTGGCGCTCGGTATTGGCTGCGGATTGGGCCTCGACGGAAGGCGAGGAATGGCCCGAGTGAAACGCCTGCCTTCGCAGCCGCATCTACGGCGCGGCTATCGCCCTCCGCGACGCGGGGAGATCTACCGGGTCGCGCTGGACCCGACGATCGGCAGCGAGATTCGAAAGACGCGCCCGGCCGTCGTCGTTCCGAACGACTCGTGTAACCGGTACGGTGCGCGGGTCGTCGTCCTTCCGATCACGAGCCACGTCGAAAGCCTCTATCCGGGAGAGGCGCGTGTCCGCGTCGGCGCCAAGCCCGGACGCGCGCTCGGGGATCAGATCCGATCGATCGACAAGCGGCGCCTCCGCGCCCGCATCGGAACTCTTTCGGATACGGAGCTCACGGATGTGGATGACGCGCTGCGGGTGACGTTGGGGTTGAGCTTCGTTTGATCGGCAGCGGCAAGCAGGAATGCCAGGACGGCGCCAGGAAATAATACATGAATACAGGACCGTCCCCATCATCCGGGCCCATCCTCGCAGCCTCTTAGTGCCGCCCGCTCACAGGGGCGACGGGCGGAGGCACGACGGGAAGGATGGAACCCGAGGGTGCAAATCTGTAGACAATTCCCCCGCCTTCGAGCCCGCCGTATTGCGTTGTCCCGTAGTAGTTTCCGGAGGCATCCTTTGATAATGGACCGAGCGGACTTGCGCCGTCGGCCGAGTAACCCGCAAACGAATGAAGAATCGAAAAACGGCTTCCATCCGTCTGGATCGCGAAGAGGGTCCCGTTATCGGAAGATCCCCCCCGGAGAGTCGTTCCGAAGAGCGTATCGTTCCCGTCGAGTTCGAGCGGCGACGAGGGAAGGAAGCCGTCGTCCACGCTGAAGGTAAATGCGTGCAGGACTGAATAGCCTGTTCCGTCCTTTCGGATGCGAAAGACCGTCCCTTCCCCAACCCCGCCTTCCGCCGAGTTCCCCCCTTCTTGCGTCGTGCCGTAGAGAATTCCATCGGCGCCGAGGGTCAAACCGGACACAGGTTGCGCCCCGTCGTAGGACCCGAAGAAAGAATGCATCAGCACGAAACCCGAACCATCGGTCCCCAGCCTGTAAACGGTGCCGACGTTTTTCGCTCCTCCGAGATACGTCGTTCCAAAAAGACTCCCCCCACCGTCGAGGAGGAGGGGTCCGTTCGGAGCCGCGCCATCACCGACCCCGCCCTTGAACGAGTGGAGAGTCTTGAATCCGCTTCCGTCGCTTCGAAGAGTGAAAATGGCTCCGGAGTGACTTTCGTCGCCGACCGGGGTGACGACGCCAAACAGCGCTCCGGTAGAGTCGAGGACCAACGGCATCGAAGGGCTCTGACAATCCGGGAGATGGTGAAGGACCGAAAACTTCGTTCCATCCGTCTTCAGCCTGTAGATGTAGCACGTTCGCTCGGTCGTGCCATAGAGATATCCGTCATTCCCCAGAATGAGGTTCGAGCCGGATTGACCTCCGTCCGCAAAAGAGTGGAGGACCGAGAAATCTGTTCCATCGCCCTTGAGCCTGAAGATGGTCCCGGTGCTTCCGAACTCCCCATGCAGGGAAGTGGTTCCGTACTCGTACCCGGCCGCGTCGCCGACGAGAGAAGCGAGAGGGTACGAACCCGCAGCGGCGAGGAAGGCCTGCGCGATCGTAAAGTTCGCACCGTTGGGATCGAGCGAATAGACGACCTCCGTCAATCCCACGCTGCTCACGCCGTTAAGCCGGCCGGAGCCGCTGATCAAGGGCGGCGAGAACGGTGCGCCATCGGTTGCCCCGCCCGAAAAGGAATGAAGAGCCGCAAATGCGGTTCCATCCGTCCGCAATTTGAAAATCGTTCCCGCATTGCTCGGGCCGCCGATCGAAGTGGTTCCGTAGAGAGTTCCGGATCCGTCGAAGGTCACGCCCGTCTCAGGATACGATCCGCTGGTCTCGATCCGCCGGAAGGCATGGAGAACCGTGAATCCGGCACCGTTTGCCTGCACTCTGTATACCGTGCCGACGTCATCATTTCCCCCGCCAGTAGTGGTCCCATAAAGTTTGCCGGAACCATCGAACACCACGGAAGAGTAGTCGGGTGTTCTCCCGTCGCTCGCACCGCCGGTAAAGGAGTGGAGCAGCCTGAATGCGACTCCGCTCTCCGCCACCGCAAAGAGAGCTCCCATCCCTCTCGTGCCGCCAGTGCTCGTCGCTCCATAGAGATTTCCCGACCCGTCGCGAACGACGCCCGCACTGGGATTCGATCCGTCGCCCGGGCCGCCTGCAAAGGAATGCAAGAGCGCGAAATCGGACCCATCCACCTTAACCGAAAACACAGTCCCGAGATTCTTGGCTCCGCCAAAATAGGTCGTACCGTACAGATTTCCCGCGCTATCCATTGCCAACCCCGAAATCGGGGCCGCGCCATCCAGGGGTCCAAAGTTGAAATCGTGAAGTACCTGGTAATCGCTTCCATCTGTTCGAATGCGAAATATCGTCCCGGCGCCATTCGAACCACCCCCAAAGGTGGTTCCGAACAGGTTCCCCGACGCATCGAGGACGAGGGCGGCGACCTGACCTGGCCCGGCCACATCGAACGAGTGAAGAATTTTGAGGCCGGTTCCGTCGGACTGAATCCGAAAGACCGTCCCGGCATCATACGCACCCCCGTGCTGACTCGTGCCATAGAGGATGCCACCGTCGTCCGAAATCAGAGCCGCAAGAACGAAATACGGAGGCGCGGCGAAGCCGTGCAGGACCTCATACGTACTTGTTCCGGCCCCTCGGAAGCCGAACGCGAGCGCGGCGGCCGCCAGAAGGATCGCGCCCCTACTTGTAATACCCATTCACGTCGATGATGAAATTCGTCGTGCCGGTGGCCTGCGCGTCGAAGACGCTCACCGCGCCGTCGTTTCCCAGGAAGGCCATCGCATTGTTCGCGATCGTCCGGCCCGCGGCAAAGCTGATCGAGGACGCGATCTGGGGATCAGCGCCCGTCGGGTTGAGCTTGAGCTCTCCGGGGTCAGTCGGCGTCACGACCGTGATGTTGACCGAGGCGGCTTTCGCGTTTGTCGGAATGCCGCACTGCCCCGCGAGCCTGAAGACGCGCGAGACGCCGGCCGAAAGGGCGGGGCCACCGTAGAGCCCCGCCGCATTCCGTGTATCCACGATGCGGCACGGGGTCAGGGTGTAGAACTTCGTTCTCGTGCTCGCGGGCGGCAAAACGTTGATCGTGAAATCGACCGTCGCGAACGGACCACAGTGAGCATCGTCAAAGCCGCCCGCGCAGGCCCGGACGCCGAAGGTCAGGCCGCCTTCGGGGAGGTCGACCGATGCGGAAGTTGAGTTGAAACCGGAGAAATCCGCGGAGTAAATGGTCAATCCTATAGACCCGTCGATAACCGCAAGATCGTATCCCGCAGCTCCGCTGACCGACGTCCAGCTGAGGGTCAAGCGAGTTGAGGAATAGATTTGCCCCTGAGCAGGGGAGGTAATGGATGGCGTCCCGAGCGCAGCGGAGCCGCCGGTCGCGCCGGTCAACGAGAACACGAGGCCTCCTCCGATCCCGTTGCCACTGTCAAAGGCCGTTCCGAAAATCGTTCCGGATGGATCGAAAATCAATGCCGCTGAAGGACGCCCGCCGTCCGAAAGACCGGCAGCGAAGGAATGGAGAATTGAAAAATCGAGCCCGTTCGGCATCAATCGGTAGATCGTCCCAGCGCCGTTTGCGCCTCCCTGCCTGGTCGTTCCATACAAGACTCCCGACGGGTCCAGTGTCACAGAACTCCAAGGCGAGAACCCATTCCCTTCCGAGAGATCGAACTGATGAATCGTCGAAAACAAGGTTCCGTCGGTCCTCATCTTGAAAACGGTGCCGCCGCCAGCCTGGCCTCCAGCCGATGTCGTACCAAAGAGGTAGCCCGACCTGAGTACTAGCCCGGCTCGAGGATTTCCGCCATCCGTGTCCCCCGAAAAGGAATGCAGGACGGCGTAGCCGCTACCGTTGGTTCCCACGGAAAAAACAGTGCCCTCCAAACCGCCGCCAACACCGGACGTGGTGCCGTACAGGTGGCCAAGGCCATCCGAGACAACGCCCCCCAACAGATTGTCCCATTGGGTAAAGGAATGAAGAACGGCGAAGGCCGATCCATCGGTCTTGATTGAAAACACGCTTCCCTGACTCGTTGTCCCGTAGAGATCGGTCGAATTGTCCAGAAT
>JBOGJO010000233.1:0-16776 GCA_050747885.1 Thermoanaerobaculia bacterium
GACGTTTCCGCCTATATCCCGACCAACGTCATCTCGATCACCGACGGGCAGATTTTTCTCGAGACGGATCTGTTCTATTCCGGCCAGCGCCCCGCCGTCAACGTCGGTCTCTCGGTCTCCCGTGTGGGAGGCAACGCCCAGATCAAGGTCATGAAGCAGGTGGCCGGAACGCTCCGGCTCGATCTGGCGCAGTACCGCGAGCTCGCCGCATTCGCTCAGTTCGGATCCGACCTCGACCGGGCAACTCAGAATCAGTTGAACCGGGGAAAGCGCCTGACCGAGCTCTTGAAGCAGGCCCAGTTCGCCCCGATGCCGGTCGAGCTCCAGGTGGTTTCCATCTACGCCGGCACGAAAGGTCATCTCGACGACATCGAAGTGTCGGCAATCTCGGCCTGGGAAGGCGGCTTTCACGCCTACCTGAGGGCCGAGAAGAACGAGGTCCTTTCCGCCATCGCTCAGACCGGAAAGCTCGAAAAGGCTTCGGAAGAAGCCCTTGTGGCCGGTATCAACGAATTCAAGGGCCGTTTCTTCAAGGAAAACGCGGGCGCGAAGGCGGCCTGACGGGCTCACGATGGCATCTCTGATCGACATCCGCCGCCGGCTGCGGTCCGTCAAGAACACGCAGCAGATCACGAAGGCGATGAAAATGGTCGCCGCGGCGAAGCTGCGGCGGACGCAGGAGCGCGTGATTGCCGCGCGGCCCTATGCGAAATCGCTGCGCGAAATGCTCGCCAACCTCTCATCCCGAGTCCGGGAGGTCCAGAATCCTCTCCTGTCGGAGCGTCGGGAAGAGAAGGTTTTGCTGCTCGTGGTGGCCGGAGACAAGGGTCTGGCGGGTGCCTTCAACTCGAACGTGCACCGGGCCGTTGGAGCGCTGCTGCGCGAGAAGTCGTGGCAGGAGGTCTCGCTCGTGCCCATCGGAAAGAAGGCTTTCGATTTCTGGAAGAGGCGAAAGTATCCGATCGCCGCGTCGTATCCGGGGATCTTCTCGAAGGTCGGCTACGAGCATGCGCGCGAGATCTCCGAGATCCTCACGGCGAAGTTCGTGTCCGGAGAGATCGACGCGGCCTACGCCGTTTACAACGAGTTCAAATCGATCCTCTCGCAGGTCGTCTGCGTGGAGAGAATTCTTCCGATCTCCCGCGCCGCCGCGGAGCCCGAAGAGCCCGAGGGAGGAAGCCCGGAATATCTTTACGAGCCCGACCCTCTCCAGATCCTCACGAAGATCCTCCCCCGGTACCTCGAGTTTTCGATCTTCAAGATCCTTCTCGAGTCCGCCGCCTCGGAAAACGGCGCTCGGATGACCGCCATGGATTCCGCATCCAAGAACGCGGGAGAGATCATCGATTCACTGACCCTCATCTACAACCGCGCGCGTCAGGCGCGGATCACGAAGGAACTGATCGAAATCGTGTCGGGTGCGGCCGCGCTCGGCTGAGAAGGCGGGAAGGTGGAGTGATGGAACCCAATATCGGATCCGTTGTGCAGGTGATTGGCCCCGTTCTGGACATCGAGTTTCCCGCGGGCAAGCTTCCTCAGATCCTCAACGCCGTTCGCGTGCAGGATGACGGGAAATCGACGGGAGTCAAGATCGACCTGATCGCTGAAGTCGCGCAGCACCTGGGCGAAAACCGAGTGCGCGCCGTCTCGATGAAGGCCACCGACGGCATGACGCGCGGGATGAAGGCGGAAGATCTCGGGGGCCCGATCTCGGTGCCGGTGGGCCGCGAGACGCTGGGCAGGATCTTGAACGTCGTCGGCGAACCGGTCGACGAGCTCGGTCCGGTTCCTGCGAAGCTGCGATGGCCCATCCACCGCGAGCCGCCGAAGTACGAGGATCAATCGACGGAAGTCGAGCTCTTCGAGACCGGAATCAAGGTCGTGGACCTGCTCGAGCCGTATTCGAAGGGCGGCAAGACGGGCCTTTTCGGCGGCGCGGGCGTGGGCAAAACGGTCCTCATCATGGAGCTCATCAACAACGTGGCGATGCAGCACGGCGGATTCTCGGTCTTTGCCGGCGTGGGAGAGCGTACCCGCGAGGGCAACGACCTGTATCGCGAGATGTCGGAATCCGGAGTCATCACGCCGGGCGATCCCTCGAAATCGAAATGCTCCTTGATTTACGGCCAGATGACGGAGCCGCCGGGCGCCCGTCTGCGGGTGGGGCTGACCGGGCTCACCGTGGCGGAGTACTTCCGCGACGTCGAGAAGCAGGACGTGCTCCTCTTCATCGACAACATCTTTCGGTTCACGCAAGCCGGCTCGGAAGTCTCGGCGCTGCTCGGGCGCATGCCCTCGGCCGTCGGCTACCAGCCCAACCTCGCCACCGAGATGGGAGAGCTTCAGGAACGCATCACCTCGACGAAAACCGGTTCGATCACGTCGGTGCAGGCGATCTACGTCCCCGCCGACGATCTGACCGATCCGGCGCCGGCCACGACGTTCGCCCACCTCGATGCGACGACCGTGCTCTCGCGGTCCATTTCGGACAAGGGAATCTATCCGGCCGTCGATCCGCTTGCGTCGACATCCAAGATCCTGACGCCGCGTGTCGTCGGCGAGGAGCATTACAAGGTCGCGCGCGACGTCCAGCAGGTGCTCCAGAAGTACAAGGACCTGCAGGACATCATCGCGATCCTCGGCATCGACGAGCTTTCGGAGGACGACCGGCTCGTCGTTTCTCGCGCGCGGAAAATTCAGAAGTTCCTCTCACAGCCGTTCTTCGTCGCCGAGCAGTTCACCGGCCTGGAGGGACGCTACGTCAAGATCCCCGACACGGTGAAGGGTTTCAAAGAGCTCGTGGAAGGGAGGCACGACGACGTGCCGGAGCAGGCGTTCTACATGTGCGGCACGATCGACGAAGTCCTGGAAAAAGCCGAGAAGCTCAAGCAGGAGGCGGCGTAGGTGCCCCTTTCGCTCCAACTCATCACTCCCGAGCGCCGGGTTCTCGACCTCGCGTGCGACGAGGTCGAGCTTCCGGGCGAGATGGGCTCCTTCGGCGTGCTCCCGGGCCACACGAGGTTGATTGCGCTGCTCAAGATCGGCGAAGCGTCGTACCGCGTCGGGACGAGCGCGAGCTTCCTTGCGATCGGCGGCGGCTTCGCGGAAGTCGCCGACGACAAGGTGACCGTTCTGTGCGACTTTGCGCAGCTCCCGGCCGAGATCGATCTGGCCGCCGCCCGGCGCGACCAGGCTCAGGCGGAGGAGGAGATGAAGACCGTTGGCCCGGAGACCTTCGACGCGGTCCACGCGAGACTCGAGAGCGCGGAGACCCGGGTTCAGGTCGCCGGGCGGAAGTAGGGGCTCGCTCGGCCCGGTTCCCGGTCTGCCACCGTGGCGCTCCGGCGGCAAATCGCTCGTTCGGGAATCGCAACTCGCGGCATCGCTTTTCCCTTTACGGCCAGGTTCCCTGAGTTCTCTCTTACCAGTCGAGTTGAAGAACTGCAGCTCAGACAGGGGCCGGTTCCAGGTTACAGGCTGAAACACCGTGCGCAGCCCACGGCATAACGAATAGCGCCGCGAAGGCGCAGCCGTTAGGCGCCGAGTTTCGATTCCGAACGAACGATCCGCCAGACGAGCAGCCCCAGGAAAAGGTCAATCCGTCGACATTCTGTTAACGTACTCGTCACATTATGGCCGATGTCTTTGTCACCGGCGGAACCGGCTACCTCGGAAGCCGTCTGATTCCGCAGCTACTCTCGCGGGGACACCGCGTTCGGGCGCTCGTGCGGAAGGGGTCGGAGGGCAAGCTGCCGGCCGGCTGCGAGCCGGTCTTCGGAAACGCGCTCGACCGAGCAAGTTTTGCCGGCGAGGTCGCGCCCTCCGACACGTTCGTCCAGCTCGTCGGCGTTGCGCACCCGAGCCCTTCGAAGGCGGAGCAGTTTCGGGAGATCGACCTCGCCTCGGCGCTGGCTTCGATCGCGGCCGCGAAAGCGGCCGGAATCGCGCATTTCGTTTACGTCAGCGTGGCGCACCCGGCGCCGGCGATGAAGGCGTACTGGCGGGCTCGCGCCGAAGCGGAGGAGCACCTGGAAGAATCCGGGATGAACGCGACGGTCTTGCGGCCCTGGTACGTCCTCGGGCCGGGCCACCGATGGGCGCACGCCCTGCTCCCGCTGTATTGGCTGTGCGAGGCCCTCCCGGCGACTCGCGACCTGGCGCTGCGCCTGGGCCTCGTCACGCTGCGCCAGATGCTGCGTTCTCTCGTTTACGCCGTCGAGACGCCCGTGAATGGAACTCGGGTCGTTCATGTTCCCGAGATTCGAACGGCCTGACCCGTTCCCCTGGCCCTTGATCCCGGCGCGCGCCTTGCGATAATCGCCGCATGCCGGCAGAAGAGCGAAGCCTGAATGACGTCCGGCCCGAAATCTACCTGAAAGACTCCGTTTGACCGTCGCCCGCATCGCCGCTCTTCTCGCGTCGGCCTTCGCGGGGAGCGTGATCGGCTCGATGGCGGGCGGGGGAACTCTCATCACGTTCTCGACGCTCCTCTTTCTCGGCGTCCCCGCCATCGTCGCAAACGCGACGGCCGCGGTCGCGATCGTCCCGACCGGAGCCGCCACGATGCTCGGCCACTGGGACGATGTTCGCGAGAACGGCCGCTGGCTTCGAGCTCTGGTGATCCCCGGTCTTGCCGGGGGGGCCGTGGGATCGGTTCTCCTGATCGCGACGCCCGAGCGGTCGTTCGAGAGGCTCGCGCCTTTTCTCGTGTTCTTCGCGACGGGCCTCTTCGTTCTTCAGGGCTTTCTTCCGCAGGACGGGGCCTGGAGCACGCAATCCTGGTCCGCGCGAAGGAAGACGCTGGTGGGTAGCGCCCTTCTTTTTCTCGTTGCGATCTACGAAGGTTATTTCGGCGCCGGCAGCGGAATCCTGATCCTCGCCATCCTCGGCTTTCTCGGCCTTTCGGACATTCACGCGAGAAACGGGTTGAAGGGCTTTTTCGTGATCGCGATCGACGGCGTCGCGTCCGCCTACTTTCTTGTCCGGGGCGCCGTCGACCTGAAGGCGGCCGCCGTGATGATCGTGGGGGCGTTCGCCGGAGGATACGCGGGCGCGCGATTCGCGCGCCGGATCGGGCGCGAGAAGGCGCGGATCGCGGTGATCGTGATCGGGGCGATCCTCGGCGGAATCCTTCTTTTCCGGGGCCGGAAAATGTAGAGGCCTGAACTTCCCGGTCGGATCTTCGTTAAAAGGAGCATGGCGGAAACGGGCAGGGCGATGGCCATCGAGGCTCGCGGTCTTCGGAAGGTCTACCGGACGATCACCGCCCTTGCCGGAATCGACCTCCAAGTGGCGCCGGGAGAGCTCTTTGGGCTCCTGGGGCCGAACGGCGCCGGAAAGACAACGACCGTCAAGATCCTTCTCGGCCTCACGAGGCCGACCGAAGGAAACGCCGCAATCCACGGGATTCCGGTCTCCAACCCGGAAAGTCGCCGGAAAGTCGGGTACCTCCCCGAAGGGCACCGGTTTCCCGGTTACCTGACCGCTCGCGAAACGCTCTCGATCTTCGGCCGGATGTCCGGCGTCGATTCCGCGACCCTCGCGGGGCGAATTCCCGGTCTTCTCTCGCGCCTTCATCTTGAGAAGTGGGCCAACGTCCGCGTAAAGAAATTTTCGAAGGGAATGGTGCAGCGCCTCGGCCTCGCCGCCGCGCTCGTGCACGATCCCGACGTTCTGCTCCTCGACGAGCCGACCGACGGCGTCGATCCGGTCGGCCGCCGCGAGATCCGCGACCTTCTGCTGGAGGAAGCCCGGAAGGGCAAGGCGGTTCTCGTGAACTCGCACCTCCTTTCGGAGATCGAGCTCACGTGCGGGCGTGTCGCCATCCTTCGGGAGGGGAAGATCGTCGCGCAGGGCGCGATCTCGGATCTGACGAAGCGACAGGAGAAATACCGGATGTTCGCGGGGCCGATCGACGAACCTCTGCTCGCCTCGTTTCGGGAAACGGGCGCCGGGGTCGAACGGGAGAACGGCCATGTCGTGCTTTCGGTTCGCGACACCGAGCATCTGAACGTGCTGGTCGATCGTTTGCGGGAGCGCGGAGGCCGGCTGTCGGAGCTTGCCCCGGTGCGGTCCAGCCTGGAGGACGTTTTCGTCGGCCTCTTCCGGGAGGGGCAGCCATGAGAACCCTGTTCGCGAACATCGAGGAAGTCTTTCGGGAAGCCGCCGCCCGGTGGACGCTCGTGGCGTATTTCGTCCTTTCGTCGCTCTTCATTCTGTTGTTTGCCTTTGCCGTCAATCTCGACATCGTCAACGGAGCGCTCGCGGGCGCGCGCCTGTTCGGGCAATCCGTGCAGATGGGCGGGGAACAGATCAGTCTCGACCGGTTGGTGATCGGATTCGAGTCGGGGTTTTCCGCGTTTCTTTTCGTCGTCGGCACGTTCCTCGCGATCTTTGCGACGGCCCACCTCACTCCGAGGCTGCAGGAGAAGGGAACCATCGACCTCTATCTTTCCCGGCCGGTCGGCCGCGTTAAGCTTCTTGCGTCGCGCTACGTGGCCGGTCTGCTGCTCGCAGCCGCCAACGTCGTGTATTTGATCGGTTCGATCTGGCTGATCGTCTTGTGGAAAACCCACGTGGCGCACCCGCGCTTCTTCGCCGCCGGCGCGGTGATTCTGTTTGCGATCGCCGTCCTGCTGGCGTTTTCCTTCCTCATCGGGGTGGTGACGTCCTCGACCGGTGTCTCGATCATGGCGACCTATGGGCTCTTCTTTTTTTCCGCGATCCTTGCCGCCCATGAAAAAATCGAGGCCGCGGTATCGCGGGAATGGGAAGCGGCCGTGGTTCGGACGCTGTACTGGATCCTGCCCAAGACCTCCGAGCTCGGCCGTTCCGCGATCGCGCTCGTGGGCGGAGGGAAGCTTCCGCACGCCCTCGGGCCCGTTTTTTCTTTCGCCCCGTACGCGACGACCGCTGCGTTCGGGATCGCGTGTCTGGGAGCGGCCTCGTGGCTCTTTCAACGAAAGGATTTTTGATGAAGACCCTGCGCATCGCCGCCCTGCTCTGCCTTTTCGGCTCGGCCTCTTCGCTGCTCGCCTCGCCCGCTGCGCCGCAGGGCGGACTCGCCCTGGTCCCGCCGGATTCTTTGGCCGTGGCGGTCGTGAGCCTCGAGCGCCTTCGGGCGAGCAACGTCGCTCCCTCCCTTTTCCATCAGGCCGACGAGATCACCGTCGACGGCAAGGCGTCCGCGTTCCTGAAGGACGCCGGCCTCGACCCGAAGCGAGACGTTGACAGCGTGGTCTTTTCGCTGTCGGCAGGCGCCCATGACGAAGCTCGGCCGCTCGTCGCGTTCGAAGGAAGATTCGATCCCGTCGCCCTCGCGGCCGCGACGCTTTCGAGGGGCGCGACGCGCGTCGACGGCGCGATCCCGTATCTTCGCCTTCCGGCGTCGGCTTCATCCTCCGGGAACGGACATGGCGGAGAGCCCGGGGCGGTCGCGTTTCTCTCCGCTCGCGTAATCCTCGCGGGCAGCGAGCCGGCGATTCTCGACGCTCTCGATCTCTCTTCGAAGGGAAGGAACGGTCTTCCCGCCGGCGGAAAGCTCGCCGAAATGGTCCGGAAAATCGATTCCCGGTCGTCGGCGTGGGTCGTCGTCGACGCGGCCCGGATGCGCTCGCTGAAGGAGGCCGCGTCGCGCGATTCAGTCGGAGCAGGCCCGGCCTCGGCCGTCTATTCGGCTTTGAGCTCGGTCTCGTGGATCGTTTTTCAGGCGGACGTTTCTTCGGGCGACGTGGACGTGAAGGCGACCGGGCTCTCTTCCGACGAGGAAGCGCGACAGAACATCGAAGATGTGCTGCGGGGCATGATTGCCGCCTGGCGCATGGCCGTGCAGGACAAGCACCCGGAGCTGGTCGCGATGCTTCGGAAGTTTCGGGTTTCGCGGGATTCCGAGGGTGTCACGATCTCCGGGAAGCTTCCGGCCGAGTTGTTCAAGAGCGCAATGCGGTAGGGACTCGCTCGGCCCGGATCGCGGCTAGGGACCGGCACGGCAGCGGCAGATCGCTCGCTCGGGAATCGCAAGACTCGCTCGGCCCGGATCGCCGTTCAGCACCGGGGCCGGGGAGCTCGGCACTCGTCCGCTGGCACGGCACGGTCGATCGCGATGGAATCCGTCCCCCGCGCCTCGAGCGTTCGCCACGACAGCGCCTTGCTCAACTGTGACGATGGTTCTTTCTGCGGCTCACTCATGGCCTGCGAACGAGTGCCTGCGCCCTCCGGCCGAGCCCGCCAGAGCGGCTCCCGGGCCTCGCTCCTGGAATGGGGCCCCAACCCCCGAGCGAGGCCGAGCGAATTCCACCGAAAGGCGCGCTGAGTCTCCTCGAGTGAGGCGCCGAAAACCCGCTCCGGGGCCCTGCGCGCTCGCTGTCGAGCGACGCCCTTACCGGCTGGCGACCGTGGCCGGCGGGAGCTGAGGCTTCTGGAAGACCGGGTCCTTGAGGTAGAGAAACATCACCGCCATGGAGTCCTGATCTTCCTTGGAGGTGTTGTTGTAGGTGGAGATCAGCTCGTAATGGTGATCGTGATAGATCGGCACGCCTTCCGCGCTCGAAAACGTGTCCACGCGAGTGAGCCCGATCCGGTCCGTCGGATTTTGCGCCTTGCTCTTCCACACGGTTTTGTTCGCGGTTTTGTCGAAGAGCTCGAGCGACTCCGCGAACGGATGCAGGTGCACCGCGATGTAGTGGATCGTCGTGTCCTGAGAAAGTCGCAGCATCGCGTCAACCGACGTGCGGTTGACCTCCCGGCCGGGCTTGACGACCCAATGGCCCGTGAACGTCCGGTTGTAGGCGTCGTGGTACTCGTACGATGCCGCGTTCTGGCCCGGCAGGCAGCTTGCCATGTCGTGGCCTTCGTGGGCCGCGGGGTCCACGCCGAATCGGCCGTCGGTTCCCGAAAGAACCTTCAATCCATAGACCGCGTCCTCGAAGAGGGGCTGCATGGGAAACGGCAGGTCGCGCTCGCGAACGTAGCGGATCCGCGTGCGGTGGCGCACGTTCAACCCGCAGTTGGCATAGTTGAGATTGAGCACCTGGGTCGTCAGGGAGAGCTTCTCGTCGGACAGGATGGGGACCCCGAAGCCGGTGGGAAACTCGATGTCCATCTGACCCTGGGAAAGCGTGAACAGGCGCGGGTTGACGTCGTGGGAAATCTGCAGCCGGCGCAGATGCTCACCCGGGTCGAGGTCGAGGTTGCTGTGGCACATGAACTGGTCGAGCCCCGTGGGATCATCCGCGTCGCCGACCACATCGGCCGAATACCCGACGATCCAGAGCAGTTCGGGCGGGCCTTTTTCGAGGGAGACATGCCGTGTGCTCTGGGGCCCCGTCATCGAGCGGTAGATCTTGTCGATGTCGTAGTACTCCGAGAGATCCTCGAAGGTCTTTTCCCGGGCCGCGATCACGGCGCGACGGTCGAGCTCCCGGTCGATTTTCGCCGCGACGATCGTGGAAGAGGACTTCGGAGCCTCCGCGATCTTCGTCACGGCGTCCATTCCGGAGAGGATTCGGCCGAAGACGGTGTACCCGAAATGCTCCGCGTCGTCGCCGGTATGGTCGAGGTGCGGGTTGTCCTTCAGGTTGACGTAGAAATAGTTGGCGCCGCTGGCGGGATCGCCCTCGCGGGCAAGACCTACGGTTCCCGCGAGATTCTTCAGGCCGTTGTCCGCCTCGGAGGGAATCGGAGGGAAAGAGGCGCGAATGCTTCCGTCCGCCCCCCGGCCGCCGGCTTCGATCACGAAATTCGGCTCGACGCGGTCGAAGACGATTCCGTTGTAATACCCGGACCGCACGTACTGAAGAAAATTCGCCACCGTCCTCGGCGCTTCGGACGCGTACAGCTCGATCTCGATTTTCCCGCGGTCGGTTTGCAGCGAAACGAGCGGATTCGGGGCGTCCGCAGCCGCCAGGAACGCCGGGGCGAGCAGGGCCACAAGGGAGAAGAGAGGTTTCCGGACGAAACACATGACAGAACTCCCGAAAATCATGTTACACCCAACAACCCGCCGAGGACCCCCATTCCCGCGAAACGGTCCCCGGCTGACCGGCAGGAATCGTGAGCCGAATCGCGAGGCCGGCCGCGGTCACCCGAGGGTGTACCCGAGAAGGACGAAAACAATGAAGAGCGCGTACGGCGGGATGTACCCGAGGTCGAAGGTCCCCGTCTGCCGGAGCACCATAGCCAGAAGCGCCGCGAACGCGCCGAATCCCGCGACGGCGTCGCGACGCCGCCGTCGCGACAGGAAGAGCGCCGTCCAGTAGATCCCGAAAGCGGCGAAAAGCGCGATTCCGAGATATTCCGCGTCGTGCTCCTCAGTCGAGGCCCAGTACCAGAAATTCAGATCCGCGAGCAGCGCGCTCACGATCACCGGAAGCCACGGCTGCGGAAGGTCGGGAAGCGGCATCGTCGGTCGGTGCGATCATAGCGCGGGGCCCGGCCCGGGATCGCCCTTCCCGCGATCCTTTGTGAGAGTATTCGCGCTCGGGAACCGAAAGAGATGTCGTGCGAATAGCCAGCTTCGAAGCCTTCGCAATCCTGGCCCTGACGATCGGCGTTTCGCTCGCGCGACCTCGAATCGGCCGAGTGCGCATCGCTCCTGCGGCGGCCGCGAGCCTCGGCGCGGCCCTCAGCCTGGCTCTCGGCCTGGTCCCGATCGGTCTCGTCTTTCTCTCCCTCGAGCTGCTGTTTTTTCCGATCGTCACGATCGTCTGTCTGATGATCATCACGCAGATTGCCGAGCGTTCGGGCCTGTTCGACCTTCTCTCGCGCCGGATCGCCGTTGCCGCGAAGGGCAGCGGCCGCCGCCTCTTCACGTACGTGTTTGCGTACGGTTCGCTCACCGGCATGCTCTTCACGAATGACGCGGCGGTGCTCATCTTCACGCCTCTCGTCTTTCAGTTGATCGAGCGCGTTCAGGGCGAGTCGTGGACCCTTCGAAGCAAGATCCCTTTTTATTTCGCCGTTCTCTACGTCGCCAACCTCGTGGGGGCGCTCGTGACGAGCAATCCCATCAACATCGTCGTGGCGAGTCTCTTTCACATCTCGTTTCTCGACTATGCCCTATGGATGTTTCTGCCGGCCGCAGCCAGCATCCTGGTGTCGTTCACGGGCCTGGCGATCGTGTTTCGCAAGACGCTGCCCCGACGATACGAATGCCGGGATCTCGGGGAGGCGGCGCACGACCGGCGGCAGCTGGCCCTCTGCAGCGCCGTGCTCGGCGCGATCCTCGTGGGGTTTTTCACGGAGGGCTCGACGGGGGTCCCCACATGGCTCGTGGCCGTGGCCGGAGCCGCAACGCTTCTGGTCCTTCACGCGGTTCGCGGGAAGGGAAGCACGCTGTCCGTGTTGCGCGGTGTGGGCTGGGACGTTCTCGTTTTCGTGACGGGAATTTTCGTCGTGGTCATGGGGCTGAGGCGGGCCGGACTGACCCGCGAGATCGGGCTGCTTCTTTCCCGGCTGGCGGCGATGGGAACCGTCAAGATGACTTTGGGCACGAGCCTCTTCGCGGCCGTCTGTTCCTCCATTCTGAACAACCACCCGACGGCGGACATGATGGGCTGGGCGATCCGCGATCTTTCGGCGCCCCTCCTTCAAACGAAAGCTCTCGCGCTCGCGGCCCTGATCGGGGGAGACCTCGGCCCCAAGATGCTGCCGATCGGTTCGCTCGCCGCGCTGATCTGGTTTCGCCTGCTCCGGGATCGCGGAGTCGAGATCCCCTATTCGCTCTACGTTCGAATTGGCGTTCCCGTGACGCTGGCCGCGATCCTCGCGGCGGTGTTCGTCCTCAACCTGGAGCTCGCGATCGCGGGGCACCGGCTCCTGTCTTGAATCCACGAGGTCGCGTGCTATCATCCCTCGAATTTTCCCCGTCCGGATAGCCGAAAGGAGTCGGAAGAATGCCCAACACGCGAGAGATCGTCGACGCGATTGAACTGCCGCCGCCCGATCTCCCCGCGGCCGCCCTTCCCCGTCCTCCGAGAGCCGGCCTTCTCTGGTCTCGCGGCCTCACGATCGCTTCGATTCTAGTGACGTTGTTCACGATCGACGTCATCACGATCATTTTCGCGGACTACTGGCTTTTCCAGAGCCTCGGCGTCGCGCCTGTCTTCTGGACGAACTTCCGAATGGGAGCAGAGCTCTACGTCGCGGCGTTTGTCCTGTACGCGTGCGCGATTGCGGTGCCGGCCCTCACTCACGACGTCGGTCCGCTGATGCGCCGGGCGTTGATCAAAACTGCATTTCTCGTGGCCTCGGTCGCCGCGTACCTGGCGGCCCGGAACTATACGGAATTCCTGCTCGGAGGACGCGGCTTCACGTTCGATCAGACCGATCCCGTCTTCAAGCTCGACATCGGCTTCTACGCCTTCAATCTCCCCAACCTCTGGATCGCCTGGAAGTACATCGCGTGGGCCGCGTTCGTGTTTCTGTGCTTCTCGGTCGCGTGCGCAAACGCCGCCCGAGCTCGAAATCCCGCGGCGCTTCCGGCCTCGCGGCTGCGGGCCCGGATCGCCGAGAGCGCCTCTCCGACGACCCGCGTCGCCTGGGCTGTTCTGGGCGTCGTCATCGCCTTCGGAGTCTGGCTCACTCGGTACAACCTCCTCCTGAAGATCAATACGGACGCTGCCAGCATCAAGCGCGGCGCGCAGTACCTCGACGTCGTCGGGTTTTTCTCCAATTTGAACTACATCTGGGCGACGGCGTTCGTGATCCTGGCTTTTACGGCCGCCGTCTTCGTGCTGCTGCGGTCGATGCGGGAGGGGGATGCTCCGGCCGCCCGGGCACGCCTGCGCAGGGCCGGGAAGATCGCTCTTCTGCTTCTCGCGTTCGACTTCGCGTTCAAATGCGTCGTCGTCGTTCGCTACTGGCTGTTCGTCAAACCCAACGAGCCGGTCATTCAGCTTCCGTATATCGCCCGGCACGTCGATGCGACGCGCTTTGCCTACGGGCTGAACGACGTCAAGGAAGTCGACTTTCTGCCGAACCGCCCGGGAGACCCGGTTCCGTCGGCCCAGCAGCTGCTCGCGAGCCCGACCCTGAAGAATGCGCCGCTGTGGCCCGGTTTCGTGAGCTATCTCGAGCGCTGGATCGACCGCCAGCACGCGCAGCGGATCCTGCAGACGCAGGGCAGCGCCATGGTCTATGGCCCCACTCTCGAGCTTCTTCAGCAACAGCAGAAGCTGCGCACCTACTACAACTTCATCAACGTCGACAGCGTTCGCTACACGGTCGGCGGCGAAAAGAAGATGTTCGTTTCCGCCGTACGGGAAACGCCGCTTTACGAACCGGTGCCGTGGCTCGCATACTGGGGCCAGCGATTCATGATGTTCACCCACGGCTGGGGGCTCGTGATCGCGCCGGCCGCCCAGATCACGCCGGAAGGCGGTCCCCAGTACGTCTCCTGGGACATTCCGACGAAGGTCAAGTACCCCGAGCTCGCCGTCAACGAGCCGCGCGTTTACTACGGAGAAGGCTCGGCGACGATGGCGTTTTCGAACGTCCACGGGATGAAGGAGCTCGATCACCCCACGGACCAGGACCGGGCGGAAATTGTCCTTCCCGAGGGAAAGACGGGCGTCCACATCGACTCGCTCTGGAAGCGCATGGTGTTCGGCTGGCGCAGCGGCAAGTTCTGGGAGCTCGTGTTCTCCGACCTGATCAAGCCGGACACGCGCGTTCACTATTTCCGCACACCGGTCGACCGTCTGGCTCGGGTGGCGCCGTTCTTGTTCTACGATTCCAATCCCTACGCCGTGGTGGTCGATGGACGGATCGTTTGGATCGTCAACGCCATGACGACGAGCGACCGTTACCCGTACAGTCTGATCGAAGAGCTGGGCGACAAGTCGGACGAGCGCTCTCCGTTTCCTCGGCCCACCCGATGGGTGAACTACATCGAGGATTCGGTCAAGGCCACGGTGGATGCGACCACGGGCGAAGTGAAGTTCTACGTGATCAAGGACGGTCCTGTGATCCGCGCCTACGAAAAGATCTATCCGGGCCTTTTCACGCCGGGGGACAAGATGCCGGACGGCGTGCGCAAGCAGCTGACCTACCCGACGCAACTCCTCCACATCCAGTTCGACGATCTCTACATTTACTACCACATGAAAGACCCCATGTACTTCTTCAACATGGAAGACATGTGGGACGATGCAGACGAGGTCCTCGGACCCATTCTCGACACCGGCAAGGCGATCACGTTTTCGATTGAGCCCTTCGCGTGCATGCTCGAAACGGGCAACGGGATTCTTCCGGGCGCCGACCCGAAGATTCAGTATGCCCAGGCGATGGTGTTCACGCCGGAGAAGGCCCTGAATCTGCGCGGAATCCCCCTCGTCTACCAGGATCCGCCGGACTACGGAAAACTGGTCGTGCTGCAAGTGCCCAAGGGACAGTATGTGATCGGTCCCGAGCAGGCGGACGCGGCCACCGACCAGGATCCGTACATCTCGCAGAACTTCTCCTGGTGGAACCGCCGCGGAACCGAAGTGATTCGCGGCCATACGACCCTGTTGATGGTCGGCAAGGAGGTTCTCTACGTCGAGCCGATCTTCCTCCGCTCGGAGCAGAATCCGCTCCCTCAACTCAAGAAAGTCGTGGTGAACATGAGGGGTAAGTCCTTCATGACCGATTCTCTCGAGCAATCAGTTCAGGAGGCCGTCGCGTTCTGGCAAAACCCCGACGCGTCGGCGATCCCGGCTGTCCCCACGGTTCCGGGCAAGGAGGCGAATCATGGAAAATGAGGCTCGTGACGCGGCGATTCAATCCCAGGATCGCCAGACCATGGATCGTTTCTGGTCCTACACGTTCTCGTATCTTCTCGGCACAGTGCTTCTCGGGACGCTGATCTGGTCCTCGGGCATCTGGAATTTCCTTGCCAACACGCGGCTGCTGTCGGTATTGATCAACTCCGGGGTCGTCAGCTACCACGACGCGCAGACGGGCTGGATCCGCGGCGTGCCCGACCTGAAGTATTTCCTCAAGTCCCAGGACCCGGTGAAGTGGGGGCTCGTGGAGGGCGCAGCACTTCTCTTCCTGCTCTTCTGGGTCATCAAGGCGGTGCAATTCCACGCGCTCTGCCGGTTCACGGGGGCGCGGGGCACCTTCAGCCACCACTCCCGCTTCTATCTGGAGGGACTCGGCGTCAACCGGTTTCTTCCGTTCAACCAGGGACTCGTCCAGATGGCGAGGTCCATGGCCAACCAGGGGGCTTCGCTCAATCGGGTCACCCAGGCCACTCTCCTGGCCGAGCTTTTCGTCGTCATCGAGATCGTGGTTTACGCGGCCTACGGGCCGTATGGGCTCGGCTGGTCCGTGTGGCTCGCCCAGATCTTCTGGTCCCTCGTGATTCTGGGCCTGTGTTACCTCATGGCGAGGCCGAGTCGTCTCTATCCGGAGCATTCCATCATCCCGTTGGACTGGAAGGAGGTCAAGCAGTCGTTCAGCGCGCTCGCGCGGCGCCCGATCGAGTTCTCGAAGCTGACCGCCCTGTCCCTCGTGGCATTCGGTCTCGAAGACGTCGCCGCCTACATGATTGCGATGGCTTTTACCTCGACGCACGTGATCTTGAACGTGAACTTCTCGATCTTGCTCATGGCGATCGTCGCCAGCTACATCGCGCGGCTGATTCCCGTCACGCCGGGAGGGATCGGTCAGTTCGAGTGGGGATTCGCCGCCGGACTGTACCTCGGAGGCCTGGGGTGGCCCGAGTGCGTGACGATCGCGTTTCTCGATAACGCCGTGCGCTACATCTCCGGAACCCTTCTCTGGGTCTGGGTAGTCAACACCGCTCCCAACGTCTGGATGGGAAAGTTGTTTCGCGAACAGCCAGCCGCCGCCGCCGCGGAGGAGTGAGTCACCCGACGCGCGAGAGAAGCCCCGGCCCGGACGGCTGCCGGGGCCGAGGCCGAAGGCTTTACGGGCCCAGCTGAAACACGAGCGAGCAGACGGGATCGACCCGGTACTCCTTCGGGTCGCCCGAGAGCAGGGTCACGGTGTACTGTCCGTTGTCGGGGAGGTTTCCGGTTCCCAGGTCGAACTTCCAGTGCGCCTCCGCGTCCCAGACAAACGAAGTCCCCTTCCCGTAATCTCGAACTTCCAGCCCGCCGGTTTTGTCGACTTCGGGCTTGCCCTCCGGCTGGTACTTGAGCGAGATCACCGGGGCGGTTTTCAAGACGGTGTTGTCCCCGAATTTTCCGTTCGGCAGGATCAACTTTCCGCGCAACGGAAGAACACGTCCCCTGTCGATATGAATGTTGTTTCTCTTCAGGGGCTCGTCGAACCCCTGACAGGCGTATGTCGTTTGAGGATTCTCCGCGGCGCGGACGGTCGGGGCGGCGGCCAGGAGCGCGGAGCCGGCCAGCGCCAGCGCGAAATGAGTGAGGGATCGGTTCGCCATCGTCGTGCCTCCTTTATCCTGGCCGGAAACAATATCTCCTCGAGCCGCGGGTTGCCACCGTATGGTAGCGTTCCAACCGAGTTTTCGTAATGAGCCCCAAGCTGTTTCCGAGCGCGCTCTGCGCGTTTCTCCTCGCCGGTTTCGCCTTCGCGGAATCGCCCGGCGTCCAGCCGCCGCTCACGCTCTCGGGCAAGCCCTTTCCAGACGTGGCCCGCTACAAGCCTGCCGTTCCGAAGCCTACGCGAACGCTGTTTGTCAAAGCGTCGAAGGACAACGGCGACGGCTCGGAGAAGAATCCGTGGAACGACTTGCAGGCGGCTCTCTGCGAGCTTCGTCCCGGCGACCGGCTGCGAGTCGGCGCCGGCACGTACACCGGGCCGTTT
>JBOGJO010000234.1:0-19086 GCA_050747885.1 Thermoanaerobaculia bacterium
GCTTGAAAGTGAGCCAGCGGCGAAGCTTCTCGGCCGCGTCCACCACGGAAGCCTTCGGTTTCAGATAGTGCGAAAGCAGCGCCTCGAGCGACGGATGCCCGGGATAGGCTTCGCGAAACGCGTCCGCGACTTCCTCGGCCGATGCCGCGCGGGTCGGGAACGCCCGGGCAATTTCGAGAACCGTTTCGAGCCTCGCCCAGGGAAGATCCTTTTCCCGCTGGGCCTCGGCGAGCCGGGAGAGAAGCGCCCGGGGTTTCTCCTTCTCACCCCGCTTCTTGAGCTCGCGCGTGAATTCGAAAAGCGGGCCGACGTCCTCCGGCGTATTCTCGACCGCGTCCAGGAACTCCTCTTCCGTCATCCCGCGCAACGCCTCGTCATCGGCATGGCAAGATCATACCCCGCGGATTTCATCGCCGAAATCGGCTAGGCTGAAGGAGTGACGAGCTCGCACTCGACGGCCCGCCGAAAGCTCGCGGCGGCGCTCGGCATCGCGGCGGCGATCGTCCTTGCCGAAGTCGTCGGCGGAATCGTTTCGCACAGCCTGGCCCTCCTTGCCGACGCGGGCCATGCCCTGACCGACTTCGCGGCGCTGCTGCTTTCCTACATCGCGGTCCGGTTCGCGGAGAGATCGCCGTCGGCCCGCCATACTTTCGGCCTTTATCGCGCGGAGATCCTCGCCGCCTTCATCAACGCCCAGGTCCTCCTCCTCGCCTGCGGCGCCATCCTCTACGAGTCCTTCCGAAGGTTCGGCGAGCCGTCCGACGTCTCGGCAGTGCCGATGTTCCTCTTCGCCGTTTTCGCTCTCCTGGCCAACGGACTTTCTCTCCGATTTCTCCATTCCCACCGCGACGAGAACCTGAACCTCAAGGGCGCCTATCTCGAGGTCGTCTCCGACACGCTCGCCTCGGCGGCGATCATCGTGGCCGCCGCGGTGATCGCCCGAACCGGAGCGCGCTGGATCGATCCCGCCCTCTCCGCGGCGATTGCGCTCTTCATCCTTCCTCGGACGGTTTCGCTCCTGCGCCAGTCGGCCCACATTCTGCTCGAAGGGGCGCCGCCCGACATCGATCAGGAGGGCCTTCGAGGCCTCCTGTGCGACCTCCCGGAGGTCAGCTCGATCCACGACCTGCACCTCTGGACGCTCACCTCCGGGGTCCACTACGCCAGCCTCCACGTGGCGATCCCTCCGGGCGCCGATTCGTCGCGAGTCCTGATGCGCATTCAGGATTGTCTCCGGGAAAAACACATCGAGCACGCGACGATCCAGATCGAGGTCCGTGAGTCCTCCGAATGCGACCCGGCCCCGCGACACTGAATTCCCGGATCCCGGCGCCGGCCAAAACCCGGACGCACTGGCGGAGCGCTCCGAGAGAGGCGGGAGGAGCCTCTCCCCGGGCATCGTATGATGAGAGAAAGGAGCCCGACGCATGGCAATCGCCCTCGCGCTGCTGACGTTTTTCTCGACGCTCGCGGGAGGGCTGATCGGCAGGCGCTCGGGATCGCGCCTTCATCTCTTCCTCGGGCTCGCTGCGGGAATGCTCCTCGGCGCGGCGCTCTTCGATCTGCTTCCCGAGGGCCTCGATCTCGCGCGAGACATGAACCGCCCTCCGATTTTCGTGACCGGATTCGCCGCCGCCGGATTCCTTTTCTTTCACCTGCTGGAGAAATTCCTCGCCGTCCATTCCCACCCTGAGCCTCACTATGGAGAGCCCGGCCACTCGCACGTGGGCGATCTCGGGGCGCTCGCCGTGACGATTCACAGCTTTTTCGACGGCGCGGCGATCGGGGTGGGGTTTCAGGTTTCCAATGCCGCGGGCTTCGCGGTCGCGGGAGCGGTGATCGCGCACGACTTTTCCGACGGCCTCAACACGGCCATGCTGCTCAAGGATTCGACCGATTCGCGGGCCCGCGCGTGGCTCCTCGCGGACGCCGCCGCGCCATGCCTGGGAGCCCTCGTGACGCTCGTCTGGCGCTTTCCGCCCGGGCTGCTCGCTCCCGCCCTCGGGATCTTTGCGGGATTTTTTCTCTATCTCGGAGCGGCTCATCTTCTCCCGGAAGCGCATCGAAGGAAGACGGGGATTCCGGTGCTCGCCGCGACGATTGGCGGGTTCGCGCTCCTCTATGCCGTTTCCGTTCTCCTGGTTCGGTAGGCGGTTCCCGGAGGACGATCGCACCGGCCTTCGAAACTCTGCTATGCTGGCGGGCTGATGAAGGCCTCCGCCCGACGCCGTAAGGGCATGACGCTGCTCGCCGCGATGCTGTTCCTGCTCGCCGCCGTCTCGTTCCACTCCTCGGACGACAACGACATCGGATCCCCGTCGCGAAACCTCGCTCCTGCCGGCTCGATTTCGAGGCCCACGGCCGCCGACACGTGCCCGGCGTGCGCGCTCGACGGAGTCCTGCTCGCCCGGCTCTCGTTCGTCCTTCCCATCGAGCGCCCGCTCGCTGCCGAGCCCCTGGTCCTCGCCACCCCGATCTCTCTTGATCTGGCCCCCCGCCCCTGCGCCTACAGCCGTCCCCCTCCTCCGATCGCCTGATTTCCGACACTCGGTCTCGGGTTCGTCATCGGTTCAGAGGAGGTCGCCCTTGCGATCGGAGCGCGCGCTCAAAATGTTCATGGCCGCCGGGCTTTTCGGGCTCGCGCCGATGGCGTGGAGCGCCGACGCTGCGTCGCGTCTGACGCGGGCGCAGGCCGTCGCCGAAGCCCTCGCCCGGAACCCTCAACTCCAGGCCGCGCGGGCCCAGGTCGAGGAGGCGCGCGCGGGAATCGCGCAGGCGACCGCGTTTCCCGACCCCGCCTTCGCGTGGACGTACGAGCAGCAATCGAGCGTCGCGAATTTCGGCTCGGCCCAGTCCCGGGATGTCGGCGCATCCGTGACTCTCCCGTTTCCGGACAAATTTCGGCTCAATCGCAGGATTTCAGAAGCGGCCCTGCGCGCCGCGGAGCTGGCTTTGACCCAGATCGAGCAGCAGGTCGCCTCCGACACCGCGACGTCGTTTGACGCCCTCCTCGTCGCCCTCTCGCAGCTCGAAAACGACCGCCAGGCCGAAGCTCTTTCCAAAGACGTCCTCGGAAAAACACAGGCGCGGTTCGACGCCGGAACCGTCGCCCGCCTGGACGTTCTCCAAGCGAAGGTGAGCTTCGCGCAGGCGACGAACCAGACGATCGCCGATGGACGCGCGCTCTTGACGGCGCGCGCTTCGCTGAATCGTCTCGTGGCCCGTCCGTCGGGCTCTTCGATCGAGCCGGCGGGAAAGCTCGGTGTCCCGCCCGCGCCGCCGGATCCGGCCGAGCTCTTTCGCATCGCCGAAGAGCACCGCCCGGAGATCGCGTCGATTGTCGCACAGAGGGAGGGCGCGCGCTTCTCGACGCGCCTGGCTCGCGAGTTCTGGTTTCCCGACCTCAATCTGTCCGTCTTCCGGAACCACACCGCCGGCGCGCCCGCGGCGTATTCGACGGCGGGAACGATCGCCATTCCCCTGTTCTTCTGGCAGCACGAGAAGGGGGACGTCGCGGCAGCCGATGCCCGTCAGGCCGAGCTCGCCGCCGACGAAACGGTCACTCGGGCTCAGGTGGATCTCGACGTTCAGACCGCCTGGTCCGCCGCCGACTCGGCCCGGCGCCAGGCGCTCTGGATCCGGGACGAGCTGCTGCCGGAGGCCGAGGAGGCCTTCCGCGTGGCCTCGGAAAGCTACGCCCTCGGCGGCTCTTCCGCGGTCGATCTGATCAACTCCAAGTCCGCCCTTCTCACCGCCCGAGCTCAACTCACTCAGGCGCTTGGCGCCACCAACGACGCGGCCGCCCAGCTCGAGCTCGCGGTGGGCGCTCCCCTGCCTGTCCCCCCAACGGAAGGAGCCTCGCATGTTCCGTGATGTCCGCTGGCCCGCAACGGCTCTGGCCGTTCTTCTCCTCGGCGGATGCTCCCGCCGCCACCCCCCAGCCGAAAGCGCCGCACCCGCTCCGGAAGGGCTCTCTCTTTCCGCGGAGCAGAGGAGTCAAATCAGGGTCGTGCCAGTCGCCGAGGCGGCCTTCCGCCGCACGATCGAAGCCACCGGCACCGTGGCGTTCGACCAGACCGCCTCGACTCAGGTGATCTCCCCCATTTCCGGCCCGGTCGCGAGGATCCTGACCCCCCCGGGCACCCGGGTCGTCGCGGGCCAGGCGCTCGCCGAGGTCTCGTCGCCCGACTTTGCCGCCGCGGTCTCCGGGTATCGAAAAGCGGGAGCGGCAGCCCTCAACCTTCGGCGCATCGCCGACCTCGACCGGAAACTCTTCGACGCCGGAGGCACCTCGAGGCGCGAAATGGAGCAAGCCGAGACCGACGCGCTTTCGGCGGAAGCCGACCGCGAAGCCGCTCTTGCGCAGCTGCGCTCGATGGGCATCCCCGCCCCGACCCTTCGGGCGTTGCAGGAAGGGAAGGCGGCGGAGACGCCGCGGGGCATTCTCCGCTCTCCCATTGCCGGAACCGTGGTGGAACGGCTGGTCACCCCAGGACAGTTGCTTCAAGCGGGAGCCACGGTCTGCTTCACCATCGCCGATCTCTCTCGGGTCTGGGTGATCGCGAACGTCTTCGAACAGGACGTTCCGTTCATCTCTGTCGGTGAGGCCGCGTCGGTCTCGAACGGATCGACCGATCAACCCCTGCCGGGAGTGGTTCAGTACATCGCCGCGCTCGTCGACCCCGCCACCCGGTCGGTCGGTGTCCGAATCGTCGTGCGAAACCCCGCGCAGACGCTCAAGAAGGACCAGTACGTGCGCGTCGCGATTCGCTCCTCGCATGAGAGCAAAGGCCTTCTCGTGCCGGTGTCGGCGGTCCTTCGCGACGACGAAAACCTTCCGTTCGTGTACGTGCAAAGCGCCGATGGATCCTACCTGCGGCGGCGCGTGGAGATCGGCGGCCGGGAAGGAGACCGGGTCGAGGCTCGCGACGGCCTCCATGCCGGCGACCGAGTGGTCGAAGAGGGCGCGCTGTTCATGCAGTTCGCGCAAAACCAGTGAGTGAGAACGGCCTCTCGGGAGTCGCGGACGCGCCACGCACCGGGTCGATGATTCACCGGATCGTCTCCTCTTCGCTGCGACAGCGATTCCTGGTCGTCTTCCTCGCGCTCATTCTCGCGGGGATCGGAATCTGGAGTCTCACTCGCCTTCCCGTCGACGCGTACCCCGACCTTTCGCCTCCGATGGCGGAGGTCATCACGCAGTGGCCGGGGCACGCCGCGGAGGAAGTCGAACGCCTCATCACCGTTCCGGTCGAGGTCGAAATGAACGGAATTCCGCGCATGACGGCGCTCCGGTCCATTTCGCTGTATGGCCTGTCGGACGTGCGCATGACGTTTGCTTCCGGGACCGACAATTATTTCGCGCGTCAACTCGTCTTCGAACGAGTTCCCGATCTGACCCTTCCGGACGGCGTCAGCCCGTCGGTCGCGCCGCTCTTCTCCCCCTCCGGCCTGATCTACCGCTATGTCCTCGAAAGCCCCGACAGGTCCCCGATGGAGCTCAAAACGATCGAGGACTGGATCGTCGAACGTCAGTACAAGTCCGTCGCGGGCGTCGCCGACGACTCGGGGCTCGGCGGAGAGACGATGCAGTATCAGGTGCTCCTCGATCCCGCAAAGATCGCCGGGGCCGGGCTCTCCGTTCCCGCGGTCGTGGCGGCGCTTGCGGCCAACAACGGCAACGCGGGCGGCGGCTTCTACTCCCAGGGAGGACAGTTCTACTACGTGCGGGGGCTCGGGAGGCTCGAGACCCCCGAGGACATCGCCAACGTCGTGCTGGCGGTCCACAACGGAACGCCGGTGCTCGTGAAGGACGTCGGGCGGGTGGCGATCGGGCATGCCCCGCGACTCGGACAATTCGGTTTTCAGGATCGGGACGACGCCGTCGAAGGCGTCATCCTCATGCGGACAGGCGAGCAAGCGCAGGTCGTCCTGAAGGGCGTCGAAGCGAAGACACGCGAGCTCAACGCCTCGATTCTTCCGAAGGACGTGAAAATCCGGCCGTTCTACGACCGGAGAGACTTGATCGGCCTCACGACCCGCACGGTGAAGGACAACCTTCTCCGCGGAATCGTTCTCGTCGTCGTCATCCTGATCTTCTTCCTCTACGACGTGCGGTCCGGGTTGATCGTCGCGATCACCATCCCGCTGGCGCTCCTGTTCGCCTTCATTTGCCTCGATTTGAAACGAGTCCCGGCCAACCTGCTCTCGATCGGCGCGATCGATTTCGGAATCCTCGTCGATGGAGCGGTCGTGATGGTCGAGAACATCTTCCGCCGCGTCGCCCTTCGCGCGGGTCAGCCTCTCGAGATCCGCAAGGTCATCGCAGAAGCCGCCTCGGAAGTGGATCGGCCGATCTTTTACGCCGTGGCCGTGATCGTTTCGGGGTTCCTGCCCATCTACGTCCTACGCGGGCCTTCGGGCAAACTTTTCGGGCCCATGGCAGACACCATGATCTTCGCTCTGCTCGGATCGCTCGTCCTCACACTGACCCTTATCCCCGCGCTCTGCTCCTGGGCCATGCGGCGCGGAATCCGGGAGCGTCGCAACGCCGCCTTCGAAGCGGTCAAATCGGCTTACGGCCGGGGACTCGACTTTTGCCTCAAGCACCCATGGGGCACGACGGGAGTTTCCGCGGCACTCCTCGGCTTCGCGCTGCTTCTTGTCCCGGGAATCGGGGCGGAATTCATGCCCCATCTCGACGAGGGCGCCCTCTGGATCCGGGCGACGATGCCCTACACCATCTCCTTCGAGGAGTCCTCGAAGATCTCGCCGCGCATTCGCGCCATTCTCAAGACGTTTCCCGAAGTCACGATCGTCGCCAACGAGCACGGCCGGCCCGACGACGGAACGGATCCCACCGGCTTCTTCAACGACGAGTTCTACGTCGGTCTTCGCCCCTACCGCGAGTGGAGCGGAAAATACCGGACGAAAAACGACCTCGTTGCGGCTGTCAACAGGAAGCTTCAGGCCTTTCCGGGAATCATCTTCAACTACACGCAACCCGCGGAGGATGCCGTCGACGAGGCCGAGACCGGGCTCAAGAGCTCTCTCGCCGTCAAGATCTTCGGCTCCGACCTCGAGACTCTCGAGAAGAAAGGAAAGGAAATCAAGCACGTGCTCGAGAAGGTCCGCGGGATTGCCGGCGTCACGCTGGTTCAGGAGCTCGGTCAGCCGAGCCTGACGGTCCGGGTCGATCGAGCCCGGATCGCCCGCTACGGCCTCAACGTCGCCGACATCAACGGTCTCATCGAAGCCGCGGTGGGCGGCGCCTCGGCCACCCAGGTCGTGCAAGGAGAGAAGCTCTTCGACCTCGTCGTGCGCCTGGAGCCGAAATATCGGGAAAACGCCGAAGAGATCGGGAACATCCTCGTGGCGACGCCGGATGGCCAGGAGGTCCCGCTCAAGGAGCTCGCCGCGATTCAAGTCGTCAACGGCGCGTCGTTCATTTACCGTGAGGACAATTCGCGCTATATCGGAGTGCAGTATTCCGTGGAAGGCCGCGACCTTGCGGGCGCCGTGGAAGACGCTCGCCGCGAAGTCGCGCAAAAAGTCGCGGTTCCGGCCGGATACCGCGTCGTCTGGGGCGGAGAATACCAGGAGTACACCGCTTCGCGCGCCCAGCTGCGGATCGTGCTGCCGCTCACGCTCTTCCTCATTTTCCTCCTGCTGTTCGCCCTCTACGGAAACTTCAAATATCCCATGATCACCGTTCTCGCCGTCCTCCTCTCGTCGCCCGTGGGAGGCCTCGTGGCTCTCCGGGTCACCGGCACGCCGTTTTCCGTTTCCTCCGGCATCGGGTTCCTCGCGCTCTTCGGCGTTTCGGTTCAAACCGCGGTCATCTACATTTCCTACGCCAACGAGCTTCGGAGGGACTCCGGAATGAGCATTGCCGCGGCCACACACGAGGCCGCCCTTCTCCGGCTGAGGCCGATCATGATGACGGCTCTGGTCGCGGCCTTCGGGTTGCTTCCGGCGGCGCTCTCGACGGGCATCGGCTCGGACTCGCAGCGGCCGTTCGCCCTTGTCATCGTGGGCGGGCTTTTCTCGAGGCTCCTTCTGAGCGTTTTTCAGATGCCCGTGCTCTATGCCCTCGTCGCCCGGTCGGGAGACCGCCTCGAGGTCTGACGCCAGCCGTCAGACCGTCTCCTCGGGGCCCGCGGCGCCGCCGGCCGACCCGGTCTCGTGACCGCGTGACAGCGAGTCCATCTGGCGGAGACGGGTTCGCAGGCTCAGGACCTCGACCTGGAGCAGTCTCCCCCGCTCACCGGACGAGGCGCGCTTTTGAGCGGCCTTGGCCCTCGCCAGCCTGCCCGCGATCCGGCGAAACACGCTCCTCTCCCGGCGACCCGCAAGCCATCCCTGCCGGAACCGCCTCCACCCCCTCAACGCCTCGAGATCGCGGGACGAGAGGATCCCGAGCAGGACCTCCGACTCCAGCTCCGCGCCGATTCGCCGCCGCCAGCGGATCTCGCGCAGGCACAGCCACGCGGCCAAACCCGCCAGGATCGCGAGGGTCCCGATGGCCACGCCGCTCATTCCCGGACCCGGAGGAAGTACTCGCGCGTCGCGTCGATGTCTCGCCGAATCTGCGCCGTGAGGTCCAACATCGACGCAAACCTCTTCTCCTCGCGCGCCCGGCCGTGAAAAGCGAGGCGAATTCGCTCTCCGTAAACGTCCGACGAAAAGTCGAGAATGTACGCCTCAATCGTCGTTTCGTAGTTTTCGTAGACCGTCGGCCGGCGACCGATATTGGCGACGCAATCGAATTCTTTGCCGAAAGACTTGAAGAAGACCCGCGCGAAATAGACTCCGTCGGCGGGGTACAGCTCGTTTTCGGGCTTGACGTTGATCGTCGGAAATCCGATTCGGCGGCCCATTCGATCGCCCCTGGCAATGAATCCGTCGAGCACGTGAGGCCTTCCGAGCATGCCGTTCGCCTCCGCGATCTCGCCATTCGCAATGGCGTCCCGAATCCGAGTGGAAGAAATGGGGGAACCGCCGCGCAAGACCTCGGACACTCCCTCCGCGTCGAAACCGGCCGCCGGGCCCATGGCCTTCAAGAGCTCCAGGTTCCCGCGCTTGCCGCGGCCGAACGCGAAGTGAGCGCCCAGCAGGATCTCCGTGGCGGCCAGCCGGCGGGAGAGGAAGTCCCGCACGAAGACTTCGGGCTCCGTCAGCGAGAAATCGCGGGTAAAGGGAATTACGAGGAGCGCGTCGATCCCGAGGGCCTCCAGCGACTCCTCCTTCTGCGCGAGAGTCTGAATCATTCGGGGAGCCAGCTCCGGGTGAAGCACTTTCAACGGGTGCGGCTCGAACGTGATCGCCACGGAGGAACGCCCGGTCTCCGAGGCGCGACGCACGACGCTCGAGACGATCTTCTGGTGGCCGAGGTGCACGCCGTCGAAATTGCCGATCGTGACGACCGCGCCGCGGGGCAAATCGGTCGATGCGAGCGCGTCGCGAAAAACCTGCATGGCTAGCGCCTCGCTCGGGGGCGGCTCTCGACCCGCTCGGCCGGGCGGGTCCTGTCACGGGACTCCACCCGCTGTCCCGCTCGCTGCGATTGGAGGACTTTGCTACGACTTCGCGCCGCGAGCGGCTTCAGGGGTCTCGCCCCGGGCCACCCGCCCGCCCTCGCAAACAATCGGCCGTGGTCCACGAGGCAACCTTTCGAGGCGCCGGACGCACTGTCTGAGCCACCGTTGATGAGCCGAGCCGGAGACGGGAACCGCGCAGGCGAGGCCATCAAAACGCCGCGAGTTTGCGGCCGGCAACGAGAAAGCGTTGCGCGTGGACCCGTGCCTATCGCCCTGACGCCGTGCCGAGCGAGCTCGGTCACGCCCGGCCCACCACCTTCGCGACAAGGTCGTACGTATGGGCTTCTGTCACCTTTGCCATGACAAAATCGCCGGCCTTCACCGGAAAATCCGCCAGCTCGTTGATGAGAACCCGCCCGTCGATCTCGGGCGCCATCGCGGTCGTGCGACCCTCGAGAAGGTGCTCGGTCTCCCGGCATTCTCCTTCGACGAGGACCTTGACGATTCGCCCCTTCATCCCCCGCGCTTTCTTTCGCGCAATCGGCTGCTGAAGCGAAAGGAGGAAGTCCCGGCGTTGCTCCTTCACCTCGGACGGGACAGGATCGCCGAGCGGCTCGGCTCCGGAAGCCGGCTCCGGCGAGTACGTGAACGCCCCCATGTTGTCGAGCTCCGCCTCCCGGACGAACTCGCACAGTTCGCGGAAGTGGTCGTCGGTCTCGCCGGGGAAGCCCACGATGAACGTCGTTCGGATCGAAATCCCGGGAACCCTCCGGCGCATCTCTTCGATCAAAGCGAGGAACTGTTTCGAATCCCCCCCCCGTCGCATTTTCGAAAGGATCTCACGCGACACATGCTGAAGGGGAATGTCGACATACGGAACGAACCGGGGCTCACGGGCCATCAGATCGAGGACCGAATCATCCAGAGTCTTCGGATAAGCGTAGAGGAACCGGATCCACGGAATCCCGGTTCGGGCCACCATCTCCGAGACGAGGCTCGCAAGCCCGGCCCGGCTCATCCCGAGGTCCTCGCCGTAGCGGGTCGTGTCCTGGGCGATCAGGCACACCTCTCGGATTCCCTTCGATTCCAGCCACTGCGCTTCCGAAACCAGGGAGTCGATCGTCCGGCTCCGCTGAAGACCGCGCATCTGGGGAATCACGCAAAACGTGCATGGATTGTTGCAGCCTTCCGCGACCTTGAGAAACGCGTACCCGCGCGAATTCGTCAGGACCCGCGGCGACAGTTCGTCGTAGACGCGCGTCGCGAGCGGCTTCGGAGAGAACCTCGCGAGCGTGGGCAGCCCGGCAACGGCGGCGGGCGCGTTTTCGAGCTCGTCGAGGCCGAGGAAGGAATCGACCTCGGGAATCTCGGCAGCGAGCTCGGCGCCGTATTTCTGAACCATGCAGCCGGCGACGACGATGCGGTCGATTTCGCCCCGTTTCTTGCGCTCGACCTGCTCCAGAATCGCGCCGATCGACTCCTCCTTCGCCTTGTCGATGAAGCCGCAGGTGTTCACGAGCACGACCCGCGCCTCCCCGTCCCCGACGATCGCGTGACCCGCCCGGTCGAGGTGGCCGAGCATGATTTCGGTGTCGACGAGGTTCTTCGGACAGCCGAGCGAGACGACTCCGACGGTCGGGAGGTGTTTCCGATCTGTCATCCCCGCCACCAATCTGTCATCCCCGTCACCGATCTGTCATCCCCGTCACCGATCTGTCATCCCCGCGGAAGCGGGGATCGCTTGCAAGGGTGAAAAGCCGCCCAGAGGGATTCCCGCTTTCGCGGGAATGACAAGGACAGTGAATTCGCCCTGGCAAGAGAATGGTTCCCTGCCGATCACGGGTAAATTCGGTTCAGCGTCCGCGGATAAGGAATCGCTTCGCGCAGATGGTGGATCCCGCAGATCCACGCGACCGTGCGCTCGACGCCCATTCCGAACCCTGAATGGGGAAACGTTCCGTATTTCCGCACGTCCAGGTACCACTGGTACGCCTCGACGGGAAGGTTGTTCTCTCGAATCCGGCGCAGCAGCAGGTCGTGGTCGTGAATGCGCTGCGATCCGCCGATGATCTCGCCGTAGCCCTCGGGAGCGATCATGTCGAGCCCGAGCACGACCTCCGGATCGAGCGGGTCAGGTTGCATGTAGAAGGACTTGATCGCCGCGGGATACCGGGTGATCATGACCGGCCGGTCGAATTCCTTCGAAATCTCGGTTTCCTCGTCCCCCCCGAGATCGTCGCCGAAGCGAACCGGCATGCCCCGGACGGCGAGCTTTTCGACGGCTTCCCGGTACGTGATCCTCGGAAACGGCGTCGTGGCCTTCTCGAGGCCCGACGTGTCGCGCTCGAGCCGTTTCAGGTCCTCCCGGCAGCGGTCGAGGGCCCGAGCAACGAGGTAGGAGACGAAGTCCTCGGCCAGCTTTTCCAGACCGGGCAGCTCCAAGAACGCGACTTCCGGCTCGACCATCCAGAATTCCGTCAGGTGGCGGCGCGTCTTGGACTTTTCGGCGCGGAACGTGGGACCGAAGCAGTAGACCTTGCCGAACGCAGCGGCCGCCGGCTCGAGATACAGCTGCCCGGACTGCGACAGGTACGCCTTCTCGCCGAAATAGTCGGTCTCAAACAGCGTCGAGGTTCCCTCGCAGGCGGCCGGAGTGAGGATCGGCGAGTCGATCAGGGTGAAGTCCCGCTCGTAGAAGAAATCGCGGATTCCTTGCGACACCTCCGATCGCACCCGGAGCACCGCGTGCTGTCGCGAAGACCGCATCCAGAGGTGGCGCTGCGAAAGGAGAAAATCGATTCCGTGCTCTTTCGGCGTGATCGGATACTCGGGCGAATCCCCCAGGATCTGGAGGTCCGTGGCCGTGAGCTCGTATCCTCCCGGAGCCCGCGCGTCTTCGCGGACTCGGCCGCGAACGACAAGCGAGCATTCCTGTGTCGCCCGCTCCGCCTCCGCCCAGACCGCTTCCGGGACATCGCTCTTCGCCACCACGCACTGGCAGTAGCCGGTCCCGTCGCGGACGATCAGGAACTGGATCCGTCCGGAAGATCTCCGGTTGTAGAGCCAGCCGGCGAGAACGGCTTCCTGGGACGATCGCGTCCCGAGCTTCGAGATCGGGGTCGCGTCGGCGGGCACGATTCGCGGTTTCTCCATAAAGCCCCGCATTATACTGTTTACCGCATGGAGCTCACCTGGCAAAACCAGCTCCCTGAAAACGCTTACGAGGATTTTTTCTCCCGCCTTCGAAAAAAGGAGGGACGCCGCCTCCTGGACCTGTCCGCCGGATACGACCTCGTCACATTTTTCGCGGGAAAGGGTTTTTCCCTGTGTTCGATCGACGCCCGGAAAGAGATCCTCGAGGGTGCCAAGGCGCATCGCCGGGTCATGGTCGAGCAGCCGGCGGGGTCCTTCGAAGGAATTCTTTGTCTCGGCACGTTCGATTACCTGGTCCGGGAGGCGGCCCCGAGCCTCGTCTCCGAGATCGACCGCATTCTCGTGCCCACCGGACTGGCTTTTGTCTCCTTCGCCCCCGTGTGGGCCTCCCAGGGCCGTCAAAGCCGCCCCCTGCGGACATTTCTGGACCGCCGGGCGACGGCGGATCGGTGGGACCACGGCAAATACGGCTCCTTCCTCGTCTATCAGAACCGGGAAATCGAGCATCTCTTCCGGAAGTTCAAGATCGCGTCGCTCGTCACCCAGACCAATGGGGCGCGGCGACTGATCGCGATGAAGAAGGGGCTGGAGTGAACTGGCTCTCCGCGATTCGGCCGCGAAGGGCTCCGGCGCCCCCCGGGGAGCGATCGAACACCTACAAGAGGATCTGGAACCTCTACGCCCGCCAGGACGCAAAGAAGTCGATCTTCACGAATGCGACCGATGAGTCCTTCGAGTCGTCAGGACGAGCGGACGCCGAAAGAATCGCGCGCCTGGTCTCGAAGGACGCCATGATCTTGAACATCGGCTGCGGCATCGGTCGCGTGGAGAAGTACCTCGCGCCCCGGGTTCGCGAGCTGCACGCGGTCGATATCAGCAGGAAGATGATCGCGCTTGCGAAACGGCGGCTCTCCGGGCTTCCGAACGTTTTCCTCCGAGAGGTCGCTCCCGACGAGTATCTCTCCGCCTATGGCGACGAGACCTTCGACCTCGTGTTCTCGCTCCTCGTGCTCCAGCACACGGAGCGAGAGCATGCGTTCACTTACCTCCAGCACGCCCACCGTGTCCTGAAGCCCGGGGGGACCCTCTTCGTTCAATTCCCGAATTTTCTGTCGCCGGAATACACGTCCACGTTCCTCGACCCCGTTGTCCTGAAGCATTTGAGTGCATCCCGCGTGCGCTGCTACACGCAAGACGAGGTCCGGCATCTTCTGGGGATGCTCGGCTTCGAGATTCGGAGTCTCACTCTCGAAGCCGGTCGGGAAGGGAACGCGGAAATCTACGTGACGGGAACCCGGGGTTGAGCAGCCGACCCTCCGGAAGCCGGCCGCGATGGGAGTCCCCTGCCGCGGGGGTCTTTTTCGCGCTCGCCACGATCGCGATGACGTGGCCGCTCGTGACGGACCTCCGGCACCTTCTGGCCGACCCGGGCGATCCGTACCTCGTCACATGGATCCTCCACTGGGACTGGAAGCAATTCTTCCGGGACCCGGTCCATCTCTTCGACGCAAACATCTTCTACCCGGCCCGGCTGACGCTGGCGTTCTCGGAGAATCTCTTCGGCGTTTCGTTGCTCGGTTTTCCGCTCTTCTTCGCGGGAGTCGCCCCGGTTGCCGTTTACAACATCCTGTTTCTGCTGGGAATGGCGCTCTCGGGCTTCGGGGCCTGGGCACTGGCGCGGGAGCTGACGGGAGACGCCGGAGCGGCCCTGGCTGCCGGCGTCTTCTATGAATTCGTTCCGTTCCGTTTCGACCAGGTTTCCCATCTTCAGATGCAGTGGGGCGGCTTTCTCCCGCTTTTCCTGCTCTTTCTTTGGAGATTTTTCCACTCCGGGCGCCGCCGCGATCTCGCGGGTTTCGCCGTCTTCTTTTCGTGGAACGCCCTTGCTTGCGTTCATTTCGGGATCTTCGGAGGGCTCTCGCTCGCGCTGCTGCTCGTGTTCCTGGTCGCGGCCGGCCCCCCCCGCCCGAGCCTTCGCCTCCTGCCCGGAGTGGGATGGGCCCTCGCGGCTTGCGCGGTCGTCCTTCTTCCTTTTTATCTGCCCTATGTCGAAGCTTCAAAGCTCTACCACTTTCACCGGTCTTTCGAGGAAACAAAGTTCTTCAGCGCCGCACCCGAGAACTTCCTCAGCGCCGGCGCCCACAACCGGCTCTATGCCGCGCTCACGGCCCGGTTTCAGGCGCCGGAACGGCAGATGTTCCCGGGACTCGTGGTTCCGGCTCTCTCGGCATTTGCAGCCATCCTCTGGGTTCGCCGGGCGTGGAAGCGCTCCCGGGATCCGTCGGAAAAGCGCGCCGAAGCTCCCCTCCGGAATTCTCTGGCGGTTCGGGCTCTCGACGTTCTCCTCGCCACTCTCCTGCTCCTCGGGGTCCTCGTCGCGATCCGCGGCGGCATCAGCCTCGGGCGCGTCTTTCGCGTGCACAAGACCGAGCGACTCTTCCTCGCATTTCTTCTCGCCGGCCTGGCGAGGCTGAGTCTCAAGTTTCCTTTCACGAAGCGCTATTCGAACCTGCGCGATTTCCTGAGAAACGGTGTCGTGCCGACCCGGGTATGGTGGGCGGCGTCCATGGTCGGCCTGGGCTGTGCCGTGGCGCTCGGCGTACGGTTCGTCTTTTACCGCGCCCTCCTCGAGGCGTTTCCGTTCGTTCTCCGGTCGATTCGGGCCCCGGCGCGCGGAATCGTCATTGCGCACGTGGGGTTCGCCGTTCTAGCGGCGGAAGGGATCTCGCAGTTGAGAAACCGGGCGCGGAGGTCCTGGCGTCCGGCTCTGCTCGGCGGGATCCTGGGCGTCCTGTTCTTCGAGCTCCGCGCCGCGCCCGTCGCCTGGGCAAGGCTCGACACCGATCCGAAACCGGTGGACCGCTGGCTCGAACAAACACGATTTCCCGGGGGGGTCCTGGAGCTGCCGATGTCAAACGAGCTCGACACCGACTACCTGTATCACACGGTGTTTCACGACCATCCGATCCTCAACGGGGCCAGCGGGTTTTTTCCGGAAACGTATCTCACGCTCAAGCAATCCTTCGATGAAAAGCCGATCCTTCCGCACGCTTTCGATCTCGCCCGCTCTTTGCAGGCGAGAGTCGTCATTTTTCATTCGGGACTCGCCGGGGTGGACGAGCTCGGCCGAATCTCGGCGAGCCTGAAGGCGGAGACGCTGGGCGGCGAAATCAGGCCGCTGGCCCTTCTGCGTGCCGGAGGAGGCCGGGACCTCGTCTATGAAATTACGTCGCCTCTGGCGGGCGCGCGCAGCGCCGCCCTCTCCGCCGAGCCCCGCGCGGCGGCCGCATTCGACTCTTACCTGGCACACCCTGATCCCCCGGCCCTCCCTCCGTATGGGTGGTATGACGGGCCCGACAACGGGGCCATCCTCACCGGAAGCGAGATTCGCGGTTCCGGCTGGGCCGCGTCCGACAGCGGCCTGGGGCGCGTCGAGCTGCGTCTGGACCATCGACCGGTGGGAACTGCCGCGTACGGCTTCCCGCGGCCCGACGTTCTCGCCGCAAAGCCGGGAGTCCCCTGTGGCGGCGCGTGCGGGTACCGCTATCGGATCGTGAACGTTCCGAGAGGCCGGCACATTCTCACGACGACATTCGTTGGAAACAACGGGCGCGCCGTCGAGCTTCCTTCCGTCGAGATCTGGGTCCTGGCTCGCGGCCAACGATGAGAGAAGCCGGCCCGGAGCCTCGGGCAATGTCGAAGAGGCGGTGGCTCCCGTGGCTGTCGTTTCTCCTGCCCTTCGCGCTTTACATCGTGCCGCACCGATACCACAGCACCGGCGACTCGGTCCCCGCGGAGCTCCTCCCAATCTCGATTCTCCGCGAGCACAATCTCGACTTCGATGAATTCCTGAAGAGCGACAGCCCGATCCCCTACTACTTCACGGTCGTGAAAGGCCGCGTCGTTTCGAGCTATCCGATTCTGCCCGGAATCCTGAACACCCCGGCGTACTTTGTCGCCGACCGATTCGGCGTCGATCTGCTCAAAGACCGCCGCCGGATCTCGCTTGTCACGGCAGCCCTCCTCGCGTCCCTCTCGGTTCTCTTCGTTTTTCTCGCCCTTCGCGAATGCGTGGCTCGAGAAACAACCGCGCTCGGTTTCGCGTTGCTCTACGCGTTCGGAACGACGGCATGGTCCACCGGCGGCATGACCCTTTTCCAACACGGGGCTTCTCTTCTCTTGCTGTCGGCGGCGATTTTCGGTCTCCTTCGAGAAACGGGTTTCGGAGTCTCGGCCGCCGGCTTCCTGCTCAGCCTCGCCGTGGTGAATCGGCCGACGAACATCGTTTATGCGCTCCCGTTGACCGTCTTTGTCGCGGTGCATTACCGAAAGCGCCTTGCCGCGTTCCTCGCGTTCGCGGCGCTGCCCGCGGCCGCCCTTGCGGGCTATTGCCTGGCGTACTGGGGAACGCTCCGGACCCTGGGCCAGCAGCAGGGCGGGTGGGGATTCACGGGTTCGCCCCTTCAGACGCTGCCGGGCTTGCTCTTGAGCCCCGCGCGGGGCCTCTTCGTCTTCAGCCCTTTTCTGATCGTCGGCTTCGCTTTCGGAACACGGAGCCTGATCCGCCGCGAGGAGAGGCCGATTTTTCGATGGCTGTTCCTGAGCGTTCTCCTGCTGCTACTCCTGTATTCCTGGTGGGGTATGTGGTGGGGCGGAAACGCGTACGGCTACCGTCTGATCACGGAAACGCTGCCGGCGCTGATGCTGCTCTCGGCTCTCGGATGGGAGCGGTGGGTGTCGCCGCATCCGGGCCGCCGGAAGGCCTTCCTCGCCATGGCGGTCTTTTCGGTCTATGCGGAGATGATCGCCGTCTGGGGATACCCGTATGATTTCGAAATCAATATCGACCGGGAACAGTCGCGACTCTGGGACGTGAGGAAGGGCCCGATTCCGATCGGAACGGCGATTCTCGCGCGGCGGCTCGGAATCCCCGTGCCCGTTCCCCGCGTGGATCACACGTCGCCGGTCGTCCCGGCCGCGGCGGATCGCGCGATCGAGTATCGCGTCTGGTGGTCACCGAAACTCGACGACGACTCGATCCCCGGATGGTACGACTCCCCGACCCCGAACACCCGGGTTCGCGGCCCGCTCGTCGTCGACGGCTGGGCGAAAGCCGAGACGGACGAGGTGGACGTCCGTGTGATTCTCGACAACGGCAAATCGGTCGCGGTCCCGGCCCGGTATCCGCGGCCCGACGTCGCGAGAGCGCTTCCCCGCCTCGGCGATTGCTCGAAGGCCGGATTCCGGGCGTCCTTCGACGCCCCCCGCGACACGCGCGAGCACACCGTCGACATCGAGCTCCGCGCGCCGTCGGGACGAGCCCGCCGCCTTCCCACGATTCACGTGACGTGGGGCCCCTGACCATGGCTGTCCCTTTCCCAAGGACCGTCGTCGTCAGCCCGACCCTGAACGAAGCTCAAAACGTTGAGAGCCATGCCCATCGCGTTTTTTCCGCTCTCCCGAACGCCTCGCTGCTGATCGTCGACGACGACTCCCCGGACCGAACCTGGGAGCTCGCCGGGCGAATGAGCGAACGCTCGCCCGGCCTTCACGTCCTGCGGCGGGAACGAGACCACGGATTCGGACGCTCGTACTCCGACGGATTCCGCTGGGCGATCGAGAGGGGCTTCCAGAGAGTCGTCATGATGGACGCGGACGGCTCTCACCCCGCCGAGGCCCTTCCGCGCCTCCTCCAGGAATCCTCGAGGGCGGATTTCGTCGTCGGATCTCGTTATGGCCGGGGGGGCAGCGTCCTGGACTGGAATCGCGCCCGGCGCCTTCTCTCCTTCTCTGCAAACCTTTACGCGGCCTTTTGGACGGGCGTCGCCTGTAAAGATCTCACGGGCGGCTACAACTGCATCGACGTGGAGCTCCTCAAGAAGCTTCCGCCGCTTCTCTCGGACGGGTATGCCTTCCAGATCGAGCTGAAATTCCTGGCGCGGCGCGCCGGAGCGGTCCTCGCCGAGATCCCGATTCAGTTCTCCGGGCGCACCCTCGGGAAATCGAAGCTCAGCCGGAAACACATTCTGGAGGGACTCTGGCGCCCTCCGGCGCTGCGCCTGGGGCGGCGCGACCCCGGATGACCGCCGGCGGCGCCATCGGCGTGCTTGCGCTTGCCTGCGCCTGGGCCGTCCTCTTTTTCGTTGCCTCCCGCGCCGTGCGAAGATTCTCGGATCGAGGGGCTGTCCGCTCGATCCTCGCTGTCGGAGTCCTCTGGGCCGCCTCGCTCTACGTTCTGGCGTTTTCGGCCGAGGCGCTTTCCGGCGGACGGCGGATCGATCCTGCGTCGCCATTCGCGCGTTGGGATTCTCCGTGGTATGCGCGGATCGCGCGATCCGGCTACGAGGGCCGAGCCGACGGCCAGATGCACGACATCGCCTTCTTTCCCCTGTAC
>JBOGJO010000235.1:0-3815 GCA_050747885.1 Thermoanaerobaculia bacterium
GGCAAGCGCGTCGATTACTCGGGCCGGTCGGTGATCGTGGTGGGGCCCGAGCTGAGGCTCAACCAGTGCGGCCTTCCGAAGAAGATGGCCGTCGAGCTTTTCAAGCCGTTCATCTACAACCGTCTCGAAAAGAAGGGGCTGGCCCCGACGATCAAGGCGGCCAAGGAGCTCGTGGAGCAGGGCGACGTGGAGGTCTGGGATGCCCTCGAAGAGGTCATCAAGGATCACCCGGTTCTCCTGAACCGCGCGCCGACGCTCCACCGCCTCGGGATCCAGGCCTTCGAGCCGGTGCTCGTGGAAGGCAAGGCCATCAAGATCCATCCGCTCGTCTGCCCGGCGTTCAACGCCGACTTCGACGGAGACCAGATGGCCGTCCACGTTCCCCTGTCGCCGAAAGCCCAGATCGAGGCCCATCTCCTGATGCTCTCGTCGAACAACATCCTCTCGCCCGCGTCGGGACGGCCGCTGGCCGTCCCCTCGCAGGATCTCGTTCTCGGCTGCTACTACCTGACGAAGGCGAGACCCGGGACGAAAGGCGAGGGACGCATCTTCGCGGACTTCGACGAGGTGCTTCTGGCGCATGCGGAGGGCGAGGTCGTCACGCACACTCCCATCCGGGTTCGTTACACCGGCGAATACGTGGATCTGACGACCCAGTACAACGAGCAGGACATCATCCACGCGGAAATTCAGAACATCGAGCGGGCGCTCATCGACACGACCGTCGGCCGCGTGATCTTCAATCGGGCGCTTCCCGCGCAGTTTCCCTACATCAACGGCCTGCTGAAGAAGAAGGGCCTTTCGGACCTCGTGACGTTTTCATACCTGAGGTACGGTCCCGCGGACACGGTTCACATGCTCGACGAGTTGAAGGAGACCGGATTCCTCTACGCCACGAAGGCTGGCATCTCGATCGGCGTCGACGACATGCTGATCCCTGAGAAAAAAGTCGCCCTCGTCGACAAGGCGCACAAAGAGGTCCGCGAGGTGGAAAGCCAGCGATCCTCGGGCGTCATCACGGCCGGAGAGCGAAAGAACAAGATCATCGACATCTGGCACCGAACGACGGAGTCCGTGTCCGACGAAATGTTCAAAGAGATGAAGAAGTCCGATCAGTCGGGGCAGGAATTCAACCCGATCTACATCATGGCCGATTCGGGCGCCCGGGGATCGAAGGAACAGGTCCGGCAGCTCGCGGGAATGCGCGGCCTCATGTCGAAGCCTTCGGGCGAGGTGATCGAGAACCCGATCATCGCAAACTTCCGGGAGGGTCTGTCCGTCCTTCAGTACTTCATCTCGACGCACGGCGCCCGAAAGGGGCTCGCCGACACGGCCTTGAAAACGGCCGACTCCGGCTACCTCACGCGCCGCCTCGTCGACGTCGGCCAGGACGTGATCGTCATCGAAGAGGACTGCGGCACCGCCGATGGAATCGTCGTGACGGCGATCATGGAAGGCGGAGACATCCTCGAAGCCCTGCGCGACCGTATCGTCGGCCGCGTGTCCCAGGAGGACATCCTGGATCCGCTGTCGGAACAGAAGATCGTTTCCGTGGGCGACGAGATCACCGAGGAGCTCGCCTCCGCGGTCCAGGAAGCGGGCATCGAGCGGGTCAAGATTCGCTCGGTGCTGACGTGTGAAACGCGGCGGGGAGTCTGCCGCCGCTGCTACGGGCGAATGCTCGCGACGGGCCATCTCGTCGAGATCGGTGAAGCCGTCGGAGTCATCGCGGCCCAGTCGATCGGGGAGCCGGGAACCCAGCTCACCATGCGGACGTTCCACTACGGCGGCACCGCGTCGCGCGTGACGGAGCAGTCCAAGCATGCGGCGAAGAACCCGGGCAAGGTCAAATTCCTGAACGTCAACACCGTGGAGAGGCGGGACGGAGGTCTCGTCGTCGTGAATCGAAGCGGCAAGATCACCATTCTCGACAACAAGGGCCGCGAGAAAGAGCGGTACTCGGTCGTTTACGGCTCGAACCTCAAAGTCACCGACGGCCAGGACGTCGTGCCCGGCCAGGAGCTCATCGAGTGGGATCCGTTCACCTCGGCGATTCTCTCGGAAGTCGGCGGAAGGATCGAGTTCAAGGACATCGTGGACGGCGAGAATCTTCGCGAAGAGACGGATCGAGTCACCGGTCTGACGCAGAACATCGTGGTCGAGTCGCTCGGAGCCGAGAAACGCTCGCCCCAGCTCGTCGTCCACACGAAGCAGGCCAAAGACGGCAAACTGGACCGGAAATATCTGCTTCCGATCGGCTCGCACCTGATGGTGACCGACGGTCAGGAGATCTATCCCGGAGACACGTTGGCAAAGATTCCCCGGGAAACCACGAAAACCAAGGACATCACGGGCGGTCTGCCCCGCGTCGTCGAGCTTTTCGAGGCGCGCCGGCCGAAGGAGCCCGCGATCATCACCGAGATCAACGGCATCGTGGAGTACGGGCCCATCACGAAAGGCCTCCGCAAGATCATCGTCCGCAGCGACGACAACGAGGTGCGCGAGTACCTGATTCCGCGGTACACGCACGTCAACGTTCAGGACGGTGAGAAGGTCCACGCCGGCGACCCGCTGATCGACGGATCGATCAACCCGCACGACGTGCTCGCGATCCTTGGGGAGAAAGAGCTCCAGCGGTACATGGTGGACAAGATCCAGGAAGTGTACCGATCCCAGAACGTGGCGATCAACGACAAGCACATCGAGGTGGTGGTCCGCCAGATGATGCGCTCGGTCAAGATCGAAGAGGTCGGGGACACCGAGTTCCTGATCGACGAGCAGGTCGATCGCTTCCGGTTCACCGAGGAGAACGAGCGCGTGATCACGGCGGGAGGGGAGCCGGCCATCGGCCGTCCCCTGCTTCTCGGCATCACGAAAGCCTCGCTGTCGACGGATTCGCTCATCTCGGCGGCGTCGTTCCAGGAGACGACGAGGGTCCTCACCGAGGCCGCGATCTCGGGGAAGGTCGACTGGCTGCGCGGCCTGAAGGAAAACGTTATCGTTGGCCGGCTCATCCCGGCGGGGACCGGAATGGGGTACTACCGCGACGTCGTTCTCGAGAAGGAAGAGATCCCCGAGATCGAGCCGGTCGTGGAGGAGTTCCTGACCGATAACCTCGACGACCTCGCCCTGGCCGAGGCCGACGGCGATTTCGATTCGGACGAGGAGGCGTAAGACCCCTCGCCATTTCAAGGTTTTCGAGGGCCCCGGAACGCGCCGGGGCCCTTTGTTTTTGGGTCTCCGGCCGGCACGAGGACTTGAAATCACCCGAGCCGCATGCGGGATGCCAGGCCGCCGGCAGCCGGGCCCCGTTTCGGCTTGACACAGGCCCCTTGGGCTCATAGTATTAGCGGGTTTTCCCCGGGACTTCTCGGACGCTGATCCGAAAGACAGGGAGACGATCGATCTCGGCCACGCGGAGCGGCAAGAACCGCGGGCCGGGGAGACGAATTGAAATGACGCCGCGTGGATAAAGTTTTCTGCGCGGCCGGGCTTTGAGGACGATTCGGAGGACGAGAGGAATGCCGACGATTTCACAGTTGGTTCGCAGCGGACGGGAAGCCGTCCGGTACAAGACGGCGAGTCCCGCGTTGAACGCGAGCCCGCAGAAGCGGGGCGTGTGCACGCGCGTCTACACGACGACCCCGAAGAAGCCCAACTCGGCCCTTCGAAAGGTCGCCCGCGTCCGCCTCACCAACGGCACGGAAGTCACGACCTACATTCCGGGAGTCGGGCACAATCTCCAGGAGCATTCGATCGTCATGATTCGCGGCGGCCGCGTGAAGGACCTGCCCGGCGTCCGCTATCACATCATC
>JBOGJO010000236.1:0-19822 GCA_050747885.1 Thermoanaerobaculia bacterium
TCCTCCCTCCGCCGACGTTCGTTCGATCGATTCCGACCTGGTGGCCTGCGGCACGCGACAATCGCTGTCGTCATGGACGGATCCGAAGCGCGGCATCGGGTGCGCTCGGGATGCCATCGTGGGGTTCGATCAGAGAATCGCCTCCGGGCAGCCGGGCCTCTCGATCGTCGTCGACCGTTTCGAGGCCGCCTCGGAGCGGACTCACGGACCCGCCCCGCTCCAGAACGTCTATCTCGTCTCCGTCGGGTCGGACCCGGTCCTGAAGAAGACGGCGTTCATCGTCTCGGGTCATTTTGATTCGATCTGCTCGGACTTCCTGAGCACGGAGTGCGACGCCCCGGGCGCCGACGACGACGCTTCCGGCACGTCGGTCTCCCTCGAATCCGCGCGCCTTCTGGCGGGAAAGCCCCACCGCGCGACGATCGTCTTCGCGGCGGTCTCCGGGGAAGAACAGGGGCTCCTTGGCGGAAAAAGGCTGCTGGAATGGGTGAAGGGGCAGGGCTACACGGTCGGGGGAATGCTCAACAACGACATCGTCGGGGCGACGAACGGATCCCCCGACCGGAATCCGCGGTTGTTTTGCGACACGGACGCGTTTTCACCCTCACGGGAGCTCGGGCTCTGGATCGACGAGTTCGCCGGCGGAGTTCGTCTGGTCTTCCGAAAGGACCGCTTTGGACGCGGCGGAGATCACCTTCCGTTTGTCGAAGCCGGCCTGCCGGCGGTCCGCTTCTGCGAGCCGAAGGAGGACTACCACCATCAGCACCAGACGATCCGAACGGAAAACGGCGTCGAGTTCGGCGATCTCCAAAAATTCATGGACTTCGATTTTCTCGCCTCCGTGGCACAAAAAAACGCGGAGTCGCTGCTCCTGCTGGCCAACGCCCCGCTCCCGCCCGCCCGAGTGGAGGTCGAGGGCGCCGTCCAGCCCGATGCCACGGTGACTTTCAGCGCCCCCGACGACCCCGACCGAGACCGCTTCGAGATCGTCTCTCGCGAAACCACGGAGGCTCGCTGGAGGGTGCTGCAGACGGCGGCGTCGCCGGGACGGGTCACGCTTTCGCTTCCGATCGACAACGAGTTTTTTGCGGTTCGATCGGTCGGCAAAAACGGGATCCGGTCGATCGCGGTCGACGCGCAAACGGTCGTCAAGAGGAAGTAGACCCCCTCCGCCGAGCCCGCGGCTTGACTCCCGCGGCGGCCGCTCGCTCGGGCATGCTGGCCGATCGCCCTACTCCTCGGCCTTGTAGTAGGGCAGTTCCTCGTGGCGCTTGGTGGAATTGTCGAGGTGCTTCGGGACCTCCACGATCGTGCGCGTGACGTTCGGATCGCAGTTGGGAGACGCGTCCCAGTCGCACTCGTACGTGTACACGTTCTTGTCTCCGGCCTTCTTGAAGTCCACGACCGTCTGATAACGATCGCAATTTCCGCATTTGAGCGACATCATGAAGATGTCGATCACGTGGAGACCGGGCTGCTCGGTTGTCTCGTCCATGGGTGGGATTATCGCCTTTTTTTGGCCGCGGCGACCCGATAGACTCGAGCGGTCAAGAAAGGAGATCGATCGTGAAAAAACTCTTCTTGCTCGCCGTTGCGGTTTCCCTGGCTTCCCTGCTCCCCGCGGCCGAGACGGACCGGACGATCGCGATGCCGAAGCGGGACCAGGACGTAAAGATCAATTTCGCGTCGTCCAAGGCAAAAATCGTGAGCCTGAGGATTCAGCACTACCCGGACGCCGACGACGTCGAGAAAGCGCGCACGAAGGACCTGAACGACACCCACCTCACGTTCTGGAACTTTTCGGTCGAAAACCGGAACCTCAATGACAAGGCGCACATGAAGATTGCGATCGAAGTCATCGGCAAGGACGGTTCGGTGGTCGGAAAGGGCGACAAATCCGATTCCGTCAGCGCCGGAAAGCTCGACGACAACATCCGCGTCTGGGTCAAGATGAAGACCCTCGACGTCGTTTCCGCCAAGAGCGCAAGGCTCCACCTCTCGATCGAGCCGTAGAGCCGAACGTCGATCCGTCGTCAGGAGTGAGGCGGAGGAGGTTCGTCCTTCTTGTCCTTGTTCTTATCCTTGTTCTTATCCTTGGCCTTTCCCTTGTCGGCTTTGTCTTTGCCTCTTCCGGCGTCCGGGTTCTTCCCCCCGCTTCGGGGAGTTCCCGCCTGAGGGCGCTCGGCAGGCGCCTCGCGAACCGCCGGGGCAGGCCCGGGCGCGGGCGCGCTCTCGACCCGGCGAGGCGATTCTCGCGGCGTCGGCGCAGGCGCCTGCTCCTGCTGAGGCTGCGTGCCCGGGGGAGGCGTGCGCTCGAAGCGTTTGGGCTCGGGCGCAGGGGGCTGCTCCGCAGGCGGCGGGCGCCTCTCGAACCGTCGAGGCGCGTCGGTCGGCGGCGGCGGGGCGCTCGTCGAAGGCGCGCTCGGCCGGGACCTCCAGTTGTCCTGGGGCCGGGGAGGCGCCGCGGGGGGCGCCTCGGCCGGCTGCCGTTCAGGCGGAGACTTGCGTTCGAACGTGCGAGGGACGTTTCCTTCCGGAGACGACATCGGAGACGCGTTCCTCGGAGGCACGACGGCCCCCGGAGCGACCCTGGCCGGAGCCCCCGCCGCCGGCGAGGAGGCGGCGGCCGGAGCCGAAACGATCGGGCGCTCCATCGTCGCCAGCGGCCTTCCGCGTCGCTCGACGATCGGGGCGGAACGGGGAGCCTGGCTCTGGGCGTTGCGAGGTTGAAACCGCACCTTTCCAGCCTCGGCCATCACAGGGCGGACGGGAGCCACGGCCCGCGCGCCTCCATGGCTCTCGATTGAAAGCCGGGCCGCCGCGGAGGCGGACACGGGAGCGCCGCGGTTGCTTCGAATTTCCGCGAGCTTCTCCTGAAATCTCGCGGGCGCCGGAGGGGGCGCCACGCGGGTCACGACCGCGCGCGCGGCGATTGCGGCCGGCGGACGGGCAATCGACGGCCCGGCATGCGCCGAAACTCGCAGCGAGCCCACGGTCGGCACCACCGGCACCGGGCCGCGGATCACGGGGGCTGCGGCGATCTGTCGCACGATCTGCGGATCGCGTACCGCCCGAGACGAAACGACCCCACCCGAGGTGAACGTACTCTCGTTGACGACGGTCACGGAACTCCGATTCATGAATCGGGCGTTCAATCCTCCGCCGGCGACGCGGCCGCCGCCCTCCCACCACGGATAGAAGGGGTCCCGGGGGCCGAGGGGAAACCACCCCACATACCCGCCGCCTCCGGCGCCGAAAGCAAGGGAGCCACCCGGTCCGCCTCCCACGAACGCGACGAGGGCCGGTGAATATCGGACCGCGACCGACGGGCCTTCCGGCACCCAGTACCAGCGGGAGGACGACACGACCCACCGGCCGTAGTGGTAAGGCGCCCAGGCCCACGGCTCATTTCCGACCCAGGTCCATCCCCACGGGTCCTCCCACATCCAGCGTCCCGATTGGTAAGGCTGCCAGCCGAGATCCACGCGCGAGGGCGTCCAGCAGCGGCCGTAACCCGGAACGTTGTCCCACCGGCCGTATTCCTCGAGATCGGCGACGCCGCCGATGTTGAAATTCACATATCGGTACGAGGACACCCGGCTGTAACGGCTCTCCCGGCTCATCACCCAGTTGTCCCAGGAGTCCCTTCCGCCGAGAGAAGCAACGTCGTACTGAGGATTGTCGATCCCGTCGATCCACATCTGCTCGCCCTGGCGCAAAGGCACCTCTCCACCCGAGGCGGCCACGGAGGCCTCGCCCTGGAAGCACGAGACGCGCGTGTTGCCGGACTCGTCGACGTCGATTCTGTAGTCGCCCAGCCGCTCGAAGGTCACGGCCACATTCGGCGTGTCGACCTCGAAGGTTTCGTCATCCTCGAGCCGGCGCAGCTGAACCGAAGCCGTGCCCGAGGTCAGCGAAAACTGCCTCACTTCGTCGGTCAGATTCAAAGCGGCGAGGTCGGTGCGCGGGGCGATCCGAATGAACTCTCCGCCACGGATCTGAAGCTCGGCGCGGCCGTTTTCTGGAGAATAAATGCGGTCGCCGAGCGTCAAAGGCACGTTGACCGCCGGAGCCTGCCAGTCGTCGGGATCGTCCCCCCGGCTGTACGAGACGTCACCCGAAAGATAGGAAATCCGGGCGACCGTCTGATGAATGTCCGAGTCCTGCGCGGCCGCGGGCACGGACAAAAGCACACTGCACGCAAAACCGATAAGGGCGGCGGGCACGAAAGCGACGCGGTCGCGCGGCGAAGTCGGGTTCATGGTGACCTCCACTGGCGTTCGTCGGAGCGAACACCGTGCCAAGTCTACCGCGGGCCGGAAAGCCGGCCTCTGGCATATGCTTCGGACGTGAGAAATCCGATTCGACACCGGATCCTTTTCGGGTTCTTTCTCCTTCTCTCGGCCGTCGGGTGCCGGCGGTCGCCCCGGCGGGAAATCGAGCAGGCGAAGACGGACCTCGCGGCGGCGCTGCGCGTCCAGGCCCAGGTTTATGCGCCGGCCTCGTTCCAGGAGGCGCGCCGGGCCCTGGAAGGAGCGCAGAGACTCGTTCGCGAGAAACGCTACTCCGACGCCCGGGTTCTCGCCCTCGAATCGTCGAGTCGCTCGCGCGGCGCGCTCGGAATCTCGGCGGAGAACCGAGAAAAAATGCTCGCCGCCCTCCGGGGAAAGGTCGAGGCGACGGAACGGGAGCTCCTGACGGCCTCGGACGAGATGAAGATCGCCGAGGCCCGGGGAGTCGGCGCCGACTCTTTGCAGCTTTTCGCCTCCGAAATCGTCGAAGCAAACGCGAGGCAAGCCGAGGCTCGCCGCCGTCTCGCGGCCCGGGACCTCATTCAGGGAAAGAAATGGGCCGACGACGCGGACGTCGCGACGTCGACCCTTCTGCGCGACATCCAGTTCTCGATCGCCCGAAAACAAAGCGAGCCCGTCCCGCGCAAGAGGGCCGCTCGCCAGAAATCCCGTTGATCTCCGGCCCGGGATTTCGGATCGGGCCGGCCGCGCTCGTGGAAATCGCCGGAAAGGACCGCGACTCCTTTCTCCAGGGACAATGCACGAACGACGTCCTCCGGCTGGCCCCCGGCGCCGTGGCGCGGGCCGCGACCCTCAGCCCGAAGGGAAAATTGCTCGCCGACTTCCGAATCGCGCGGCTCGACCCGATCAGGATTCTCACCGCGCCCGGCCGGGCCGCGGCTCTGGCCTCCCACCTCCGAAAATACGCGGTTTTCCAGGACGTGCGGATCGAGAACGTCGAAAGCGAGCTCTTTCTCATCGAGCTCTACGGTTCCGGCCCTCTCCCGGCACCGGCTCCCGGACGTCTGGTGGACTCCTCTTTCGCGGGGCACCCAGTCCAGGTCTGGCCGCCCTTCTTCGAAACGAGCGCCTCCTGGCTCGTTTCCCGTCAAGCGGCGCCGGCCGTCGAGGCGGAACTCTCGTCCTCGCGAGCGCGCGTTTCCCCGGAAGACGCGGAATGCCTGCGGATCGAGGCGGGAAGGCCGGAGTACGGAAAAGACATGGACGATTCGAACCTTCCCGACGAGATCGGCATGGACGACGCGATCTCGACGACGAAGGGCTGCTACGTCGGGCAGGAGATCGTCGCCCGCCTTCGCACCTACGGCCGCGTGAACAGGAGGCTCGTGGGGTGGGCGTTCTCGCCGTCCTGGCTGCCCGTTCCCGGAACACGACTCGGGAGGCCGGGCGAGCCGGATCGCGAATTGGGGGTCGTGACCTCCTCGGCCGACTCGCCCCGGCTCGGACCGATCGGCCTCGGTTTCACTCACCGAGACGTGGGCGAAGGCGAAGGGCTCTGTCCGGCCGGTGACGCGTCGCGAATCGCAACCGTCGCGCCGGTGAGACGAACCGTCTGAAAGCTCCGTTCGGGACCGCCGGATGAACACGAAAGACCCGGAGCTCGCGGTCTTTGGCGCCCTCTTCTCCGCGCAGCTCTTTCTCGGCGCGTTTCCCGTCGTGGGAAAGATCGCCCTGGCATCGATCCCTCCCCTGCCGTTCGCTTTCTTTCGCGTCGCCGGAGCTTCGCTGATCCTGGCTGCGATCGCGGCGTCTCGAAAGCCCGAAGCGATCGCCCGGGAGGACCGGCCCCGGCTCTGGCTTCTCTCGTTTTTGGGCGTCTCCGTCAACCAGATCTTTTTCATCACGGGCCTGTCCCTCTCCACGGCCATCAACGCTTCGATCCTGATGACGACGATTCCGGTCCTGACGCTCGCGTTCGCCATCATGGCCCGAAGGGAGGCCGCGGACGTCCGAAAACTCTCGGGGTGCGCCCTCGGCCTTGCGGGAGCCCTCGTTCTGATCGGCGTGAACCGATTCGACTGGAGGAGCGACCTCTTCCTGGGCGACGCCCTTCTTCTGACCAACGCGGCGTGTTACTCCCTTTACCTGGTTCTCTCCCGCGATCTGCTGAAAAAATACTCGGCGGCCACCTTCATCCGCACGACGTTCTGGATGGGGACGGGCCCCGTGCTCCTTTTCGCCGCCGCGCCGATCGCGCGGATGCGCTTCTCCCGGGTGCCGCTCGTCGCGTGGATCTGCCTGGCCGCCGTGATCGTGTTCGCCTCGGTGCTGGCCTACGTCCTCAATGCATGGGCGCTCGCTCGCACCCACGCGTCGCATGTGGCGGTCTTCGTGACCCTCCAGCCGGTCGTCGCGACGTCTCTGGCAATCACGTGGCTCGGCGAAATCCCCGGCCTGCGGACCGGAATCTCCGCGGCTCTGATTTTCGCGGGGCTCCTCCTGTCCCGGGCTCCGCTGCCGCGAAGAAGTCTGTAGCGCGGTCCACTTTCCCCGAATTGGCCCTGGCTGGCGCGGACGCTTCGCCTTATGATCCGCGAGTGCAGAAGGTCGCCAGCGCCTGCCCGCTCGACTGCCCGGACGCCTGCAGCCTTGAAGTCGGGGTGGAAGGCGGTCGGGTTGCCTCGATCGGAGGAAGCCGGGTCAATTCCGTCACGAACGGCTACATCTGCGCGAAGGTCCGCCGCTTCCCCGAGCACATGTACGGTCCCGACCGGATCCTCTCCCCCGGAATCCGCGTCGGCTTCAAGGGCGAGGGCCGCTTCCGCGAGGCCTCCTGGGACGAAGCGCTCGATCTCGTCTCGTCCCGTTTCGTCGAGGCGGCCAGGGAATTTGGCGGAGAGGCGATTCTCCCCTACTCGTACGGCGGCTCGAATGGTCTCCTGACCCAGGACACGACCGACGCCCGCCTGTTTCGCCGCCTGGGCTCCTCGCGTCTCGCGCGCACGGTTTGTGCCGCGCCTTCATCCGCCGCCGCGACCGGGCTCTACGGGAAGATGGCCGGGATCGCGTATGAGGACTATCCGCGCGCGAAGCTGATCGTTCTCTGGGGAGTGAATCCCTCGGCCTCGGGGATTCATCTCGTGCCCTACGTTTTCGAGGCGCAGAAGAAGGGCGCCCGGCTCGTCGTCATCGACCCCCGATCGACCCCGCTGTCGGAACGGGCGGACCTGCACCTTCCGGTCCGGCCCGGAGCGGACCTGCCGGTGGCCCTGGCGGTCGTGCGCTGGCTGTTCTCCACCGGCCGCGCCGACGAGAAGTTCCTCCGCAAGCACACGACCGGCTCCGATCGTCTGCGCGCCGCGGCGCAACCGTGGACCTTCGACCGGGCTGCGGAAGCCGCCGGCATTCCGGCGGCCGATCTCGAAATGTTCGCCGAGATGTACTCGGACAGCTCGCCGGCGGCCATCCGCTGCGGCTGGGGCCTGGAACGCAACCGCAACGGTGGCTCCGCCGTGGCGGCGGTCCTCTCCCTGCCGGCCGTCGCCGGGAAATTTGGAGTTCGCGGGGGCGGCTACACGATGAGCAATTCCGGCGCTTGGAAGCTCGACCCGCTCGCGGCCGCGCGCGAACCCGAGCCGCCCACGCGCATCGTCAACATGAACCGGCTCGGCGAGGCGCTTCTCGACTTCGACTCCCCGCCGGTCCAGTGCCTTTTCGTTTACAACTCCAACGCGCTCGCGACCACGCCCCGCCAGGAGAAGGTCCGGGAGGGGCTCCGTCGCGAGGACCTCTTCACGGTCGTGTTCGATTCCGTGCTGACCGACACCGCGCGGTACGCCGACGTCGTCCTCCCGGCGACGACGTTTCTCGAACATCACGAGATGTCGCGCGGGTACGGCGTCTACCGGCTCTTCGATTCGCCGCCTGTCGCCTTGCCGGCCGGAGAGGCCCGCTCCAATCCGGAAGTGTTCGCCGATCTCTGCCGCCGGACCGGCGTGGCGCGCCCGGGCGACCCGGAGACGGCCGCCCAGCTGGGAGCTGCGATTCTCGAGTCGCATCCGCGGGGGCGCGATTTCCTCGAATCCATCGCGCGCGACGGGGTCGCAAGCCCTGTGTTCGGGACGGCCCCGGTCCAGTGGGTGGACGTGCTTCCGAATACTCCCGACGCGAAGGCGCATCTGTTTCCGGACGATCTGGATCGCCAGGCGCCGCTGGGCCTGTACGCGTTTCAACAGGATCCCGGGAGCGGCGCGTTTCCCCTGGCCCTCATCTCGCCCGCCTCGGATAAGACCATCAGCTCGACCCTGGGCGAGCTCGATGCCTTTCCCGCCGCGCTCGAGATCCACCCCGAAGATGCCGCCGCGCGGGGTTTGACCGGAGAAACGGCCGTGCGCGTTTACAACGACCTCGGCGAAGTGCGCTGCCTCCTGCGGATCACCCCCGGCATCCGGCCGGGCGTGGTGCAGCTGCCGAAGGGCCTCTGGGCGCGGCACACGCTGAACGGGGCGACCGCAAACGCCCTCGCTCCGGACACTCTCGCGGATCTGGGCGGCGGGGCGTGTTTCAACGACGCACGGGTGGAAGTGGAAGCCGTCCGATCGTCATAGAATCGCGGCGGAGGCACGCCGCATGTTGAAATTCGTCCCGGCTCTTCTCCTGATCTGCGCCGCAGCAGCCGCGCAAACGCCGAAGCCGCCCGATGCCGCCAGGCTTCAGCGCATGGGGGCCCGGTTCTCGCCGACCGAGATGCGGGTTTCCGTCTCGGGCCTTTCGGCGGGAGACCGGAAGGCCCTCGGCGACCTCATCCGGGCGTCCCGGATCGTCAACGATATTTTCCTCGACCAGTTGTGGAAGGGAAACCGGGCGCTCTTTGCGAAGCTTCGGGCAGACCGGTCCGCGCTCGGCCGAGCCCGTCAGCACTACTTCTGGCTGAACAAATCTCCGTGGTCGGAAATCGACGACTACGCCGCTTTCCTGCCGGGCGTGCCCCCCCGAAAGCCGCTCGGAGCGAACTTCTATCCCGAAGACATGACGAAGGAAGAATTCACAGCTTGGTTCCAGGCGCTTTCGCCGGAGCAGAAGGAGCAAGCCTCGGGATTTTATACGGTCATCCGGCGGGATGCCGCCGGCAAACTCCGGATCGTGCCTTACAGCGAAGCGTACCGGCCCGACCTCGAACGGGCCGCCGCCCTGCTTCGAAAGGCGGCCGCCGAGACCGACAACGCGACCCTTCGAAAATTCCTCGAGCTGCGGGCCGCGGCGTTCCTTTCGAACGACTATTTCGACAGCGACGTCGCCTGGATGGACCTCGACGCGCCGATCGATGTCACGATCGGCCCCTACGAGACCTACAACGACGGCCTGTTCGGCTACAAGGCCGCGTTCGAGTCCTACGTAACGGTTCGGGACGCTGCCGAATCGAAGAAGCTCGAGTTCTTCTCGCAGCACCTCCAGAACGTGGAAGACCATCTGCCGGAAGATCCGAAATTCCGGGTCAAGAAACTCGGCGCGGCCTCGCCGATCCGGGTCGTCAACGAGGTGTTCGCCGCGGGAGACGGCAATCACGGAGTCCAGTCGGTGGCCTACAATCTGCCCAACGACGACCGTGTCGTGCAGCAAAAAGGCGCGAAGCGCATCATGCTGCGCAACGTCAATGAGGCGAAATTCCGAAAAATTCTGCTCCCGATCTCGAAGATCGTCCTGTCCCCCCGGGACCAGAAAGACGTCGAGTTCGACTCGTTCTTCTCCTGGATTCTTTCCCACGAGCTGTCGCACGGAATCGGCCCGCACCAGATCGAGGTCGACGGGAAAGAAACCAATCCGCGCCTCGAGCTCAAGGATCTCTATTCCGCGATCGAAGAGGCGAAGGCCGACATCACGGGGCTTTTTCTCCTTCAATTCCTCATGGACCAGAAGGCGATCCCCGGGGGCGCCGAAGCGGAGCGAAGGCTGTACACGACCGTTCTCGCTTCCGCGTTCCGGACTCTCCATTTCGGCCTCCAGGACGCTCACGCCCGGGGCCAGGCCGTTCAGATGAATTACCTGCTGGACAAGGGCGGCTACGTCGCCCACCCCGATGGAACATTCTCGGTGGATTTCACGAAGATCAAATCCGCCGTCGAGGACCTGGACCGCGAGTTCCTCACGCTCGAAGCCACCGGAGACTACGCCCGCACTCAGAAGATGATGACGGACCTGGGGGTCCTGCGCCCCGAAGTGAAGGCCGCCCTCGACAGGATGGGGAACGTTCCGACCGACATCGAGCCGGTCTTCGTGACCGCGGAGTCCGTCGCGCCCGCGGGGACCGCCCCGGCGCGAGGGAAAACCGCCAAGAACCGGTGATGGCGACGCCCGCCCGGGAGGTCCCCGCCGCCGCCGCGGCGAGAGCCCGGATCGACTCGGTCGACGTCCTTCGCGGTCTCGTCATGGTCGTCATGGCGTTGGACCACACGCGCGATTTTTTCTCCAACGCTCGCTTCGATCCCCTCGACCTGACGCGAACGAACCCGGCCCTGTTTTTCACGCGGTGGATCACGCATTTCTGCGCGCCCGTCTTCGTTTTCCTCGCAGGAACGGGAGCGTACCTCTCGCTGTCGCGGGGGCGATCGAAGCGCGACCTCTCCCGGTTCCTCTGGACGCGGGGCCTGTGGCTCGTGATCGTCGAGGTAACGGTCGTCTCGTTCGCGTGGTCGTTTGATTTCGGCCTTCACGACATCGTGCTTCAGGTGATCTGGGCCATCGGCTGGTCGATGGTGGCGCTGGCTTTTCTCGTCCGTCTTCCGACGGCCGTCGCGGGAACCCTGGGAGTCGCGATGATCGCCGCGCACAACCTCCTCGACCCGATTCTCCCGCAGCGCTTCGGAGCGTTCGCGTGGCTCTGGGACATCCTCCACGTCTCCGCCTGGTCGCCGATCGCGCAGGCGGAAGGCCACTCTTTCACCCTCGTCTACCCCCTGATCCCCTGGGTCGGCGTCATGGCCGCCGGGTACGCCTTCGGGTCCGTGTACTCGCGGGACGCCGCCCGGCGACGGCGAATCCTTCTTTTCCTCGGTTTCGGGCTCACGGCGGCGTTCGTCGTCCTGAGGTGGACGAATCTTTACGGCGATCCTCACCCCTGGACCGCGCAGAAGAGCGGGCTCTTCACGGTGATGTCGTTTCTGAAGTGCGAGAAGTACCCGCCCTCGCTCCTTTACCTGCTCGTCACCCTCGGACCCGCGATCGCCCTTCTCGCGTTTCTGGACAAGCCCGCAGGCCCGCTCGCCTCGAAGATCCGTGTTTTCGGACGTGTCCCGTTTTTCTATTACGTCCTGCACATCCCGATGATCCATGCGATGGCGATCGTCCTCGGATTGATTCTCTACGGCCCGGCGAGCCTGAGATGGGGCCCGCTCAATCCTCCGCCCAACGACGTCGGCCTGGGCCTGCCGGGCGTCTACGCGGCCTGGCTCCTCGCCGTCCTGATTCTTTATTTCCCCTGCCGCTGGTTCGCCCGCCTGAAATCCCGACGACGGGATGCCTGGTTGAGCTACTTGTAGCGAAACACTGGATCGTTGAGCTACTTGTAGCGAAACACTGAATCGTTGAGCTACTTGTAGCGAAACACTCGAACCTTCTCCCCGATCTCGATCCTCATGCCGTCCTCGCCGACCTCGAGCGGGCCGGAATAGGCCTTCCGCGTCGCGGGAACGAGGTCTGCCGCCGTCGCCATCGACGGGACGATGTGCGAGTACACGGCGAGCTTCGGATGAACGGCGGCGAAGATCTTTCCGGCTTCTTCCGGAGTCGTGTGGTGCTCGATGATCCGGCGGACCTGCGCGGGCGTCAGGTTTCCCGCGGCGCGCCTCTCCTCGACTTCGGGGGCGAGAACTTCGTGAACCAGGACGTCCGTTCCTTTCGCGAACTTCACGAGGTTGTCCGACGGGCGCGTGTCGCCGGACAGGACGACCGATCTCGGCCCGAAATCGACCCGGTATCCCAGGGCCGGACGAACCGGCCCGTGGTCCACGAGGAATGCGGTCACCCGGAGCCGGCCTCTCTGGAACACCCGGCCTTCCCCGATGTCTCGCGCAACCATCTCCGCGCCTTCCGGCGGAAGCTTCTCGTCAACGTCGCGCCGAACGTGAACATCGTACGCGTAGGCCTTTTCGAGGTTCGAGACGAGCGCCGTCGTCCCCTCGGGTCCCCAAATCCGGACCGGCCGGGAGCGCCCGAAGATCCATCCCGTCAGCCAGAAATCCGGGATTCCCACGGTGTGGTCGGAGTGCAGGTGCGTGAGAAAAAGAGAGCGGACGTCGCTCAGCGGAATCCCGTGCTGAAACAATCTCTGGACGGCGCCGCGCCCGCAGTCGAAGAGGAGCCGTTCGTTTCCGGCCGAAACGAGGATGCTCGGGCCGAAGCGCTCGAGCGAGGGCCGGGGATTTCCCGTTCCCAGGAGCAGGACGTCGAGCCGATCCTGCGCCCCGGCGGAGCGGCCGGCCGCCAGGGCTGCCAGGGCTGCCAGGAGAATCGCCGCGGCCGTCTTCATCCGCGGGCCGGGACCGCCGTCACCGCCTCGAGATACAGCCCGCGGAGTCTCATAAAGGCTTCGCCGGGCGGCTCGCAGCGCCGGCCGTCGAGGGTCGCGAGCGGCGCGATCCCCGTCAGGCTCGACGTCAGGAACGCGCCGCCGAAGAGCCGGGACGCCCGGAACGGCCGCTCCTCCACGCTCAATCCCGCGCGGGGAGCGTTCGCGAGGACCCAGGCGCGAACGACGCCCGGAAGGATGCCGGACGCGACGGGCGGCGTCACAAGACGCGACCCGGACAGCAGGAAAACGTTCGTCGCGGTTCCCTCCCGCACGCGTCCCGCGTGGTCGAGAAAAATTCCCTCTTCGGCCGCCAGACGTTTCGCGAGACGGCCGCCGGCGATCGAAATCCGGTAGTCGATCGTCTTCCAGCGCGGCGTCGTGCGCTCCCAGTCCCGCGGGAGAAGGATCGCCCGGACTCCCTTTCTCTTTCGGAGGATCTCAGGCGGGATCGGGAAGAGCATGGCGAAGAATCGCCAGGACCTCGGATCGTCGAGATCCTCTCCCGCGGCGAAGTAGGACCACCGCATCCCCCACTCCCTGTTCTTCGGCTCGGAGCGGAACACCGCCCGGGCGGCCGCTCGCGCCCGAGCGAGCGACGGCGGCGGGACGCGGAGCAGCTCGCACGAGGACTTCAATCGGGCGAAGTGCTCGTCGAAAAAAATCACCCGCCCACCGACGACCCAGAGGGTCTCGAAGAACCCCACGCCCCGCGCGAGCGCCGGAGAATCGATCGACAGCGTGATTTTCGGAGCCGCCACGCCTAGCATTCTCCCCGGAGAGACGCGAGAAGGGAAAAGAATTCGCGGGCCTTCCACTCGGATTCGCGATTTTCCGATTCCGCCCGCGAGTCCCACGTGATTCCACCCCCCGCGTGGTACCGAACCTCCCGCTCCGTCGAGACCGCCGTTCGGATCGCCACGTTGAACGCGAGACGCCCCCGGTCGTCGAAGTAGCCGATCGCTCCGGTGTAAACGCCGCGCGCGACCGGCTCGAGCCGCGAAATCGCACCGACCGCCGCGCGCTTCGGGGCGCCGGTCACCGAGCCGGGCGGAAACGCCGCGCGGAACAGGTCCGCCTCCGTGATCCCGCCCCGAAGCCTCCCTTCGACGGTCGATTCGAGGTGGTGCAGGCGGTGCGACCGAACGCGGCATAGCTCAGAGACCCGCACGGTCCCCAGCTCGCAGACCCGGCCCAGGTCGTTGCGGCACAGGTCGACGATCATCACGTTTTCAGCCCGGTCCTTCGCAGAGGCAAGGAGCGCGGCCGCCGAGAGGCGGTCGGCGTCGGGGTCCGGGTCACGGATCGCGGTCCCCTTGATCGGCCTCGTTTCGACTCGGCCATTTGTCCAGTCTGCCCTCAGGAAAAGCTCCGGCGAGGCCGAAATCACGTCCGCGCCGCCGGCGCGGATCAGCGCCGAATACGCCGGGGGATCGGGGCCCGCGAGCATCCGATAGAGGTCGCGAGGGTCCGCCCGGCTCGCGACATCCTGAGTGAAGCGCCGGGTGAGATTCACCTGGTAGTAGTCGCCCCGCGAGATGCCGCTCCGAATCTCCTCGTGCGCGCGCTCGTACTCGGCTCCCGCCAGCGAATCCCCGAGGTCCGGACGGCGGCCTGGCCCCAGCGCTGGCTCGGCGAATGGTCCTCGACCCTCGGCCGCAATTCGCTTTCCCTCGGGATCTCGGAGCCCAGCCTGCGCCGGCGCGTTGACCCCGGCCGCCGTCCGGCGCCCGGGAACCCGGACGGGTGGCGCGGGGCGAGACCCCTTTTGCCGCTCGCGGCGCGGAGTCGTAGCAAAGTCCTGAACCCGCAGCGAGAGGAGAAGCGGGTCGAGTCCCGTGACAGGACCCGTCCGCCGGACCTTCCCGGCTTCGAGCTCAAGCACCTGCCCGTCCGGCGCGACCGCGATCCCTGTTTCATGCCGGAAGAAATGTGCGGCCAGCTCCGGCGGCCCCAGGACCCGTCGCGGCGCCCCCTCCCACAGGCTCCCGACCTCGTAGGAAATGAACCCGATCCAACCGGAGAGAAACGGGACCTCACTTGCGGGACTCGGCCCGCTCTCGAAACGAATTGCCCTCAGGAATTCGTCGAGCCGCTCTTCCTCGCCCCACTCCACACGAAATTCATCGACCGGGTCCGGCAGCGCGATCGTCCACCGGCCCGAGTCGCTCCATCCGTCCAGGAGCGCCGCCCCGGTCCCGCGGATCAGGTCGAGCAGGGAATCGCGGTTCATCGAAGACGGGCATTATTCCCTGAAACGCCCTCCATCCTTCCCCCCCGGAGATGTCGGCCCGAGAAATCGCCGGAAACCCGGCCGATCTTCGAATTCCAGGCGCGATAGAGTGCCCTTCGCGTGAAATTTGCCGCGATCATTCCGGTCTTCAACGAAAGGGAATCGCTTCCGCTCGTCGTGAGCGACTTGAAGGACCCTCGGATCCAGGAGATCGTCGTCGTCGACAACGGTTCGTCGGACGGCACCGACGCGATTGCGGCGGGCCTTCCGGTGCGCCTGGTCCGCGAGCCCCGGCGCGGGTACGGGAGCGCCTGTCTGGCGGGCATCGCCGCGCTGGCCTCTTGGCCGCCGGACGGCGTGCTCTTTCTCGACGGCGACTACTCGGATCATCCCGAGGAAGCGGGGACTCTTCTCGACGCAATCGAGAAGGGCGCGGACCTCGTCATCGGCTCGCGCGTGCTCGGCCGCCACGAGCCGGGTGCGATCCTGCCGCAGGCGCGCGCGGGGAACGCCCTCGCGACGATCCTCATCCGCGCGCTGTACGGGCATCGCTACACCGATCTGGGCCCCTTTCGCGCCATCCGGTGGCAAGCTCTCCGCTCCCTGGGCATGGCCGACACGAACTTCGGATGGACGTGCGAGATGCAGGTCAAGGCCGCGCGGCGGGGGCTGCGGATCGTCGAGGTGCCGGTCTCCTATCGGCGCCGGATCGGCGTTTCGAAGATCGCCGGCACTCTCACCGGCACCGTCCGGGCCGGCTACAAGATTCTCTGGACGATCGCGAAATCTCGAAGGGAGACGCCGTAGAATCGCTCCGCCGATGAAACAGCACCCGCGAATCTCCAACCGGACGGTCGAGCACTCGCTTCGCGTCCGGTACTCGGAAACGGATCGCATGGGTATCGTTTACCACACGAATTACATCGTCTGGTTCGAGATCGGGCGGACCGAGTTCTGCCGGGCGGCGGGCGTTCCCTATCGTCAGATGGAAGACGAGGGGGTCCTCATTCCGGTCACCGGGGTCGACTGCGTGTACCGCCGGCCGGCCCGCTACGACGACCGTGTGACCGTCCGGACGCGGATGGGCGAGGTCGGAAGCCGGGGGTTGACGTTCTTCTACGAGATTCTCGCGGAAGACGGCTCGCTCCTGGCGGAAGGCTCCACCCGCCACATCTTCACCGATCCGGCCAGCAAGCCGATCTGCATCCCGGAGAAGGTGCGCGCGACGTTTGAGGAGTTTCTGGGGACCGGGCTCGCGTAGCCGTTTTGTAGCTGTTTCGGCTACAATACCGGAATGAAGTTCTTGAGCATCCGCGAGCTGCGCAACGAGCCCGGCAAAGTCTGGTCGGAGATCAAGAACTCGGACGTCGTTCTGACCTCGAAAGGCTCCCCCATCGGCCTGCTCGTCGGAGTCGAAGAGGACAACCTCGAATCGACGATCTCCGCCCTTCGCCGCGCGCGCGCGACGGTTGCCGTCTCGAGAATCCGAAAGCGCGCCGCAGAGCGCGGAACATCGCGGATGTCGATGGCCGAAATCGACAGGGAGATCCGCGCGGCCCGCCGCGAAAATCGCAAGAAGAAGTGAGGGTCGTTCTCGACACGAACGTCCTCGTCTCCGGTCTTTTGAGTCCCCAGGGCGCGCCCGGCCGCGTCGTCGACCTTCTCCTGACCGGCGAAATCACCCCTCTCGTCGATGACCGGATCCTCTCCGAATACCGCGACGTCCTTCCGCGCCCGAAGTTCGATCTTCCTGCCGCTGGGATTTCGGGCATGCTCGAATTTCTGGAGAGCGAGTGCGAGATCATCCCTTCGGCCCCCGTCGGCATCGCCCTTCCCGACCCGGACGACTTGCCCTTTCTCGAAGTCGCGATCTCGGGCCACGCCGAGTCGCTCATCACCGGGAACCTTCGACACTTCCCGGCGGCGATACGCCGCAGTCTTACGTTCCCGATTCAGGCGCCGGCGGAGTTCTTGAGGAACTGGAGCTCGAGCTAAAACTTCGGATCTCGCCGACTTGTGCCGATCGCGGTTGTCAGGGCAAGCCATGCCTGTGAGAATTCTCGCTCGTTTCGCCCGGCGCCCCACCGACAGAGTCCCTTCGTCAGACATTGCCGCACGTGTCATCGCGGCTCTCTGCGAACGTTTTACGGCCCGCCCAACCGGAACGCCTTCTTCAGCGCTTCGTTCACGCCCGGAGGCGTGAGGCCCGAAACGTCCCCCCCGAGGCGCGCGACTTCCTTCACGAGGCGGGAAGACACGTAGGAATACTCCTCCTTGGCCATGAGGAAGACGGTCTCGACGTTGGGCGCGAGGCGACGGTTCATGAGGGCCATCTGGAACTCGTACTCGAAGTCCGACATCGCCCTCAAACCGCGGACGATCATGCGGGCTCCGATCGAATGCGCGAACTCCACGAGCAGGCCCGAGAATTCCCGCACCTCGACGGCGGCTCCTCGGCCTTTCCCGACGTGCTCGCCGATCATGCGGGTCCGCTGTTCCACGGAGAAGAGCGGCTTTTTCTCGTCGTTGACGAGAAGGGCCGGCACGAGCCGGTCGCAAAGCTGCCGCGCCCTCTCGATGATGTCGAGATGTCCGTTCGTCAGGGGATCGAAAGAGCCCGGGTACACCGCCACGCGTTCCGTCATGCAATCTCCTCTTCCGGCGCGACGCGCCCCCTCCGGAACAATCCCCCGGGAAAAATTTCCAGTCTCGGGTCCAGCGCCTCGCGCCACGCGTCGCCGATCAGATTGTAGGCCGCGACCGTGGCAAAAATCGCGAGGCCGGGAAAGAGGGCGAGCCACCAGGCCTGGTCGGAATAGGCCTCCGAAAGGGCGAGGACGCCCCCCCACGAGGGGTGGGGAGGCGGAACGCCGAGCCCGAGGAAGGACAGGGAAGCCTCCGCGAGGGTCGCGCTCGCGACGCCGAAGGTGGCCGAAATGAGGACCGGCCCCATCGCGCTCGGAAGAAGATGAGAGCGAAAGATCTGGAGCGGGGTGAGGCCCGCGGCCCGGGCGGCGCGCGTCGAATCGAGCTCGCGAGCCTTCAGAATTTCCCCCCTCGCAAAACGGGCCTCGTTCGGCCACGACGTCAGGGCGATCGCCGTTACCAGCGTCGCGACCGAAGGTCCCCAGAGCGCGACGAGCGCGAGGAGGAAGAAAATCGCGGGGAAGCAGAGCACGATTTCCATCAGTCGCGACACCGCGAGATCCGCCAGGCCGCCGGCGGCGCCGGCCAGCCCTCCGAGGAGAAGACCCAGAAACATCGAAGCCGAAGCCGACACGAGACCGATCGAAAGGGACGTGGGCGCGGCGGCGATCAGCCGCGCAAGAACGTCGCGTCCCAGGTCGTCGGTTCCGAGCCAGTGGAGCCGCGACGGCGCTTCGAGCCGCTCCCGAAGGGAAATGACGTCGGGCGAATGGGGAACCGGCGCCGCAACGATCGTCCTCGCCTCCCCCGCCGGGGCCCACTCGAAGAATCTGCCGATGATCGGATACCCGGCAAACGCGGGGACATGCAGCCCCGAGCGGTCGGAAACGAGCAGGGGAAGGTCGGTCGCGAGCAGGGGCGAGAGGAAGGCCACGGCGGCGAGGACTCCGAGCGCCGCGAGTCCCGCGCGCGCGCCCGCCCTCTTCCGGAAGCGGCGCCAGGTCCCCTCATTCATATTTCACCCTCGGATCGACGACGGCATACAGAACGTCGGCGAGCAGGGTTGCCGCCAGGGTCAGCACCGCCGAAAAAACCGTGAGCCCGAGAATCAGCGGGTAGTCCCGAGACAGGATCGAATCGAAATAGAGCCTGCCCAGCCCGGGCCAGGCGAAGATCTGCTCGAGGATCACGGAACCAGAGAGCAGTCCCGGCAGCAGGAGGCCGAGAGAAGTCACCAGCGGCAGCAGCGCGTTGCGGAACGCATGCCGCCACAGAGCACGGGAGCGCGATGCGCCCCGCGCGCGCGCCGCCAGGACATACTCCATCGACGATTGCTCCCGGAGGCTCGAGCGCACGAGCCCCGTGAAAAACGCGAGCGAGCCGTACGTCAGGCAAACGAGCGGAAGAACCGCGTGCCGCGCGAGATCCGAGAACGCGTCAAAGACGCCCGCCCCCGCCCGATCGGACCCGACCCCGAAAAGCGGGAGCCATTCCAACTTCACCGAGAAAACCGTGACCAGCAGCATTGCCACCCAGAACGAGGGCGTCGAATAGAGAAGGAAGAGCGCGGCCCCGGAAATCCGGTCGACCGCAGAACCTGCCCGCGCCGCCTGCAACGCGCCGAGCGGAATTCCGATCGCGAGAGTCAACACGAGGGCGAGAAAATTCAAGCCCAGGGTATAGGGAAGCGCCTCGAGAATTCGGCGGGACACGGGGCGGTGGTCCTGGAAGGAGTCCCCGAAATCGAACCGGGCTGCCCGGGAAAACCAGGAGACCACCTGCTGCGCGAGCGGCCGGTCGAGTCCGTAGAGCTTGCGCAGCTCGAGAGCGGCCGCGGGCGAGACCCGCCGGCCCGTGCGGCGCCCCGCCGCCGAAGCCGGATCACCCGGCGCAAGGCGCAGCAGGAGGAAAACGAGGAGCACGAGCCCGAGGAGAGTCGGCACGGCGAGGATCACCCGTTTGCCGACGTAACGCCCCAAAGCCTAGTGTCCCGTCCCGGAAATAACTATGGCGTCGCGGCAGCGGCTTGCGGGCGAGGTCAAGGCGCGGAGAGGGGACAGATGCCGTAGCGATCGGACCCGAGCCGCAACGCAGAGATCGTCCGCAACGTGCTGGCGCCCTTCGGGT
>JBOGJO010000237.1:0-4601 GCA_050747885.1 Thermoanaerobaculia bacterium
TGTGGGGGTCGGAGGTTCAAATCCTCTCGCCCCGACCAAATTTCGCTTCATTTCGTTCCGCGGGCGCTTCGCGCGTCGTCGTCTCGCTCCGACAAATTTGTGTTCAGCCGGGGGGATGTTTCCCCCAAAACCTCACTCTCGTTGGCGAGACTTTTCGCGCTGCGGAGAGCACCTCTCATGCTGCGGCGAGGGCGGCTTGACTTGCGCCTCTTTTACGCCTATATTTCCGAAAGCAAGGCCGACGGGCCGGCGCAGCTGATCAGAGCGCGGGCCGCGGTAGTTCCCTCGGCCTTCTTTTCGAACCTGTGGAGGAATCCGATGAACCTGACCAAGCGGCAGAAGGAAATCCTCGATTTCATTTCGCTGTACCGGCGCAAGAACGGCATTTCTCCGACCCAGCGCGAGATTCGAGAGGAATTCGGGCTCTCGAGCTTCGGGACCGTTCAGAAGCATCTTCGTTTGCTCCAGGAGAAGAAGGCGCTGACCCGCGATTGGAACAAGAGCCGTAGCCTCGCCCCGGTCGAGGCGGACGGTTCCTCGACGGCGGTCAGGCTGCTCGGGATCGTCGCCGCTGGGCGGCCGATCGAGCCGTTTCCCGATTCCGACTCGATTGAAGTTCCGCCGTCGCTGCTGGGAAAGGGAGACCACTTCGTCCTGAAGGTGCGGGGCGACTCGATGGTGGAGGACGGCATCCACGATGGCGACTACATCGTCGTGTCCCGGCGCGAGAGCGCGGAAAACGGCCAGACGGTCGTGGCGCTCCTGAAGGGCGAGGCGACGCTCAAACGTTTCTACGCCGAGGGGAAGCGCGTGCGTTTACAGCCCGCGAACAAGGTCATGAAGCCGATTTTCGCGGAGCCGAGAGACGTCCGGATCCAGGGTATCGTCACGGGGCTGATTCGCTCGTACAGCCGGGTCTGAGGCTGGCTGGCGAGCAGGGCGGGTCCTGTCCACGGGCCTTCGCCGCGCCGTAGCGGCTTCGACCGCGCAGGCGGGACTCGCTTGCCGAACTCGCGGCCAGCTACAGCTCCAGCGCCGGCTCGGCAAAGTCTCCTCGCGCCTCGGCCGCAGTTCGCTTTCCCTCGGCGACTCAGAGACCAGTCTGCGCCGGCGCGTTGGCCCCGAGCCGCTCATCGGCTGCGCGAGAGTTCGTGCCCCGGAGGCGGGCGGGTGGCGCGGGGCGAGATCCCTTTTGCCGGCGAGGTTTGACCTTGGGTCAATCGCGAGCCTAGAATCGCCTTTTGGGACCGGCGGCGACGTACCCAAGTGGCTAAGGGAGAGGTCTGCAAAACCTTTATTCGTGGGTTCGATTCCCACCGTCGCCTCCAAATTCCTATCCCGGGGTCGAACCGGAGCTCTCGCGAGCCGGAGTGGCGAAATTGGCAGACGCACGGGACTTAAAATCCAAACTCTATAAATCAAATGTCTATCTAAATAATCTATACAAATAGTTTACGTAATATACTTCCGCTTCTGTTATCCTTTCACATAGCTTGCACAGTTTGCCGCTTCTTCGAGGGATTTTGAGCGCGGAGCCGAAGGCCTGCACGGCCGCCGGGAGCCCGATCGAAAGAAATCCCCGCCGACCGAAGTTTGATCTCGAGTCGGCGCGATGCCCTAGAATCAAATCGAACCGGCGGCGACGTACCCAAGTGGTAAGGGGGAGGTCTGCAAAACCTTTATGCGTGGGTTCGACTCCCACCGTCGCCTCCATTCTTCTTTCGCCTGAGGGCAACCACAGATGAAAGAAACGCACACCATCCTGGGCGGCACCGTCCATGTCTACAAACGCGCGAACAGCAGCGTCTGGCAGTGTTCCACCTATCTCGCCGGCAAGAACCGCCGGCGGACCACGAAGGAGGAGAGCCTCGGGAAGGCCAAGGAAGTGGCCGAAGGCTGGTACCTGCAACTCCGGGGCAAGCTCCACAACGGCGAAATCAAGACCGAGAAGACCTTTGCCGACGCGTCAACGCAGTTCCTGCGCGAGTACGACATCATCACCCAGGGCCAGCGCAGCAAGATTTACGTGGAGGGCCAGCACTGGCGCTCCCGGGTCCACCTCGTCCCGTTCTTCGGCAAGATGGGACTGTCGGAGATCACCGGGGGCACGGTTCAGGAATACCGAATCCACCGCCTGGAGACCGCCAAGGCGAAGCGCGGCAAGCCGCCGGCCCGAAATACCATGCACCAGGAGATCGTCACGCTCCGGCAAACCCTGAAAACGGCCGTCCGGCACGGATGGCTGGATCGCCTGCCGGACCTTTCCGAACCCTTCGGCGCCTCCACCAAGATTTCTCACCGCGCCTGGTTTTCGCCGGAGGAATACAAGCAGCTCTACGAGGCGACGCGGAAGCGTGCGCGCGAGCCCAAGAACCCCCGCTACAAATGGGAATCCGAGCAGCTCCACGACTTCGTCCTGTTCATGGCGAATACCGGCCTGCGGCCGGATGAGGCGATGCGCCTTCAGTTCCGGGACGTGGCGATCGTCGCAGACGAGGCCTCGGGAGAAACGATCCTCGAAATCGAAGTGCGCGGCAAGCGGGGCGTCGGCTACTGCAAGAGCACGGCTGGTGCCGTGCGCCCGTTCGAGAGGTTGAAGGCGCGACACGCCGCAAAGATCGCGGAGGGGACGCTGACGGCGAGCGCCGAACCGGAGGCCACGAACGGTGAGGCGAAAGACGAGGACGATCCGAAGCTGCCTCCGAAGAAAAAAGGCGAACCGCATTCCTCAGACCTCATCTTCCCCAAATACCAGCGCGACCTTTTCAAGACGATCCTCGACGAAGAGGGGCTGAGGTTCGACCGAGAAGGCCGGCCGCGGACCGCCTACAGCCTCCGGCACACGTACATTTGCCTGCGCCTGATGGAGGGCGCCGACATCTACCAGATCGCCAAGAACTGCCGCACCAGCGTCGAGATGATCGAGAAATACTACGCGGCGCATATCAAAACCAATCTCGATGCCGCCGCGATCAACATCAGGAAGCCAAAACCCAAGAAGAAAAAGACCGAAAACAACGATGAGGACAGACGTACCGATAGGACCGACGGGGACTGACGGGTAGAGTCCGCGCCCTCCGACTCCCTCTCACGCCGAGGACAAGCGGGACACCATGTCCCGCCCCGGCGGCCGGGGAGGGAACCATCCCCTCTCACCTCACGAAACCGGAAGACACAACGAACGGACCCCGTTCGTCGGGAGAGTCAGCGGACGCGTAACTGTGTCTTCGGGTCGACTTTTCTTTTACCGGTTGCAGGAGAGAAATACGAGACGAATGCTATTTCTTCGCCGGGCGCGGCGCTGCCGCGCCTTCTACTTCTTTTTCTTTGGCTCTGCCGTAGAAACGCTGTTCTCCGCGATCCACGCGGACAGGCCATGCTCATCCAGATTCCCGCTCGCAACGGCAAGCATGGTCTGAATGGCGTCCACCTGGCTGGCTGTCAGCCGATAACCGTTGATGGCCAGGAACACGCCGATCGAAAGAAAGGCCGCCCTCTTGTTGCCATCCACGAAGGCATGATTCTTCGCAAGTCCGTAGGCACAGGACGCCGCCAGATCTGCGAGGCTGCTCTCCGGCTTGTAGGAAAGCGTGTTTTGTGGCCGCGCCAGCGCGGAATCCAGCAGCGCTTCGTCGCGCAGGCCTCGCGCCCCGCCGAACGTCGCCAGGCTTTCCTCATGCAGCAAGAGCAGGGCCTTCTTGCTGATCCATTGAGGCTCACGGCTCATTCCGCGAGAGCCTTGAACGTATCGCGGTACTGCTTCATGAACTGCTGCCCGGCCTTGAGCTGTTCCTCGATGGCGGGGTCGAAAGGTGTCAGGAGATAGCCTTCCGCCGTCTCGATGGCGTAGAGGACATCGCCCTTCTCCACCTTCAACCGGGTGAGCATCTCCTTCGGGATCACGGCCCCCGTCGAGGTGCCGAGCGTGGTCAGTCTGAGCGTGGTCATGGGTATCTCCTTTCCGTTTCTATACATATAACCATTATAATGCCGAATCTTGAACCAATCAAGAGCATTATAATAAGCATTACAATATCAATCTCTTAGCAAGTCAGCCCGCCGCCAGGAAGTTCGAACGGGGCAGCGCGAAGGAACCTGATTCCTCAGCAACCCCGAGGGGTTGTCTCGCGAGCATGACGACAAGGACACAGCGAACGGACCCCGTTCGTCGGAGGCGCCAGCGGATGCGTACCTGTGACTTCGGGCAAAATCCCGTCTCGCGATTCCACTTGGCGGCGTAAACTTGGCGACGGTTGTCGAGACTGGCCGCGCGGGCGTGGCGGAAAGGCAGACGCAACGGACTTGAGCCAAATTGAGTGCTCGCCGGGAAACCAGCGATGCAGAACTGCCCAAATTCGGGGAAACCTGTGACATGGCAATCCCGAGCCAAGCCCGGTCGGAGCTTTCCAGCCGGGAAGGTGTAGAGACTAGACTGGCGGCACCTAACTTCAGGGATCAGATCCTGGGCACGGTGAAGGGATAGTCCAGACCGCAAACCCGCCGACGCGCTTGAGAGCGCAACGGCGGGGCGGCGAAAGCCGTAGACGGTATGAAAATCCGTAGGGCCACACGGCTCATGGGGGTTCAAATCCCCCCGCCCG
>JBOGJO010000238.1:0-2631 GCA_050747885.1 Thermoanaerobaculia bacterium
TCCCCACTACGGGGCGTAGCGCAGCCCGGTAGCGCTCCTGCTTTGGGAGCAGGAGGTCCCCGGTTCGCATTCAGGAAGACCCCCGAAGAGAATTCCCGCCCTGAATTGCAAGCCTCGCCGCAGGCGAGGTGAAGCGCAATCCGGCCGCGCGGCCGGACCCGCGTGCGATAATCGAACCACGGGGCGTAGCGCAGCCCGGTAGCGCTCCTGCTTTGGGAGCAGGAGGTCGCCGGTTCAAATCCGGCCGCCCCGACCACGTCTTTTTCTTCAGGACAGCTGTCCCCAAATTGTCACGAGGCCGATAGGATGAGGAGGGGTCAAGACGAGCCGATGAACATTCCTATTCGGGCAGTCGGATTGGTCGTCGCGTGGATCGTCGGCTGGGCATGGGCGCTTCTCGCGGGCGTCGGCGGCCTCCTGCTTCTCATTCACGAGGGACCATTGCCGATTACGAACGGCTGGTTTGCGATGTTCTCGGGCATCGCCGGCTGTCCGCTCACCGGCTGGCTTCTGAAAAGATATGCCGGCATCCGGGTGCCGATGGGCGCTCAGCTCGCGGTCGCTTTTCTCATTTTTCTCGCGGGGCGCGTTGCCGTGGTCGTCGTGCTCCACAGGCCCTTTTTGCCGCATACGTGAGGGCAGCGTCGCCAGGATGCTTGATAAGAGCCTCGATCGCCTCGCGGCGGGGAAGCGGGCATATTTCCTGCACTCTTTCTCTTCGGGTTCGCCGCCCCGATGGGCGATGCCGCGACGACCCGGCCGGAGGCAGGTCGAATACTCTCTCCCGGGTCGGGCTTCATCACGACAGCGCCGCGCTGGCGCCTCGGGGCGCCTCCCCTTTCAGAGTCTCCTGATATGCCGAGAATCGGGTTGAAGTGGATGGCCGTTGCGAGAAGGTGGCCCGATGCTTCCGCTCCGCGTCCCGCGCCGCGAGGGAACCGCTACCCGGCTGACCGGCGCCGTTCTCGCGCCGGCAAAGGCTCGACGATTTCGGTCTCGCGCTTTCCGGAGGAGGCCACGCTTGCCGTCCACGGTCTCGGGATCGCCGTGAACATCAGAGCAGAGCCCAGCAGCGCGAGATTCTTTAGGAAGTTCATGCTGTCGTTCAGACGCTCCGGTCCGGCCTCTTTCCAGAACGGATGCATGTAGAAGGTGACCGGGGCGAAGAACAGCACAATCGCGGCGATCCCGACCGCCGGCTTCCAGCCAAGCAAGAGGCTCGCTCCGCCGATCAGGAGGAATGCCGCCGCCACGGGCACCGCGAGCTCCGGCAACGGAACGTCGTGCGACGCGGCGAATCCGGCCGCCGTCGAGCGCTGGAGAAATAGATTCAGTCCGGCGAAAAGATAGAAGAAGCCGACGATCAGCCGGCCGAGCACAAAGGCGGTTTTCACAGGATCCTCCTTCCGTTTGATCCTCTCGAGGACGATGCAAGAATCATGAAAAGACGGCCAAACACCAGCAGCAGGGTGAGTTAGACTGCGCGGGTGTCGGTCTTCGACGTCCATCTCCACGTCCAGCCCCATTCGGAATTCAACGCGGCTTCGCTCGAGTTTCTGGAACGCGGCCGAAAGGACCTGGATCTCTACGCGAAGATCGAGTCGTCGCCGAAGGAGTTGCTCGAGTTCCTGGATGCTCAGGAGATCGAGCGAGCCTGCCTGATCAACTATGTGGCGCCGGACACGCTCGGTCTGTCCGAGAACGTTCACGATTGGGTTCTTCGCTATTGTCGGGAAAACCCCCGCCGGCTGCTCGCGGTCGGGTCCGTTCACCCCCGGCTGACGAAGTCGGGCGGCGCGGACACCCGCCGTTTGTTCGACCGTGGCATTCGGATGCTGAAGCTCCACCCGCCGCACCAGCTCTTCTCGCCCAACGACTACCACTTCGGGAATTCGGCGCTCGCCGAAATCTATTCGGCCGCCCAGGAGGCCGGAAGGCCCGTGATGATCCACACGGGAACGTCGACCTTTCCTTCGGCGAGAAACCGCTTCGCGGACCCCATGCCGGTCGACGACGTCGCGGTCGATTTTCCAAAATTGAAGATCATTCTGGCCCACTGCGGCCGGCCCCTGTATTTCGAGACGGCGTTTTTTCTCGCGCGCCGGCACGCGAACATCTCCCTGGAGCTTTCCGGGATTCCGCCGAAGAAGATCCTCCAGGTCCTGCCCAGGCTCGAGGAAGTCGCGGGCAAAACGCTCTGGGGGACCGACTGGCCCTCTCCGGGAATCCGGTCGCCCGCGGAGAACGTCGCGGCGTTCCGAGCGTTGCCGCTCTCGGAGGATGCGAAGCGGAAGGTCCTTTTCGAGAACGCGCAGGCCCTGTTCGCGTAGCTCACTCGGCTCGCTCGGATCCAGCGCGAGCGGGCGCCGACGCCGGGCTTTCGCTCGGGCAATACCCCGGACTTCGCGCGCCGCTCCGGCGGAGGGGCTTCGATATGCGACGCCCGCGTAAGCCGGGCCCCCTGCCCTCGCCGCCCTCTCGGCGCCCGCCCGGCCCGGGTCGCGGGCTGACACGGCGCCGGTTTGCCGGGCGGGTCCTGTCGCGGGACTCGCCCCGCTTTTCCGCTCGCTGCGGCTGAGGACTTTGCTACGACTCCGCGCCGCGAGCGGCAAAAGGGGGCTTGCCCCGCGC
>JBOGJO010000239.1:0-1034 GCA_050747885.1 Thermoanaerobaculia bacterium
GGTGCGGTGCGTGCTCGGGCGCTACGAGCGTCGCGCCTACCACGACTCCGACGTCGTCCTCGTCAACTACGACTCGGTCCGCCGTCTCTTCGATGAGAAATGGGGCCCTCGCGCGGTCCGGAAGATTCCCTACACCAGCGACTCGGCGTTTTCTCCCGAGGTGCCCGGCGGCGTTCCTCCGGCAATTGAGGCTCTCGAGCCCCGCGAAGCCCCGCTCATCGTCAGCGTTTCCCGCCACGATCCCCGAAAGGGCGTCGATCGGCTCCTCCACGCGCTCGCCGACCTCAAGAAGGCCGGCGTCCCCTTTCGAGCGGCCCTCGTCTCCGGAGGCCCGCTCCTCGAAAAGCATCGTCGGCTCGCGTTCCGCCTTGGCCTCGGTAGCGAGAGCGTGATGACCGGATGGGTCCCGTCGCCTCAGCCCTACCTGCGCCAGGCGAGCATCTTCGTCCTTCCCTCCCTTCAGGAAGGGAGCGGATCGCTTTCGCTTCTCGAAGCCTTGAGCGAAGGCTTGCCCGCTGTCGTTTCGTGCGTCGACGGGATTCCGGAGGACGTCCGTCACGGGGAGAGCGCTCTGTTCGCGGAACCCGGCGATTCGGGCGGCCTTGCCAAAGCGCTCCGGCGGCTGCTCGGGGACGCCCACTTGCGCGAGAAATTGTCGGGTGGAGCGCGCCGGGCATTCGAAGGCCGGTTCTCGGCGGAGGGCTTCACGCGCGCGCTCGCAGAAGTCTACGGAAGCTGAATCCGAGGTTTTCAGGGGTGGGGTTTGGCCGACTTCGGCGGCGCCGCGCTGCACGCGTAGAAACTCGCGCGGCCGGCGTACTCGCTGAACTTGTGCGCCGCCCCTTTCGCGTCAGGACACGAGACTTCGTTCAGGCTTTCGCCGCGGTAACGGTCTCCGTCCTTGCTCAAAATCGTGCAGTCGTGAAGACCCGGGGCGCTCTTCAAGTCCTCCGATTCGTTGAGCAGGAGGTAGATCGAGGTCGCCCCGAACTTCCCCGCGGCGTTCTGAAGCTCGAAGGGATGCAGCACCAGAG
>JBOGJO010000240.1:0-1578 GCA_050747885.1 Thermoanaerobaculia bacterium
GATGTAGTCCGAACGATGGCGGTGGGTGTAGGTCACGCCGGCCACCAACTCCGGAAGGATCTGGTGATCCACCCCGAACATGAACTCGTCGGTCTTCGTGTTTTTCAGGTTCGAAGCGATTTTGTTGGGGGAAACGACGGAGTTCGGGTTGTTCGGGTCGATGCCGGTGTAGGAGTACACCGGCCCGAGCTCGCCGGGATCCGCGAGGCCGTTGTGATTGGCGTCGCTAAAGGGATAGACCAGGTACGTGTAGCTCAGCGGGTTGTCGTAGCTCACGGACGCCGTGCCCAGCTGGTCCGCGAATCGAGCATAGGAAGCTCGAAGCAACGTCGCCTTCTGGGCTCCCAGGGCGTACGTGACTCCGACGCGCGGCTCCCAGTCCTTGAAGTGGATCTCGGCCGGCGTTCCAGGATAATTCAGCGCCGGGACGCACGGGTTGGAAAGGGAGAAAGGTTGATTCGGGTCGCCGACCGAGCAGTTGCCCGGGACGGAGGAGGGCGCGTTGATCCCCTTCTGGTCGTCGTACCGGACGCCCACGTTGACGGTCAGGTTGTTGGCCGTGAGCGTGTCGCCAAGGTACGCATCGTAATACGTCATGGTTTCATTGACGGCCAGGTTTCGCCGAATGTCCACGTACGACTGGCCGCTGCCGTTGTAGTTGAGATAGTTGATGTCCTGGTTGCCCGGCCAGGTCGTCGCCGAGCCGCCGATGATCCGGCGGTAGCCGAATCCGAACTTGAGCTCGTGGCCGATCGACCCGGTGTTGAAGAAGTACGACGCGTTCGCCGTCGCCTGGTGCTGCGGACGGTACGTGCCGTACTGGTAGAAGGTCCCCTGCCACACTTCGTTGGCGTCCTGGACCATGTTGGGCCCAATGCCCGCCTGCGGAGCGAGGGTGAACCCGCCGCGCACGTAGTCATAGGAGGCCGAAAGGACGAAGTTCGGCCCGAAGACCTGTGAGTCGTCGCCCTTCCAGATCGTTGTGGGACCCGTCTGGTTCCACGCCGTGCCCTGGCCGCGGTTGGACACCGCCGTGCGCCCGAGCTTGATCTTGTCGCCGCGGAAGAAGAACGCCGTTGCGGAATTTGATTCCACGGGCTGGATGTTCAACTTCCCGGAGTAGTTCTCAAGCGTCGTGAGATCCGGAGCCGCGGAGGAGAGTTTGATCAGGTCGATCTGGTCTCGTCCGTAGCTGCCCCAGAGCCACGCCTTGTCGGGCCAGATCGGTCCGCCGGCTTCGACTCCGTAGTCCTGGATGTGGTCAATCGAGTTGCCGCTTCCCACATGGAGCTCGCTCGGTCCGCCGAGAGACGCGCTGTACGGTCCGACGGCCGCACGATTCGGCCGCGCCTCGGTCTCGTTGGGCGTCTCGAAGACGCGCGCCGAGCCGTGCACTTCGTTGGTGCCGCGCTTGGTCACCATGTTGAGCGTGACGCCCGGGACCGCGATCGAAGGATCCGATCCACCGGTCGTCGCCTGCATCTCCTGGAACGCGTCAAAATCGTAGTACGTCGAGGACGATCCCAGAGCCGACATGTCGGTCACCGTCACGCCGTCGACAAGCCAGGAGTTCTGCGT
>JBOGJO010000241.1:0-7843 GCA_050747885.1 Thermoanaerobaculia bacterium
CGGCAGAACGGGGCTCGTTCGGCATGGGAGGATTCTCGCACGAACACCGAGCCGATCCGGGATAGAGTTCGGGGCCCATGAAAGGCCCGTCGATCTCCCGGGCAGACGTTTGAAAGAGCTCGAAACCGAGCGGCTTTTCCTGCGCCGGCTCACGCCCGGCGACGCGGGATTCGTCCTCGAGCTCCTGAACGACCCCGACTGGCTTCGGTTCATCGGCGACCGGGGCGTTCGAACGCTCGAGGATGCCCGGGACTACATCGTGAAAGGGCCGATGGAAATGTACGCGCAATTCGGCCTTGGCCTGCTTCTCGTCGAGATGAAGGAAGGACACGCTCCGGCGGGAATCTGCGGCCTCATCCGCCGGGAGTCCCTCGAAGACGTCGATCTCGGCTTCGCGTTCCTCCCCGCGTTCCGCGGAAAAGGCTTCGCGTACGAGTCCGCGGCCGCAGCCCTCGCGTACGGCGTCGGCGTCCTTCGCCTTCCCCGGATCGTGGCGATCACGTCGCCCGAAAACGACCGGTCCGCGAAGCTGCTCGAAAAGCTGGGCTTTCGCTTCGAGAAGATGATCCGGCTTTCCGGTGAGACGGAAGACGCCCGTCTCTTTGCGACCGGTTCGCCGCGTCCGTCCGAGAGTTGATCGAAGCCTGCGGATCGGTGAGAATTCGCTCAAAAGTTCCGTTTCGCCTTCGGCGAGAAAGGGAGTGGAAATCGTGAACAGACGTCTGGCGGCAGTCCTGACACTGGTCGCTTTCGGGGCCCTGGCGCGCATTTCGGTGGCCGACGACAAGAAATCGGCCGAAATGTCGGCGCAGGAGAAGGCGATGATGGAAGCCTGGGCAAAGTACGCGACCCCGGGCGAGGCCCACAAGAAGATGGCGGCTCTCGAGGGCTCGTGGATCGCGAAGGTGACCCAGTGGATGGCTCCGGGCGCGCCTGCGAACGAGTCGGCCGGGACCTCGGAATTCAAGTCGATCCTCGGCGGGCGGTACCTCACGCAGTCCTTTTCGAGCACGATGATGGGACAGCCCTTCAGCGGCTTCGGAATCTCCGGCTACGACAACGCGAAAAAGACGACTCAGTCGGTCTGGACCGACACGTTCGGAACGGGAATGCTGATCATGTCGGGGAGCTGGGGCGCGGACGGGGCCCTGACGGAATCCGGAAGCATGGACGATTTCATGACCGGCAAACCGATGACCATCAAGACGCGCATGCAGATCTCGGACAACGACCACATGCACTATGAGATGTGGATGCCGGCTCCCGACGGAAAGATGTTCAAGGACCTGGACATCGTGTACACGCGCGTGAAATAGCTCCGCGATCAGAGTCGGCTTGACGGCACGAGCGTCACGGTTCCCTCAAACCGGGCCGAAGACCTATTCGGTCGAGATCCCCGCCGCGGGCGCGGTCTCGGTGGAGGTCCAATGACGACGCGGGACGATCTCCTGCGCTTCGAGCTCGGCACGGAGCCGAACCGAAGAGATCGGGCTGGATCCCGCGGCGGCGAAGTCCCCCTGCCGACGCCAACGCCGGCCCTCAGCCCGGATAGGTAATCCTCTTTCCGCGCACCTTCCCCCACGGTGTGATCCGGTGCCGGGCCGTCCGCGTGAGACTCTGGATCTCTTCGACGTCGAAGCCGCGGACGGTCAGCGCATCCGCCAGCAGCGAGCGGTGGCAGCGCCAGGGCACCGCCTCGGCGCACATGAGAGCCATCGGCCGGCGTCGCGCCTCGTGGGTGAGCCGGTCGATCGCCTCGGCGAACTCCGGCGTCTGCATGTAGTCCGCGAAGCCCCGGAAGCCGGGGTTTCTCCAGGCCGTGTTGATCGAGTCGCGGCGCGGATGCCGCAGCCCCCCGAGCTCGGGCCAGTGCTGGTACGCGAAACCCGCGCGGCGCAGCGCCTTTCCGAGCTCGCCGCGGTTGAACTGCGGGTTGTGGCGCGAGCGTGGAAGCGTGCGCACGTCGGCGAGCAGGGCGACGCCCTGAGCGCGAAGCAGCGCCATGAGCTCGCGGCGGAGCCGCGTGGAATGGCCGATCGTGAAGACTTTTCCGGATGTCTGTTTCAGCGCGATTCCGGGTCCCCGGGCCCCTCTCTGTCGAGCCGTTGCTTGACGGGCCGCAGGACCCGGAGCGTCAGGAAATTCAAGATCGAAAGCGCGACCGCAATGTCGAGCCGCCCGAACGCGATGGCGGCCCCGATCGCTCCCGTGTTCCACACGCTTGCGGCCGTTGCCGTCCCGTGCACGGTCAGGCCTTCCCTCAGAACCGCGCCGCCTCCGACGAAACCGATGCCGGTCATCAGCCCCTGCAGCGCGCGCAGGTCGCCGGTTCCGCCGCCTCCCTGGACGGCGATGAGCATGTAGCCGCAGCTGGCCATCGCGACGATCGGGAACGTCCGGATTCCGGCGCTGCGGTGCTCGCTTTCCCGCTGCCAGCCGATCGGAAGGGCGAGAACGTACGCGAGACCCATCTTGGCCGCGGTCTCCATCAGGTTCGACGTGCCCAGGTCCATCAAAGCCATCGGCTCTCCGTGGACTCTATCCTGCCACGAATCCGCAGGAGAATCGCCCGCCGCCGGGCCCCCGTGATCAGCTCATTTTCCGTCTTTCATCATCGGGCAGTCCATGTCCATCGCCATGTGTCCCGCGCAGCAGTCCATCTTGCCGTCCCTCATGCCGCGCATCGGATGGTCCATCCCGCCGCCGCAGCAGTCCATGCCGTGCCCCATCATGCCGTGGTCCATCATTCCGTGACCCATGGGGCCGCCGCCCATTTTCGACATCATGGATTCGTGAAGCGCGACGAGTCGCTCGATTGCCGCCTCCAGCGCCGCGACCTTCTTGTCGCCCTTCGCGCTCTTCGCGTCGTCGAGCTTTGCATGGATTTCCTTCCATGCGGCGTCGTGTTTCTCCATCATCGCCTTGTGTTCGTCCATCATCTTTTGTCTCGAGGCGGCCATGTCCTTGCAGTGCTTTACGCATGCGTCGGCGTCGAAGGCCGGCGCCGGTACGGGCTTGTCCTGTTGCGCGGACGCCACCGCGCCAGCCGCGGCGAAGACGAGGAGCGCCGGAAAGATGCGAAGTCGAGCCATGAGATCCTCCTTTATTCGATATGACCGTATTTTATTCGAGGCATGATTGACTTGATTCAAACGGATCATGTTGGGGAGCGAATGAAATGAAGATTTCGGGAGTCCTGCTGCTGGCGCTCGCGCTCCGACCGCTGCCGGCGAGTGCGCTGAGCATCGGCGAGATCGCGCAAAAGGGGGTCGATGCGCTCGGCGGCGCGGGGAGGCTCCAGGCGGTCCGAAGCGAAAGGATGACCGGACTCATCGGGTTCGGCGATCAGGAGCCCGTTCCCGTTCTCGTCGAGCTCAAGAGGCCGGGAAAAATCCGCACGCAGGTCGAGTTCAAGGCAGGGCGATTCGTCCAGGGATTCAACGGAGCGGCCGGATGGACGATCGACCCTTCGCTCGGAGGCAAGCCCGCCGAGATGTCGGCCGAGCAGGCGCGCAACCTGCCGGAGCGGGCGGACATCGACGGCCCGCTGCTGCGCTGGAAACAGCGGGGGATCCGGCTCGAAATCGAAGGCCGGGAAAAGGTGCGCGGAACCGCGGCGTTTCGGATTCGGGTGACTCGCCCGGACGGCGCCGTCCGTTTTCTCGATCTCGACGCGTCGTCGTTTCGGAAGATCCGGTGGGAGGGGGAGCTCGGGGAGGGAAGCCGGAAATCGATGAACGAATCGTATTTCGCCGATTATCGGCGGATCGGGGGCCTGCTCTTTCCTTTTCGAATCGAGTCGGGCTCGGGGGGACGAGTGACGCAGACGATCGTGTTTCGGAAGATCGAAGTGAACCCGGTGATCGACGATTCGCGCTTCGAGATGCCGAAATGACGGCGGCGAGCCCCGAGCTCATTGTGTCGCCCATGCAATCCCGTCGCGGCCTTACCTGCTCTTTCCCCACAGGGCGCTCAGACGGGCGTCGCGGCCACAGCCGCTGCGGTAGGCGTGGTACTCGATGGGATTTTTCTTCCAGTAATCCTGGTGATATTCCTCGGCCCGGTAGAACGGGCCCGCCGGCGTGATCATCGTCACGATGGGGTCCTTGAAGGTCTTCGTTCGCTCGACTTCGCGCCGCGATTCTTCGGCGATTCGCTTCTGTTCTTCGGAGTGATAGAAGATCTCGGACCGATACGGGCCGCCCACGCCGCCCCAATCACAGAACTGCCGGTCCTCGGTCGTCGGATCGACGAGGCGCCAGAAGCGGTCCACGAGCTGCCGGTACGTGATCTTCGACGGGTCGAAAAGAACTTCGACGGCTTCGGCGTGGCCCGTCGTGTGCGTTCCGACCTGTTCGTACGTCGGGTTGGCGACGTGTCCCCCGGTGTAACCGGCCGTCACCGAGAAGACGCCGGGGATCTGCTCGAAATCGTGCTGTGTGCACCAGAAACACCCGCCGGCGAAGGTCGCTTTTTGGAGCCCGGCCCCGGCGGGATGGGCGGGGGAGGGCGCGGCGAAGGCCGCCGCCGAAAGAGCCAGCAGAGGGAAAATCAGGGCGAGTCGTTTGCGCACGTCGTGCCTCCTTGAGAATGTTCTCACGGGAATTGGATGCGATTCCGGGCCCGAGGTTTCAAGGTTACACTTCGGCCGTGAGCGAGCTCGATCGCCTGGTTCCCGTTTACCAGTTTCGCGAGAGGCATTCGATCGGCATCCGAGCTTCGAAAGAGCGGGCCGACGTTGCGATTCGGAAGGTGACGGCGAAGGAAATCTTTCTCTTTCGGACGCTCACCTGGATTCGGAGGCGGGGACGGCGCTGCGCGGAATGCATCCTGAACCCGCCGCCGGGCGCTCCGATTCTCGAGGTGGCGACGCGATCCAACTTTCTGAGGCTCGCGGACGTTCCGGGCCGCGAGCTCGTCCTCGGCACCGCCGTGATTCGGCCGAAGAGCCGGCCGCGACTCTCGTCCCCGGAAGAATTTCAGACGGTTCGGCAGCCGGGATACGCCGTCGCGGCGATGAATTTCGCGATCGGCGACGGTCCCCCGGGGGAATGCACCGTGACGACCGAGACGAGAGTCTTCGCGACCGATGCCGCGTCCCGGCGTCGTTTCGGCCTGTACTGGGCGATGATCCTGCCCGGAAGCGCGTTCCTGCGGAAGATGTGGCTGCGCGCGATCAAGAGGCGCGCGGAGGGGCCGATCGAGCCTCTGGGATGATCGAGATGAAGCGCGTGGGTCCTAGGCGGGTTCGAACCGCACCGGCGCCATCAGGGCGATGACCGTTCCGCGGATGTTGAACGAGCCCCTTTGTTTCGACCGGACCTTGCCTTTGAACTCGTAGGTTCCGTTCTTGACCTTCGAACGGTCGATCACGAGGATGATGCGGCCGTCCCGTTCACCGTCGATCGAAATGACGTCGCGGGAGCGATTCTCGAGGACAAGAACCACCCGGCCCGGTCGATTCTCCGGAATCTCCGTTCCCGGCGCGGCCTTTTCGAGTAGCGACCGCCCCAGCCGCTCGGACGCGTAGGGCTGTTCCCAGGCGCCCGCGGGGATCGAATCGAGCCCGACGACTTTCGCAAGGAAGGACGTTGATTCGCCACGCAGCAGGTCGGTTCGCTCCGCCGACATCAAGAGGCCGAGCACGGCGATCCGCGCCCGGGTCTTCTTCCGGTTCTCCTCGTAGAGGACGGTGGCCTCCCCGGGAGGGACGTCGTCGGGGAGCACGCAGTTCCAGCCCCGCGGCGTTCCGGTCACGACCGTGGCGGGCTTTCCGTTGACGTCGATTCGAACCCTGGCCGGGTCCGCCGAGGTCGGCGTCTCGATCGTCAGGAAGTCGCCTTTTGCGGACGTTGGCGGCGTCCGGGACGGAAGCCGGGAATCGGTCGGTGTTCCGTCCCCCGGACAGGGGATCGGCGCCCGCGCGACCGGCTCGGACTCGCCGGTCGTCCCGATCGCAATCGTCGGCCGGCCGCCGGGCGGGATCTTGCAGGAGACAGGACCGTCGCCCGGCTGCGTCGGCCCGCCGTCGAAGGAGACCGTCGTTTCGCGGAGGATCGGCTTGCCGCTATCGTTTACAGGGAGCCGGACGGGGATTTCGACGACGCGGACGCGCGGCGAGTCTTCGTAGTCCTTCGGGTTGTCGACGACGGTTCCACAGATCCTATCGCCCGGTCGCGCGTCGGAGGAATATACGAATCCGACGAGACAATTGCTCATTTTGCGCGGCTTTCCGGGTGCCATCCCGATCGACTTCTCCGGGCAGAGCTTGCGGAGCTCGTCAGTCATCATTTCCGGATGCTCCTTGAGGCATTCGCAGAGCTTCCGGAGGGCCGTTTCGCGCGCCGCCTTGTTCGACGACGACGGGTACTTCTGCTGCCTCAGGTCCGCGTGGTCGAATTCGGCCTTTTCGTTGTAACACTCTCTCATCCTCGCGGGCGGCGGAGGTACACAGCTCTTCTGACACTCGGCGAGGTCGGTCTTGAGCTTTTCGGCCAGATCGTAGAGACGGTTGTTTTCCTTCTGCAGTCCGTCGAGCTTGCCCTCTTCGGATCGAAGCGCACGCATCTTTTCCTCGAGAACCTGCAGGTCGTTCTGCCGCTCGCGTTTCGTGCGCTCGAGGTTCTCGAGGGTGATCTCCATCTCGGGCTCGTTGAGCTTTTTGAAGATCGCGTTTCCGGCCGAAATCAACGCGTTCTTCCCCTTCTTGCCCTGCCGAAAGTCGATGATGAGCTGGGTGAGGCGTTGGATCGCGTCTTGCAGGATTTTCGCGTTCTTCTCGAGCTCCTCGGCTTTTGCGACGTTCGCGCGGATCCGCGTGATTTCCTGCACGACGAAGTCGCGCTCGTCGAGCGTTCGGGCGAGCTCGATCGCGATTCCGGAGCATTTGGGGCAATTGTTCTCGATGATGTGTTTCGGGGGCGGAAGGGGAACCGCCGGCGTCGTCCCGGGGTTCTCCGTCGGTGGAGGGGTCGTCGCACCGGGCTCCGGGCACTTGTCCTTCACGGGGATGGCGGCCTTCAGCGCCTCGCTGATCGAAGGCAGCTTCGCTTCGAGCGCGCGGAGCGCTTCGCCGTAGCTTCCGAACGGCCCGAGCGCCGGGCGCGACAATGTCTGGCTTCCGCACTTCAATCTCGCCATGCAGGCGGCGAGGGCGTCCTTTACCGCGCGGATCCTCGCCAGCGCCTCCTCGGCTGCGAATTTCTGCTCTCGCACCCGCTGCCATTCGCGGTAGGCATTGGTCAGCGCTTCGGCTTCCGGTCCCTCGTTGGACTGAAGGTCTTTGAGAATGGCCTTCTCGGACTTGATCTTTCGTTCGGAGTAAATTTTCAGCGTGCGGCCGAGCAGCGTCAGGAGGTTGCGGGAGCCCTTGAGCTTGTCGAACATCGCGCCGGCGCCGCCGTCCTTGAGGGCGCTGCGGGCGTCCCTTGCGAGCTTGGCGACGTCAACGCCTTCGCTCTTCACGTCCCAGCCGGTGTTGAGCGCCTGCTTGGCGTCCGGTGTCGAGGGAACTTCCCCGGTCGCAAGCTGGCCGGTCAGATCGGCTCCGATGTCTCCGAGGTTCTTCGCGAGGTTCGCCAGGTTGTCGAGACTCTCCAGCGTCCCGGCTGCGCTCGCTTCGGTCGGCTGAACTCCCTTGATGTCGAAATTTCCGATGTTTTTGTTGATCGTGTTGAGGATCGATTCCATTTTGAGCAGGTAGCTGCCGAGCTTGTGGAAGAATTCCTGCCACGCGAGCGAATCCTGGAGCTGGGCGAGCTTGACTCCGGTCAGGTGACTGTTCGCCCCGAGGTTGTAGTAGTTCTTGCGCAGATCGGCGTCCGCGTCGATCAGGGCGTTGTGG
>JBOGJO010000242.1:0-5035 GCA_050747885.1 Thermoanaerobaculia bacterium
GCCGGGGTCGCTCCGGGGAGAGCCCTCACCCGCTCCCGCCAGTCGGAAGCGGCGGCAGGCGCCTCGCCGGAAGGCCCGAAGATCCGGTCGCCGTACACGATCTGTCCCGGCGACAGGTCCGCCGAGAGAGCGCCGGCAACGCCGGCCCCGATCAGCGCCGACGGGCGGACGAGATCCAGGAGCGTCGCGGCCCGCGCTTCGGCATTGCGATTCCCGTCTCCGGTGCAGGCCAGCGCCACCGGAGCCCGCCCGAGCAGGCCCCGCCACAGCCGAAGCCCGTTTCCCTTCTCGGCTTTCAGGTCCCGAGCTCTCCGGCGGAGGGGCCGGAGCTCCTCCGGAAGAGCCGTGACGATCGCGATCGGGCCGTCCGCGCCGCGCCGGAGCTGTCCGTGCGGCGGAGGCGTCGGCTCAGCCACGGACGAAACCGTTGTCGCGAAACCACTTCACCGCCCTCTCCAGAGCGGCCTCGACGGAGCTCTGAGGGAGGCCGAGCTCGCGGACGGCTTTTCCCGGGTCGAAGTACATCCGGTGCCTCGACATCCTCGCCGAGTCCAGGGAGACACGCGGCTCCCGGTAGGACAGGCGGGCCACCGCCGTGTCGAGAGCCCCGACCGCGATGGGGACCCAGGAGGGGAGCCGCACGCGCGGCGACGGGATCCCGCTGAAGGAAGAAAGAGAATCGAAGATTTCCTTCAACGTCATGTTCCGGTTTCCGAGAATGTATTTTTCCCCCGCCCTTCCCCGCTCCGCGGCGAGGAGATGCCCTTCCGCGGCGTCGCGCGCGTCGATCAGGTTCAGGCCCGTGTCCACGTAGGCCGGCATCCGGCAGTTCAGGAAATCGACGAGGATTCGCCCGGTGGGAGTCGGTTTGGCGTCGAGCTCGCCGACGGGAGTCGAGGGGTTCACGATCACGACCGGAAGTCCCCGCCGGGCCCATTCCTCCGCGACCCGCTCCGCGTCGAATTTGCTCGCCTTGTACGCGCCGATCATCTCTCGGCGGGAGACGGGAGTGGTTTCGTCGGCGGGCTGTGCGCCCCTTCCGCGCCCGAGTGTCCCGACGGAGCTCGTGTGCACGACGCGGGCGACTCCCGCCTCGGCGGCCGCCCGCAGGACGTTTTCGGTCCCCGCGACGTTGGTCCGGAAGATCTCGCGCGGGTTTCGGGCGAAGAGCCGGTAGTCCGCCGCGCAGTGGTACAGGACCGTCGCGCCGCGGAAAGCGCGGGCGAGCGAGCCGGGGTCGTTGAGGTCGCCGACGGCCAGCTCCACGGAGAGGCCGTCGAGATTTCGGCGCGGGCTCGCCTCGCGGACGAGGCAGCGAACGGGCTCTCCCCGGCGGAGAAGGGCGCGGACGACGTGGGCGCCGAGGAATCCCGTGCCCCCGGTCACGACGTTCACCGCCGCGGACCGGACGTCGCCCGCTTCAGCCGAACAGGTTCCACGCCGCGAGCCGGACCATGTCGCCGGGATGCTTCGGAAGATCCCGCACGACCGACGCCTCGAAACCCGAGTGCATGGCGCAGTTCTGGCAGAGCGGATCCTGCCGCGACTCCCAGTAGTCCCACGGGGTCCCGTTCCAGAACTCCTCCCAGGAATCCGAAAACGTCTTGCCGATCAGGTAGCACGGCCCTTTCCAGCCTTTCGGCGTGAACGTGACGGTGCTCCAGGGGGAGCAGCGATAGTCGCGCAGCCCGGCGGCGAATTCTAGGAACATCGGAGTGGAGGTCAGCCGGTATTTCTTGGAGATCTCCAGCACGCGGCGGAACTTTTTCTGGATGTCGGCGCGCGTGAGGAACATGTCCCGCTCCACCGATTCGTACTGGTAGCCGGGAGAAACGAGGAGACCGTGCACGCCGAGGCTCGTGAGCAGCTTGCAGACGTCTTCCACTTCCTCGATGTCGGTCTCTTTGAAGACGGTCATGTTTGCCATCATCTGGTGGCCCTCGGCGACGCCCTGGCGGATCATCTCGACGGCCTTGTCGAAGACGCCCTCGCTGGCGCAGACGCGATCGTGCGTTTCGCGCATCCCGTCGAGGTGGACGTTGATCGTGAGGCGTTTGTTCGGCGCGATCACGCCGTAAACCTTCTTGTCGAGGAGCAGCCCGTTCGTGCACAGGTAAATGTGGCGCTCCCGCTCGATGATCCCGCCCACGAGCTCCGGCAGCTCTGGATAGATCGTCGGCTCGCCGCCGCAGATCGAGACCGCCGGCGCGCGGGAGAGGTCCACGGCGTCCAGGCATTTTTCCAGCGGAAGGCGGTCCTGGATCTTTCCCGTGTGCCGCTCGATCGCACAGCCGAGACACGCGAGGTTGCAGGTGTACAGGGGCTCGAGCATCAGGACGAACGGATACCTCTTTTGTCCCTCGAGGGCGTTTCGCACCTGGAGCTTGAGCATGTCGGTCGTGACGTGGAGAGGAAACCTCATCGCGTGCCCTCCGGAGCTGCGGCGAAGAGGGCGAGCGCCCACAGCGGAAAATACGTCGCATAGAGGTGGTAGCGAAGGTAAAAGACCTTCGGAAACCCCGTGCCCGTCCACGTTTCGTCCTCCCAGGATCCGTCCTCTCTCTGGCCCGAGACCAGGTAGTCCACGCCCCGCCGCACCGCGGGGGAGGAGAAATCTCCGCTCACGAAGAGGGTCATCAGAGCCCACGCCGTCTGGGACGGAGTGCTCGGGCCCAGGCCCTTCATTTCGGGCCGCTCGTACGACAGGGGAAGCTCTCCCCACCCGCCGTCGCCGTTCTGGCATCCGAGAACCCAATCGACAGCTTTGCGGCAGCGGGGCTCGTGGAGGTCGACGCCGGCGGCCGAGAGTCCCCGGAGGGCCAGCCAGGTGCCGTACAGGTAATTGCATCCCCAGCGGCCGTACCAGGTGCCGTCGGGCGCCTGCTTCTTCAGCAGGAACCCGGCCGCGCGGCGGACTTCGGCGCGCTCCGGATCGAATCGCACGCAGCGCAGGGCCTCGAGAGTCCGGCCGGTCACGTCCTCGCTGCTCGGATCGATCATCGCGTTGTGGTCGGCGAAAGGGATCAGCGTCAGGATCTCGTTGTCGCATCCCCGGTCGAAAGCCGCCCACCCGCCGTCGTCGTTCTGCATCGAAAGCAGCCACTGGAGGCCGCGGGACACCGCCTCTTCCCGAAGCCGGTCTTGCGCCTCGTCGGCCAGGCGGACCTTCGAGAGCGTGGTGAGAACTTCGGCGGTGTCGTCGCAGTCGGGATAGAACTCGTTTGCGTATTCGAAATACCAGCCTCCCGGGGCCGCCTGCGGGTTGGATTTCACCCAGTCGCCGGGCAATCGCACCTCGAGGTCGAGCAGCCACCGGGCGGCCCGGGCCAACGCCGGATCGTCGGCGGAGCTGCCTGATTCGATGAGCGCCTGCATCGCGATCGCCGTGTCCCAGACGGGAGGGAAACACGGCTGGACCCGAAGCGTGTCGCCGTCCTCGATCTCGAGCTTCTCGAGCTCGCGAACCTGCCCGAGGAAAACGGGGTCGTCGGCCCGATAACCGAGACACCGGAGCGCCATCAACGTATTGACGATGGGAGGGAAGATCGCGCCGAGGCCGTCGCTCTTCACGAGTCGCGCGAGGATCCACGATTCGGCGCGGCGGATCGCCGCCTTCCGAACCGGGCGCACCCTCAACCTCTCAGCGAGCTTGACGGTCCGGTCGATCGCATGGAAGAACGCGACCCAGAATCTCTCCCGCCAGGGTCCGCGCGCCGGCGCCTTCGCGCGCCGGCCCGTCCGCAACTCCGCAATGCCCATCCCCGGCGGCACCGCGCACGCCGGCTTCAAGGCCCAAACGATCGACAGCGGCACGACGATGTTCCGAGACCAGGCCGACATTCGGTAGATGTTGAAGACGAACCGGTCCGGCAGCAGCAGGATCTCGGGGGGCACGGAAGGGCATTCGCTCCAGTCGACCTGGCCGAAGATCGACAGGTAGATCTTCGTGAACGAGTTGCAAGCCTCGATTCCTCCGAGCCGAAGGATGACCTCCCGGGTCCTCGCCATGTGGGGAGCCTCGGGGTCGTCGCCGGCGAGCTTCAACACGAAATACGCCTTGACCGAAGAGCTCACGTCGGGAGGGCCGTCGGGATAGATCGCCCAGCCTCCCGTGGGAAGTTGCATCCGGCGCAGGCGAGCGGCGGCCTTGTGAAGCTTCGGATGATCGAGAGGCCTGCCGAGAAAGAAATGCAGGAGAGCGTATTCGGACTCGAGGATCGTGTCTCCCTCGAGCTCGCCGCACCAGTGGCCGTCCTCGTGCTGGATGGACAGGAGGTATTTCCGGGCGGCGGCGATCGTCGTTTCGACGTCTCCGGGCGCCAGCCCGAGGTCGAGAGCGTCCTCCGACCGTGCGTACTTATTGAACGGGGTCATATACCTCCGGAACCGATGTTCCGCCCGGGATTCTCGCCGAAGCCTCGCGAGGACGCAAGCTGGCGGTTCGGCTTGGAAACGGCGCGTTTATCTGGGAGTCATGTGGACGAGCGGGGCGCGCGCTCTTGCGGCTCCCGCTTCCCCGCGACATACTCTCCCGGCGAGTCGTACGGGGGCCGTAGCTCAGCTGGATAGAGCGAGAGTTTCCTAAACTCTAGGTCGGCGGTTCGAGCCCGCCCGGTCCCACCAGGTCTTCAGTTTGTCCGCTCGGCCTGGACCGCGGCCCGAGCTCGGACGGCCGCAGGGCTCGGCACTCGTCCGCTGGCACGGCGCGGTCGATCAGAGTGGAATCGCTCCGCCGCGCCTCGAACGTTCGCCGCGACACATCTCTTCTCAACTGAAAAGTTGATTCTTCTGCGGCTCACTCATGGCCTGCGGACGAGCGCCTGCGCCCCGCAGCCGAGCCCGTCTCCGGTCCCGGGCCTCGCTCGTGGGGTAGGGGCCCCAACCCCTGAGCGAAGACGAGGGCGCGGGGCTTGGAGCTGGGCTTCGGTGCACTCCCCGATCCCCGGAGTGCGAGGGTGGGGGTCGTGAGCGAAGGGAATCGGTTGTCTGAGGCGCCGTCTCGTGCGCCGACCCAAGGTGGCCCCTCACTGCACGA
>JBOGJO010000243.1:0-18346 GCA_050747885.1 Thermoanaerobaculia bacterium
CAGCATGAACGCGCACGCCGCGCTGAGAAGGGCGCAGGTTCCGTACACGACATTGGCGAAAGTCATCTCTTCCTCAGCCGGAAAGCGTCGGCGAACTGTCGGAGCCGCTCCAGGTTTCCGGTGTAGATCGCGTTGATCATTTCCGCCCTCCGACTCTGGTATTCGCGGGCGAGCTCCGCGGTCGTGCTTGCGTCTTTCGGATCCGCGGGAGCATACCGGAAACCCGTCCCGTCGAGCTCGGCAAGCCCCGATTCACAAAGAGCGAGGAGGGCCCTTTCCGCGGCTTCCTGCGAGATTCCGATCGTCTCCGCGGTTTTCCGGGTGGTCAGGCTCTGCGATCCACCGCCGAAAAGCAGCAGCAGAGCTTCCAACGATTCGATCGAATCGATCCGCGTTGCCAGGAAGGCCTCGATCGAGCTCTTCAATGCCATCGGAGACCATTCTCGCTCAAGGCCGTGCGCGCGCCGCCCGAGTCGCGTTCGCCCAGCGCGGCGGCGATCGAATTCAGGACTTCTCGCGCGGCCTGCAGCCGGTCCTGGGGCGTGACGTCGAGGACGCGCCGGATCGCGGCCTCGATGGTTCCGGGCGTTTCCACGTCGAAGATCCGGCCCTTGTCCGTGAGACCCAGCAGGCGGCGGCGGCCGTCCCGCGGGTCGGAGCGCCGGCGAAGCAGGCCACGACCCTGGAGACGTTTCAGAACGCCGGTCAGAGTGCTGGGATGAACCCGGAGGAGGCGGGCAAGATGTCCCGCCGGAATGCCGGGAAACCTTCCCACGATTCGGATCACGAGCCGCTGCGGCCCGGTCACCCCGACGATCGTCTCCATGCTCTTGGAAGCCCGATGGAGCGCGTGATCGACTCCCCAGATGAGTCCCAGGAAGTCGAGATCCTCGCCCAGCGGCGGAAGGAGATCCTTCTCGAGCCCGGACTCCCCGGCGCGACTCATCGCAGCGCCCTCCGGCGCTGCCCGGATTCGTGGCGCAGGTCGAGCAGGACGCGGAGCAGCTCGTCGATCGAGCTCTGGTCCGGGATCGAGTACATCGCCGCCGACGTTCTGTTCGGGCCGACTCGAATCGTCAGAAGCCGGCCCGGCTGGTCGAGGGCGAAGACGTCCTCGTCGGTCTCGTCGTCGCCGACGTAGATGGCCGTGTCGCAGTGAAGGCGCTCTCGCTCGCGCTCGAGGGCCATGCCCTTGTGAGGAGCGCCTTGTGGAAGTAAGTTGACGACCTGCTTGCCCCCGATGATCCGCGCGTCGTCGAGCCTGGCGGCCGCATCCAGGATCGCCTCGCGCGCCCTGGCCTTCTCCCGGGAGTGGCGGTAGTGAATGGCGAGCGAGAACTTCTTGTTTTCGATCGTTACGCCCGGAAGGGAGCGGAGGGAGGAGTCGAGCGCCGGCATCCACCGTTCCACTTCTTCGAGCTGCCCGAGATCCTTGTGCCACGGCTCGATTCCGTGGTTCCCGATGACTCCGAGCACGTTCACTCCGCCGAGTTTGCCGATCGCGTCGGATTGCGACCGACCCGAGATGACGATGACGCGGAAGAGTCTGGCGACCTGCGAGAGAAGGTCGCGGGTTTCGGGACGGAGCTTCGCCCGGGACGGGTCCGGCACGATCGGCGCGAGAGTTCCGTCGAGGTCGAAGGCAAGAACGACTTCGCTCCAGACGAACTGTTCGAGGACCTCGCGGTGCGCGTGGGACAGGATGTTCTTCATCTCGAGGCGCCCACGACCGAAAGATGATCCGCGAGGCGGCCCGTGAGCCGGTCGCGGCTCCTCAGGCGGGCGGCATCGACGAGCATCCGGCCCGCCCACCGATAGACGTTGAATTCGGAAATGAACGACCTCATGGAGCGCATCCGAACGCGCTGCTCGTCGGGGTTCATTTTCAACGCCGTCTCGAGAGCCGCACTGGCTTCCTCGAGGTCGTACGGGTTGACGACCAGGGCTTCGGTGAGCTCGCGCGCGGCTCCGGTGAACTGGCTGAGGACAAGAACGCCGCGCTCGTCTTCCCGGGCCGCGACGAACTCCTTGGCCACGAGGTTCATGCCGTCGTGAAGGCTGCTCACGTAGCACAGGTCGGCCGCCCGATAAAAGCGGAAGATGTCCTGCGGTTCGTGGTGCGACCGAAGCAGGAGGATCGGCCGATAGTCCCCCTGGCCGAATCGCGCGTTGATCCGGGCGGCGACCTGAACCACCCTCTCGTTGAGCTGCCGGTAGCGCTCGATCACGGTCCGGCTCGGCGCCGCGATCTGCACGAACGTGAACCGGCCAAGGAAATCCGGGCACCGCTCCAGAAGGCGCTCGACGGCCAGGAGCCTCTCTTCGACGCCTTTCGTGTAGTCGAGACGGTCGACGCCGACGCCCAGAAGGGCGTCGGGTTTCAGGTTCAATTTTCGGAACACGTCGGATCGACACTCGGGCGAAGGTGGAAGGTCCTTGGTCCAGCGGACCGGCCACTCGAGAGAGATCGGATACGGCCGAACCAGGGTGCTCCGGCCGTGCTGGACGACGGCGTTTTGTTCCCGGTCGATTCTCGCTTCGAGGAAGCACTCGACGGCGTCGATGAAATTGATGCAGTCGAATTGAGTGTGGAATCCGAGGATGCTCGCACCCAGCATTCCCTCGAGGAGCTCCTTGCGCCAGGGGCAGATCCCGAATCTCTGGGAGTTCGGCCAGGGGATGTGCCAGAACATGATGACGGTGGCCCGGGGCAGGCGCTCCCGAATGAGCCGCGGCGCCAGCGCGAAATGGTAGTCCTGGACGAGCACGATGGGGTCTTCGGAGTCCACCTCCTCGCAGACGGCATCGGCGAACCTTTGGTTGACGGACTGATAATGCTTCCAGTCTTCGCTGCGGAAGATCGGCCGGGCATGCGCGACGTGGCACAGGGGCCAGAGGCCTTCGTTGGAGAATCCGTAGTAGTAGCCTTTCTCCTCTTCCGGCGAGAGCCAGACGCGGCGCAGGACATACGACTCTTCCCCGGGCGGCACGCGGATCCTTCCGCGGCGATCGACGGTGTCCCTGTCGGCGGACCCGCTTCCATGCGCCACCCAGGTACCCGAGCACGCGCGCATGACGGGCTCGAGGGCGGTGACGAGGCCGCTTGCGGGGTGAACGACACGCGCCGGCTCGCCAGCTTCCGCTCGCGTGTGGATGTAAGGTTCGCGGTTGGCAAGGAGCACGACTTTCTCACCCTGGAGGTAGCGGTTCAGCGTCTGTCGGAGGCGCTGCGGCGTCCAGTCGCCTCCTTCGCGGTCGGTCTCCTTTTCGGCGACGATCCGGTCGACCAGGTCGCGCACGTCTCTCAGGATCGGCTGAAACTCGGGGCGCTGTGTTCCGCCCTGGAGAAAACTTCTCAGGTCTTTGCTCCACCCCCGCCAGGACAGTCGGGCCGCGATGACGGTGACCGCGGAGGCGGCGAGGGCCAGGAAGCCGAAGGCAAAGAGGAGAAACTGGCGCGTCGTCGCCTCTCGCCGCTCGACGTAGCTGAGGTCGTGAACGAGAATCACAAACCCGAGGGTCCGTTCGCCGTCGGCCACGGGAATCGCGCTCACGTGAACGTTGCCGCCGGGAAGCGACTCGACCTTCTTCCAGGACTTCCAGGCGGTTTGCAACGCTCCGGGGTTGGGCCGGATTCGCGGCCCGATCCGCGAGCACGAGAGCTGGGGCGGGAAGTCTTTCGTCTGGGTCAGAAGTCCGAGGTCCGTGCTGCACGCTGCCGCGGCCATGATTCGCTCGTCGTGCGTGATTTCACTGAGGACTTCCTCGAGGCCGGCCCGGTCACCGGACGCCCAGCGGGAGATGAGGGCCTGGCGCGCGCCCCCGACGGCGAGGTCGGCTCGCAGGCTCACGTCCTTTTCGAACCAGGCGCGCGTGGTCTGCTGCACGACGCCGGAAGCGATCCAGGCGAGGCCCGCAAGGGCCAGGACCAGAACGATCACGAAACGGGCGGCACGCGGCATTCTGCCATTTAATCACCATTTAGTTTGAGTACAAACTAAAATCTGTTACCGTCCAGGGATGCGCCTTGAAGATCTCGGCCTCGTCGGGAACTGTCAGTTTTCGGCGCTCATCGATCGCCGTGGCGCCGTCGTGTGGAGTTGCCTGCCCCGCTTCGACTCCGAGCCCGTGTTCGCGAGCCTCCTCGATCCGGACGGCGGCTCGTTCACGGTCGCTCCGGTGGAGGAAATCCCGGGAACGCAGCGATACCTCGAGAATACGAATGTTCTCGAGACGACGTTCCGCGCCGAAGGCGGGACGTTTCGCGTCCTGGATTTCGCGCCGAGGTTCGTTCTTCACGGACGAATGTTCCGCCCGACACAGCTTTTCCGCGTGGTCGAGCCCCTGTCGGGGGCGCCTCAGATCCGGGTCGTCTGCGATCCGCGGCGGGGATGGTCCCGGGAAGCGCCGCCCGTCCTGCGAGGCTCGAACCACACGGCGTTCGAGGGCTTCACGAGCCCGCTTCGGCTGACGACCGACATCCCGATCGCGTACCTCGGGGGGAGACCTTTTGCTCTCACGGAGCGCCGTCACCTGGCCCTCGCGTGGGGCGCGCCCATCGAGGAGCCACTCGCGCCGCTGTGCGACCGATTCCTGGGAGAGACCGTGCGGTACTGGGAACGGTGGGTGAAGCACTGCAACATTCCGCCGCTCTATCAGCAGGAGGTGATTCGGTCCGCCCTCGCGCTCAAGCTCCACTGTTTCGAGGACACAGGAGCGATCGTCGCCTCGACGACGACGTCGATCCCCGAGGCCCCGGGAAGCGGGCGTACCTGGGACTATCGCTACTGCTGGCTGCGGGATGCGTATTACGCGCTCGAAGCGTTCCGCCTGCTCGGACAGTTCGAGGAGCGGGAGCAGTTTGCCCGCTACCTCTTGAACGTCGTTGCCGGAACGCCCTCGCTGGCTCTGTCGCCCCTGTACCGGGTCGACGGCGCCTCGGACCTCGACGAGCAGATTGTCGAGGGCTGGACCGGCTTCGGCGGCGACGGCCCCGTCCGCGTCGGGAACGCCGCCGCTCGGCACACGCAGAACGACATTTTCGGCGAAATGGTCCTGGCGCTCACACCAGTCTTCCTCGACGACCGCTTCAGCGCCGACCGTTCAAAGGCCGCCCTGGACCTTCTGGAAGGCCTCGCTCGGAAGGCGGTCGAGGTCGTGGGAACGCCGGACGCGGGAATCTGGGAGTACCGGACAGAATGGAAGCCGCAGACGTTTTCGAGCCTCATGTGCTGGGCCGCGGCGGACCGCATGGCGCTCGTCGCCGCGCGGCACGCCCCGGCGATCGAAAGCGAGTTTCGCTCGGCGGCCGGTCGTATTCGCGCGGAAATTCTGGCGCGGGCCTGGAACGCGGATCTGAAAGCTTTCACCGGCCGCTATGGCGGTCGGGACCTGGACGCCTCTCTCCTGCAGATGGCCTCCCTGCGCCTGTTTCCGGCCGACGACGCTCACCTGCGCGACACGGTGGGCGCGATCCGAAAGAGCCTCTCGAGCGATGGGTGGCTCTTCCGCTACCACCTGGACGACGGTTTCGGCCCGCCGCGCGTCGCGTTCATCGTCTGCACGTTCTGGCTGGTGGAGGCGCTCGCGGCGATCGGCGAGGCCGAGGAAGCGGCGTCGGTCATGCGGCGGGCCGGAGCGGCCCTTTCGCCTCTCGGCCTCCTCTCCGAGGACTACGAAACGGCGACGCTTCGGATGTGGGGAAACTTTCCCCAGGCGTATTCGCACGTCGGGCTCATCCGCGCCGCGTTTGCCTCCTCGCCGCGCTGGTCCGACATCCTCTGATCGCGAATCGTTTTTCGTCCTTCAACCCTTCTGACCCCGCCGGCTCGAATCGGCGGCCCCGTCGACCCAGGTCTCGTCGAGGCTGCGAATCCTCGCCCGGAGGAGGTCCGAGGGGCTGACGAAGCCGACGAGGCGATTCGAACCGTTGCCCGCCGTGACCGGGCAGCGCGTGAGCCCCCGCTGGCCCATGCGGCGAACGAGGTCGGTCACCGGCATGTCTTTCGTGGCGACGACTTCGGGCTTCTGGCAGAGGTCGGAGATCCGCGCGTCGATGTCGCCATCGCGCGCGCGCTCGTCGATCGCCTCCGCTTCCACCACCCCCGCGAGGTTGCCCTCGCCATCGATCGCGGGGTAGTACTGATGCCGATGGCCGGCGAGGGCCCGGGCGGCGTCGAGGATCGTCATGTCGGTCCCGACGGTGACCACCTTGTCGGTCATGAGGTCGGCGACCTTCATGTCCGAGAGAGGATCGAGCGTTCGTTCTCCCCCGAATCCTTCCTCGCGGAGCTGGCGTTCGACCACGTTGAACTTCGAAACCCGGCGGGAGAGCCCGATGGCAAGCGAGACCGCGAGCATGAGAGGAAGGATCAATCCGTAATCGCCCGTCACCTCGACGACGATCAGGACGGCTGCGATCGGGCATCGGAGGACGCCGGCGAAGAAGGCGCCCATCCCGACGAGCGCATACGCCTTGGGGTCGATGGCGAGCGCGGGGAAGATCAGTTTCATCGAATGGCCGACCGTTGATCCGAGCGCGGCGCCCATGAAAAGAGAGGGCGCGAACGTCCCGCCGATCATCCCGGCGGCGAGGGCGAGAACGTAGCCGGCCGATTTCGCGCCGAAGGCCAGCGCGGAGGACGCGAGCCCGCCGCCGCCGTTGAGCCAGCTCGAGACCGTCTCGTACCCGACGCCCAGGATGGACGGGGAAAACAGCGCGAGAACGCCGATGAGGGCTCCCGCGATTCCGCCCCTCAGCGCCGCGTCGGGAACTTTACGGTCGAGAATCTTCTTCAACCGTTCGATCGCGCGGATCGTGAGGCCGGCGGCCGAGCCCGCCAGGACGCCGAGAATCGCGAAGCCGAGGAGCTCGCGTCCGTCGGACCAGGTGGCCGACGGCGCCGCGAGAATCGGCTTGCCTCCCAGGAGCGATCGCTCGACCACGGCGGCCGCCACGGCCGCGACGATCGCTCCGCCGAGGACGCCCTTTTCCGCGGTTCCGAGCACCTCCTCCAGGGCGAAAACGACGCCCGTGATCGGCGCGTTGAAAATGGCCGCGATCCCCGCCGCGGTGCCGACTGGAATCATTCCCCGAGCGACTTTTCGGGGGAGCCGCAGGAACCGCGCCAGCCCGGAGGAGAGACCGCTCGCGACGACGACGATGGGGCCTTCCGGGCCGAGGGGCGCGCCGGATCCGAGGGAAATGGGAGTGAGGAGAAACGTCGCCGCGATGCTTCGGGCGTCGAGGAGGCCCGGGTCCTGGCCGTACGCCCGGCGGACCCGCGCGAGGTTGGCGCCGCCCGCGCCGGGGGCGAATCGGCGGATTGCGACAGCGATCCAGAACGCCCCGGCGGAAGGAATCACGATGACGAGAACCGTCCGAAGAATCAGGGACTGCTGAAGGGCGGGCGAGATGAGAACAAGCCGAATTTCCTCGACGAGAGAATGGAAGGCGAACGCCGAAAGGCCGCACAGAATCCCGATGACGACCTGTGTCGCAAGCAGGAATCGGCGGCTCGCGAGACGAATTCGTTCGAGAAGGGAAGCTCCGGCCCTCGTCATCGCGAAGGCGCCTCGAGGTTTTTCGCGAGCCGTCGGAGAACCCTCGAGGCGGCGGCGATGTCCCCGGAAGGGGCCGACGAGATCGTCCTACGGACCCCCGCCTCGACGGTTCCCGGAGCGGTGCGGTCGAAGCGCCTCCCTTTCTCGCTCAGCGTGAGGATCACCCGCCGGCGATCGGCCGGATCCGGAATGCTCCGGAGCCGGCCCTGCGCGATCAACCGGCGCAGGATCCCGGTGAGCGTGCTCGGATCGACGTGAAGAACGGCCGCGAGCCCCCCCGGCGAGATGCCCGGCCGGCCCCCCACGATTCGAAGGACGAGGCGCTGCGGCCCGGTCACCCCGAGCGAGAGCTGCATTCTCTTGGACGCGGACTGAAGGGCGTGATCCACGGCCCACAGGAGCTGAAGAAACTCCACGGGTCGGCCGAGGTCGGTTCGGCCCCCTTCCCGGGGCGCCGGGCCGGTCCGCGACCTCTTCTTTTTGAGGGACAATGCTTTGACCTCCAACGATATTGTAGCCGAGTGAGGAAAAATCTTCGCATCCGGGAATTTTCGCCGCGAATTCGAAGGTTTTGTTCCGCAGGGGGTGGCTGTGCGCAAGGGCGCCGAGACCGTCGTCATTTCGAGTTCGAGTCCGCGGAGCGAGCCGCCGAGGGATGCGGAAGGGCTCAGCCGCCGCCGCTGGATGGTTTCCGCCTGGCTCGGGTTCACGGCGGCCGCGGCTGCCGGGGGCGTCGCGGCGGCGCGGTTCATGTTCCCGAACGTCCTCTTCGAGCCGCCGACCCGGTTCGACGCGGGATCTCCTTCCAACTATCTCGCGGGCGTCGTGGACACGCGCTGGAAAGAGAAGTACGGGGTATGGATCGTCCGGCGCGCCGACGGCGCTTTCTATGCGCTCATCGCGATCTGCAAGCACCTCGGGTGCGTTCCGAACTGGCTGGCGGGGCAAAAAAAATTCAAATGCCCTTGCCACGGCTCGGGTTATTACGTCAACGGCATGAATTTCGAGGGGCCGGCTCCATCGCCGCTCGACCGGGCGAAAATCTGGGTCTCGACGGACGGGCACCTCATGGTCGACAAGGGTCTCGTGTACCACATGGTGGGGGGCGTCGAGCCAGGAAAGCAATATCCGGAATCGGTTCTGACGGTTTGAGAAGCGCCGCAAAACGCCGCCCGGTTCAGGCGGACTGCAGGTGCAACCACTTCACGATGTCCCTTCGGCGCAGGAGTCCGACGACCTTGCCCGCGTCGACGACCGGAAGCTGGCGAACCTCGCGCCGCGTCATTTCGCGCAGTGCCTCGGAAACGCCTTCCGTCGAGGCCGCGACCGAGACTTCGGATGCCGGGGTCATGATTTCGCGAACCGGCGTGGACTCCCAGCGCCCCCGGGGGACCTTCCGCACGTCGCCGAGGCAGACCATGCCGGACAGTCGTCCGCCGTCGACGACGGGGAACGCCCCCTCATCGGTCCCGAGGATGTGCTCGTCGACGAGCTTCCCGACGAGCATGTCGGCGGCAACGGTCGGGAACTCTTTTCGCATCAAACGGCCGACCGGGACGTCGACGAGGAGGTCGTCGATCACGACCTGCCGGTAGCTGGCGTCCGCGGCGTTCTTGAGGAACCAGCCGATGAACGCGAGCCACAGACCGTTGAATACTCCGGTTCCGAAAACCGGCAGTCGATAACCGAACGCCATCGCGATTCCGGTCAGGATGAACGCCAGGCCGATCGCCTTCCCGGCCGAGGCGGCCCAGCGAGTGGCTTTCTGAAGATCGTTCGTCGTCGCCCAGAGGAGGGAACGCAGAACCCTGCCCCCATCGAGCGGAAAGCCCGGGACGAGGTTGAAAAGACCGAGCAGGATATTCACGGAGCCGAGCCAGAGAAGAATCGTGGGCAGGGGTCCGAGCCGGGTGAACGCCCCGATCGGGTCCGTCGTCAGGATCGCCCTTGCATCCGCGCGTCCCAGCGCGAGAAACAGAATTCCCAGAAGGAAGCTCGAAAGCGGCCCGACGATCGCCATCACGAATTCGGTTTTTGCCGAGGCCGGCTCTCTCTCGAGGTTCGACACGCCGCCGAACAGGAAGAGCGTGATGCTGTGGACGGGCAGTCCGCGCGATCGGGCCACGAGAGAGTGAGACAGCTCGTGGATGAGCACGGACGCAAAGAAGAGGAGGGCTGCCGAAACCGCGGTCGCGAGCCGAACCGGGGCGCTCCAATCCGAATGAGCCTTCGCGAAACCGGAGGCGAGGCCCCAGGTGATCAGGAAGAAGATGAAGATCCAACTCGGGTCGATGAAAATGCCGATGCCGAAAAGATCGACGAGATGGAAGCCCTTCGACCGGCTGCGCGGATTCCCTGATTTGCCGGAGGAGCGGTACCGATTGTTCCCGTCAGACTCTGCCATGAGCGCCTCCCGGGTTGCGTAAACGTTAAGGCGGTTCGTTTCCACGTGTCAAGATCGGCGTTTTGCCAGTTGTGGCGGTTGTCTCCTTCAGAACGAGTCCGCTCGGAACAATGTGAGCCTCTCGGAGAATTCCCGTCGCCGAGAAGACAATGAGAATCGAACAGGGCGTCTCTCGCGAGACTCGTTCGACGGTTCCCCCGATCGTGTGGGCGTGGCGCGGCTCCGTCAGCCCGTGCGCGCCGATCACGAGGAGCTGGGGATTGCGCTCCCGGGCGACCTCCAGGATCGTTGCGGACGGCTTGCCCCAGACGATCAGGAATTCCGGAGCGTCGCGGTCGCCCGCGGCGTTGATCCACTGCTTGAGTTGCCCGAGCGCGTCTTTTCGAAGCGTCTTGTAGAAATTCGAATCCGGATGTCCCAGGGAGTACAGGTCGGGGTAAGGAAAACGGTCGTCAATCACGTGAAGAACGAGGGCCGGAGCCTTGCGGGATTTTGCCTCGCGAAAGCCCTCCTTCAGCACCGAAGGGCCATGAATCGAAAGATCGACCGCGATCAAGACCGGCGACGGCGCGCTTCGGGCCTTTTTCATACCTTCACGCATACAAACCGCGGAGCGGCGGTAGAATTCCCCGAGGGGAGCCCGACATGCCCGGATCGAAGGCGAAATACCTCAAAATTCTGGAGCGGCTTCGCGATTCAATCGAGGACCTGACTCGAGAGATCGAGGGAATCTCGGATTTCTTGAAGACCCGGAAGGGCGCCGCAACGCGCGATTTCGACCGAAACATCATTTTGATCGAGCTTGCCGATGCCGAATCGCGCGTCAGGGACCTCAGGAGAAAATTCGCGAATCGCTCGGCGAAGCCCTCGGCTTCTCGAGCGCTTCCCGGCAAGCGTCGATAACTTCGGAAAATCGTCTCGACTCCTGTTCGAGGGGCGGCGGCTCAAGGCGTCGGCTTCTCGGGGTCGGAAACGGTTGTCTTCTCCAGGAACAGCTCGTCGATCGTCGCGGCGCTGGACGGCGAAGAGATGATGAGCACCCGATCCTTCGGACGGAAGATGAGATCACGGTGTGGAAGGAGTGTGTGCTCCCCCCGGAAGACCGCCGCGAGCTCGAAACCTTCGCTGTTGACCGACGCAAGGCACGAGGCGACCGACTTGCCGGCGCAGGGGCTCTTCGAGGTGATGCCGCGTGCGATCAGGCGCTTGCCGTCGGTCAGGTCCACCGATATCCCCGACGAGAGCAGCGATTGCAGGCCGACGTGGCCGACGGACTCCGGAACCCGGGCGCCGCGCTCGTCCAGGAGTCGCAAGGCAACCCTCAGATAATCGGCACCGTGCGCCGGCGAATCGCCCAGCGCCAGCACCTGCGCTTCGTAAAGGCTCTGATAGGGGAGCCGCGCCGTGAGGATGCGCTGAACGAGGTAGCTCAGCATGACGGCCAGCGCGGCGGGAACGAGCAGCCGATAGCCGCCCGTCATCTCCGTCACCATCAGCAGCGTCGCGACGGGGACCCGGGCTGCGGCTCCGAAGACCGACGCCATGCCGACGATCACGAGCGGAGCGGGCGGCTGATGAGTCAGCGCGGCGAGGGCCCCTCCCACCATCGCGCCCACGAACAGAGTCGGCGCGAAGACGCCGCCGGAGCCGCCCGAGGAAACGGTGAACGCGAAAGCGAGCAGCTTTCCGAAAACGAGCAACAGAAGCAGGGAGATCGCGAGACGCCCGTCGATCGCTTGCTGGATCCATCCATACCCGCCGCCGAGAACCTGAGGCAGGCCGAGCGCCAGGAGCCCGACTCCGAGCCCGCCGAGCGCGGGTTTCAGGGCGCTCGGGATACGCAATCCACGAAAGAAATCGCGAATGCCGTAAAACACGAGCGGCAGGAGCGCGCCGACGAATCCTCCAACGAGGCCCAGCACGACATACCAGAGATTGTCGAAGAATCCGGGTGAGCTTGCCGTCGAAGGCACGCGGAAGAGAGGCGACCACCCGGAGACGAGCCCGTTGACCGCATAGGCCACGATACTTGCCAGCATGGTGTAGAGGAGCGCGCCTCCCTCGAATTCCATGCCGCCGTAGAGAACCTCGACCGCGAAGAGCGCCGTGCCGATCGGCGATCGGAAAATGGCGGAGAGGCCTGCCGCCATGCCGACAAGAGTCAAAAGCCTCCGGTCCTCCTCGGACCGGTGAAATCGGGCGGCGTACGACGATCCGATCCCGGCGGCGATCAAAGCGGTGGGCCCTTCGCGTCCGGCTGCCCCGCCCGATCCGATGGTGATGGCCGAGGCCACCATCTTCAAGGGCGCAACGCGAGCGCGGATCTTTCCTGCCGCGCGGTGGAAGGCGCTGACGACCGTGTCGGTCCCGTGCCCCTCGGCCTCGGGTGCGAAACCGTAAACCAGCAGGCCGGACAGCAGGCCGCCGGCTGTCGTCACGATGGGGATGAGCCACAGACCGTGCGGCCCGATGCGCTCAACGGCCCCGGGACCTCCCGACGTCCCGGGAGGCCGGTAGCCGGCAAGGCCTTCGAGCAGGACGGACTGGGCGACTCGAAGCAGGAATGTGAAAGCCTGTGCAGCCAGCGCTCCGACGACCCCGAGCAGGAGGGTGTCTGCGATCAGAAGTCGTTCCTCTTTGAGGGCTTCGAGAATTGCGTGCAGGGGGAGCGACGAAAGACGCTTGCCGGGCCGATCGGTTTCAGACGTCAAGGGCATTCGTTTGGCCGTGAACCGGGATGCTCCCGGGGACGACTCAGTACACCGCGCGCTTCTGCACCTTTTCCTTCGTCGCGAGGCTGAAGCGGGGATCCACGGCGCCTCCCTCGACGATTCGCGCCGTGACGTACTCTCCCACGGCCGGGCCGTGTTTGAACCCGTGGCCCGAGCCGCCTCCGACGAGCCAGACGTTGTCCCTCTCGGGATGCCGGTCGATCAGAAAATCGCCGTTGGACGTGTTCTCATACTGGCAAACTTCGCTCAACACCACCGGAGCGTCCTTCAAGGCCGGGAAGCGCCGCCCCACGAAATTGCGAACCTCGGCCAGGTTCTCGGGCGTCGTGATCCTCCTGCCGGTGTCCGGGTCGAAAGCCGGGCCGTGCCGGTCGAGAGACACCTTGAATCCGCGCCCCTCGAAATCGGGAAGGCCGTAGATCTCTTCCGCAAAGTCCACCCAAACGGGCATCGCCGGCGGCTGAAACCGCGTGTTCCCCGGAGGGGGCCCGAAGAAGAAGACCTCCTGCCGCGTCGGAAAAATCCGCTCGCCGAGAAGCTGGGGGAAGACTTTCGGCAGCCAGGGGCCGCACGCGAAGACGAACGTGCCCGCCGACACGGTCTTTCCGGATTTCGTGGCGATCGACGTGAGGCGTCCTTTTCCTTCCGGGGGAAGGACCGCCTCGCGGAGGTCGACGACTCCCGCCTCCTGCGCCATCCGGGCGACCGCCTGCACGGCATGGAACGCGAGGAGAAAGCCGCTGTCCGGCTCGTGGATCGCCCAGTTGTTGGGACCGAAATCGATCTGAGGCCAGCGCCGATCGAGCTCGGCGCGCTCGAGACGCTCGTGGGGGACGTTGAGCCGTTTCAGCGTCGCCACGGTGCTGGTCGTCAGCGGGTCCTGGTCGCGCGCCATCCACAGGACGCCGCTCTTCTGGAAGAGAGGGAGACCGAGCGTTTCGAAGGTCGATTTCCATAGTTCCAGCGACCGCATCGACCATCGCGTGTAAACTTCCTTGTCGCCGTATCCCATTCGGATCACTCGCGTGTAGCCGCCGGAGCTCGCGCGGGCGTTGCCGGGCCCATACTCGTCGAGGAGGGCGACCGTGCGCCCCTTCTTCCGGAGGTCGTAAGCGATCCACGCGCCGAAGACTCCGGAGCCGATGACCGCCACATCGTAGGTCGTGCCGCCCGAAGCCGGTGATGCTTCGCCCCCTGCGAGCGCGGGCGACAGCGTCGCGCCCACAGCGACGGCCCCGGTGGTTTTCATGAACTGGCGCCGCGTGGTCTTCATCGCCGTGCCTCCCTGCGATTCCGCCGGTACCGCCCGCCTCGAATAGCGGGTCGATCATAACCCGGGGCCCGGCTCAGTTTCCTTCCGAAGCCCGCTTCAACTTTCGAATGTCGGGGGTTTTTTCATGCCGTCCCTAATCCTCTCGAGGTGCCTGACCTTGCAGGTCTCGTTCCGGCGTCTCCGGCTCGTCGCGGAATGAGACGCGGATTTCCGGGCTTCGACGAAGCGTCTGATACACGACGCAGTAGCGCTCGGTAAGCTCGAGGAGCTTGCGCCGGTCCTCGGGGGTCAAGTCCCCCTCGGGAGTGATCGAGAGCCGGATCTCGCGGAACCCGACCGGAGCGTCCTTTGCGACTGCGAGCGTTCCCCGGAAGTCGAGATCTCCTTCGGCTTCGAGCTTTCCTCCGCTCAGGGGGAGTCCGAGTGCCGTTGCGACGGCCGAGAGGGTCACTCCCGCGCACGCGACGAGCGCCTGCAGGAGCATGTCTCCGGAGCACGCCAGAAGGCCCGTTCCTCCCGTGGCGGGGTGAAGGCCCGCCTGGACGAGCGCTCGGCCGGTCGCGACGCTGCAGGACATCCCGTCGCCGAGGCGGCCCTCGGCGCGAAGCGTGACGAGAGCGGATCCGGGATCGGAACGGTATCGCTCTTTGAGCGGGGCCTGCAGCGCGCGAAGCTCGTCCCGGTTCGGCATGGCTCCCGAGTCTACGACGGTTTTCGCGAGGAGCTAAAATGCCGGCGATGCCGCTCGCGTCGGGAACACGGCTCGGTCCCTATGAAATTCTCACCCCGCTCGGCGCCGGCGGGATGGGCGAGGTCTACCGCGCCCGCGACACGCGGCTCGGCCGCGACGTCGCGGTCAAGATCCTGTCGGAAGAGCTCGCCAAAGACCGCGAATGCCTGCGCCGCTTCGAACAGGAAGCCCGGGCGGCGTCCGGGCTGTCGGATCCTCACATCGTCGCGGTCTTCGATGTCGGCCGGGACCAGGAGGTCTCGTTCATCGTGACCGAAATCGTGGAGGGAACGGACCTGCGCCTGCTCGCGGGAGGGACCCGGCTGCCGCTCGAAAGGATCGTCGATATTGCCGGTCAGATCGCCGCAGGCCTGTCCGCCGCTCACGAAAAGGGAATCGTGCATCGGGACCTGAAGCCGGAAAACATTCTCGTCTCGAAGAACGGCCTCGCGAAGATCGCCGACTTCGGCCTGGCGAAGCTGGCTTCGCCGGAAAACGAGGACATTTCGCAGATGGCCACCGCGGCCGGGGACCTGACGAGAACGGGAACCATTCTCGGGACCGTCGCGTACATGTCGCCGGAGCAGGCGCGGGGCGAGAAGATCGACTTTCGCTCGGATCAATTTTCCTTTGGAACGATCCTGTACGAGCTGTTGACCGGGATCTCTCCTTTCAAGAGGCCGACCGCCATGGCGACCCTCATGGCCGTCGTCGAGGAGCATCCCCGATCCCCCGGCGAGAGCCGCGTCGCCTTGCCGGAAAACCTCGGAAAGATCGTGCGCCGGTGTCTCGCAAAGAGCGCCGAAGATCGGTACCACTCGACGAAGGACCTCGTGAGGGATCTCGCGGAAGCGCTTCAGCCTTCCGCGGCGGGCGTCGCCGCGGCCGCGACGGCGCCGAGGGTTCTGCCGGTGCCGCCGAATCCGTTGATCGGCCGGACCCGGGAGGTCGCGGCTGTCCGGGCGATGCTGCTGGGCGGCGGCGTCCGCCTCCTGACCCTCGCGGGCCCGGCGGGGATCGGGAAGACTCGTCTGGCCCTTCAGGCGGCCAACGAGCTCGCGGCCGATTTTCCGGGAGGCGTCGAGTTCATTGCGCTCGCAGCGGTCACGGACCCGTCGCTCATCGTCGCGGCGATCGCCCGGGCGCTCAACGTCGGCGAGGAGCCGGGCCGGTTGCTCGGCGATCTGCTTTGCGAGCACCTCCTCGGAAGGATGGGCGGGGCAATGCTCCTCTTGCTCGACAACTTCGAGCACCTCCTGGAGGGAGTCGGGACGATCGCGGACCTGCTCGCGAAGATCCCGAAACTGAAAATTCTTTTGACCAGCCGCTCGCTCATCCGGATTTCCGGGGAGCACGAGTTTCCGGTTCCACCGCTGCCCGTGCCGGGGGCCGAGGACCCGATTTCGCCCGGCGCCCTCGAAAGCGTGGCGGCTGTCCAGCTTTTTCTCCAGCGCGCCCTCGCCGTGAAGCCGAGCTTCGCGCTGACGGAAGAAAACGCTCCCGCCGTCGCCCAGATCTGCCGCCGGCTGGACGGCCTGCCTCTGGCAATCGAGCTTGCCGCGGCGCGGATCAAGCTGCTCTCGCCCGCGGCCATCCGGGCGCGCCTGGAGACGCGGCTCGACCTGCTGACGGGCGGCCCGCGGGATCTTCCCACCCGCCAGCAAACCCTGCGAGCGGCGATCGATTGGAGCTTTGAGCTCCTGAGCGAGCCCGAAAAATCTCTTTTCCGCCGCGTCTCGGTCTTTGTGGGCGGCTGCACCCTGGAGGCGATCGAGGCCGTTTGCAATGCCCGCGAAGATCTCGGAGTCGATCCCCTTGAGGGAGTGGCATCGCTTTGCGACAAGAGCCTGCTGCTGCGGTCGGAGGCCGAGGGCGACGACGCGCGGTTCGTCCAGCTGCAGACCATTCGGGAATACGGCCGGGGACGGCTCGAGGACAGCGGCGAAGAGGACTTCCTCCGGCGCTGCCATGCGGCGTACTACCTCGTCCTGGCGGAAGAGACGGATGCGCGGATGGGAGGTCCCGACGGAGCGGCGGCGTTCGCGCTGCTCAAGAACGAAGAGGACAACTGCCGGTCGGCGGTCGAGTGGCTCGCGCTCGGACGGGAACCTCTCTGGGGGCTTCGCCTCGGGGCCTCGCTGTTTCGATTCTGGGAAAAGCAGGAGACGGTCTCCGAGGGCCGCGCGCAACTGGAGCTCCTGCTCTCGCTGCCCGGCGCGCAGGTTCGGACGCGCGAACGGGCGAGGGCCCTCCTGGGCGGCGCGATCCTCGCGCACGCGCAGAGGGACAAGCGAGCCCAGGAGACGATGGCGAGCGAGAGCCTCGAGATCTATCGGGAAATCGGAGACCGCCGGGGTTGCGTCGTCGCGCTCAACGACCTCGCCGTCGGCGCGTACCTCCGGGAGGATTACCGCGCCGCCGTGCCTCTCCTCGAAGAGGCGATCCGAATCTGGGAAGAAATCGGCGAGCGGGGCCTGACCGAGCGAACCCGGATGAATCTTGCCGACTCCCTCCGGTCGGTCGGAGAGACGGAGCGCGCCCGGGACCTCTTCGAGAAGTGTCTTCGAACGTTCTCGGAGCTCGGCGACCTCGACGCCATGGCCTGGACCCAGAGCCACCTGGCGGGGATGGCCCAGGACCGGGGAGAGCGCGACGAGGCGAAGAAGCTTCTCACTCAGAGCCTCTCGACGTTCGAGAGGACGGGCGATTGGATCGGCGTTGCGAATTGCGCGAGCGATCTCGCCCGGATCGCGGAGCGGGACGGCGATTTCGACAGCGCCCGGTTCAGCCTCCGAAACGCGCTCGCGATCGTCAGGCGCGACGGCGCAAAGAGGAGCATCGCTCGATTGATCGACAGCTACGCGATGCTGGCCGCCGCGGAGGGCCTTGCCTCCCGGGCGATCTGTCTCGTCGGCGCGGTCGAGGCCTTTCGCAAGAGCCACGGATTTCCACGCCCCCGCTTCGAGAGAGTGGCGATCGAACAGACCGTCGAAAAAGCTGCCGAGGGGATTTCGGAACAGGAAGCGGAAACTGCGTGGCGCCGGGGGCGCGCGATGTCCATCGAAGAAGCCGTCGAAGAAGCGCTCGCCGAGCCCCCGGGATCGAGCGGGACTCTCTCTATTCGGCCGTCGATGCGTCAATGAGCTGGCGAACGGCGGAAATCCGGTTCGCCGGGAACCCCGATTTTGCCGCGTGCTCCCGGATCAAGTCTTCGTCCGAAGCGAGATAAACGCAGTAGAGCTTGTCGTCGGTGACGAAGCTGTGAAGCCACTGAATGTTGGGCCCGATCGCTCTCAGGGCCGCCACGGATTTCTGGGCGGCTTTCTGGAGCTCGTCCGGAGTCATTTTTCCCGCTCCGGGGATCTCTCTTTCGATCACGAATTTCGGCATGGGCCCTCCGTCACCGCGTATTCTAGTGTCCCGAGTCGAAAATAGCTTGAGCGTCGTTCGGAGCGCCGTTGAGCCAGATGCTAGGCGGCGCGACGCAGGCGATGCCGAAGCATCGTCGAGGAGCGGCAACGAAGCAGACTGTCCCGCGCCCGAACCCTTTGGGCGCCCGCACATTGCGAAGGATCTCGGCGTTGCGGCTCGGGTCCGATCGCTACGGCATCTGTCCCCTCGCCGCGCCTTGACCTCCTCCGCAA
>JBOGJO010000244.1:0-3676 GCA_050747885.1 Thermoanaerobaculia bacterium
GCCGACGACTTGCGCGCGTGGATCTGCTTCGGGGCAATCGCGCTCGTGGGCTCACCCGCTCTGGATCTCGTCGAGCAAGCCGCGCGAGGAGATCGGCGACAGGGATTCCTCGCGGCCCTTGCGGGTCTGGCTGTCCTCGTGTGGATCTGCCTGCGTCGCGGCGGCCGGCCGTCCTCCGCGGGAACAGAAACTCTTTAGCCGCCCGCGGGTCCCCACCGGTTTCAACGGCAGAGGGGAGCTCGCGTCAATCGACGTAGTCCGGCCTGGCCAGCACGGCGGCCCATCGGTGCCCGGGCACCCGAATCGACATTTCGTGCCTGCCGCGCTCCAGAGGCGGGCGAACGAAACTCAGGACGTATTCGCCGGAGATCGCTCGCGCGACCTTCTGCATGGCGAATTGGGGAAAGACATGCGTCTTGACGTACAGGCCGCCGGTATCCCCCGCGATCGCCTCGAGGCCGCCCTCCATCGAGTGGAAATCGGCGGTCGTCACGTCGAGCACGAAGACCGACGTGTGGGAGCGCAGGAGCGCCGCGCGGGCGAGCGCATAGTTGTGGTCGAGGATGAGCCCCATCATCGAATCGAAATTTCCGATGCCCCACCCGAAGAACAGGAGCGACTTCGAGCCGGGAAGCGCGGCGAGGCCCTGTCCGATGATGCGAAGAGCGTGCTCCGGGAGGGACGCCTTTCGTGCGGCTCGAAAATCGAGAGAGGAAGCGAGCGAAGGGAAGCTCCCCGCCGGCGGATCCGGTGAATTGTCCGCGTAGAGCGTCCGGACGATTGCCCGGCGCAGCTTTCCCCGGTCGCTCGTGAAATCCTGACGCAGCTTGAGCCGGGAATCGAACGAGAGGACTGCGAGCCTGTCTTCCGGCGAGCATGTGTCGAGGAACGAAAGAGCCTGCCGAATCATCCGCATCTGTCCCGTGATCCGCGACGGCTCGAAGTCGGTCTGGAAAAAGAGAACGACCAGGCGTCCGGCCGGCGGGGCTGTCGGTTCTCCGGGGGACGTCCCCGCGGGTTCCCGCGCGGCCGACGCCGCTCCGGGAGCCCCGGACGAGATCCATTCCACCGACTCGATCGAAACGGGACGCCCGTCGACGCGAAGGAAGAAATCGGAAACGCCGAGGCCCGTGACCGGCGCCCCCTGATTGTCGATCACGCGAACGTCGACGACGACGCGTTCGGCCGAAACACTCTCCCGAACCCGTTCCGCGGGCTCGTCGGCGGACGCGGGGAGCGCGGCCAGGATCGCGGCGGCGAGAAGCAGCGATGAAATCCGGCGCTTCACAGCTCGCAGCTTACCGCCGAAGCGGCCGTCGGGGGATTCCCACCGGGACCGGGGATCCGCCGTTGCAGAAACGCTCAACGCCGTCCGGTTTGATGGACAGAAGTCCACGAATCGGTGCGGCGGCCGAGGACAATGCTTCTCAATTCCCTGAAACCACTGACGCATCCTTCTGGCAGCCGTGTTGCTCTCTTCTCCTGCGGCCCGACCGTTCCTGCCCCGCGCAAACGAAGGAGGCCCACGGCTTTGACGGTTCTCTCGTTCGGAAACGCGATCCGCTGGCGGAGAGAAGCGAGACACATCGGACTCCGCGCTCTCGCGCGCGCGACTTCGCTCAGCCCGTCGTATCTCTCGCGCATCGAGCGCGACCGCGTTCCCCCGCCGAGCGTCGAAGTGATCGAGCGCCTCGCCGGCGTCTTGAACGCCAGCTCCGAAGATCTCTTCGCCGCCGCCGGGATCCTGCCCGACGGCGTTCTGACCTTTGTGCGAAACCGGCCCGGCATCGCCCTCCGGCTTCTCACGTTGCTCGGCCACATGTCGGACGATGAAATCGCGGATCTCCTCTTCGAGATGGACCGACGGCCTCAGTTGCACGGCGATCGCCGCGCCTGAAGGCGCTTCTCCCGCTCGACACGCACAATCGGGCTTCCGCGGGACAATGACCCTCGGGCCATTGTCGACTGTCGGAGCTCCCGCTTCGCGACGGCCACTCTCGACTGTTCTTTGTTTCTGAAACGTTCAACGAACTTCAGAATCGTGGACTCGACTTCAAAGAAGCCGCGCCTCTCTGTCTGCGCGACGCGCCAATTCTCTGAATTCGCTCGATCGGTCCTCTGGCAGAGCGGTTGCTCTTCGCGTGTGACGTTCTTCGCCTTTCGCCGGCGCGCAAGCGAAGACACACGATCGGCTCGAATGGGCCGGGAAGGAGTCTCATGAAGGTGCTCAGATTTCTCGCCATCTGCGTGATGGCAGCCGTCTGCGCCGGGCCCCTGTTTGGACAGGGAGCCTCGGCGACGTACGGCAACATTTACGGGAAAGTGACGGACGAATCGGGCGGGGCACTGCCCGGGGTGTCGGTCACGCTGAGCGGCGGCGGGGGAACCCGAACGTCCACGACGGGAGGCCAGGGGGAATTCCGATTCCTCAACCTCTCGCCGGGCAGCTACACCGTCAAAACGGAGCTCAACGGGTTCTCGACGGTTGAGCGCACGAACGTGACGGTGAGCCTGGGATCCAACACGGAAGTCGCGGTTCCGATGAAGATCGCCTCGGTGGCGACGACGATCACGGTGTCTTCGGAGACGCCGCTGCTCGACACGCGCCGGGTGAGCTCGGGATCGGATTTCACGCAGGAACAGCTGAAGAGCATCCCGTCGGCGCGCGACCCGTGGGTCGTTCTCCAGCAGGTGCCCAGCGTTCAGATCGACCGGGCCAACGTGGCAGGCAGCGAGAGCGGCCAGCAGTCGGTCTACATCGGCAAGGGTGTCGATGCGACGCAGAACTCCTGGCTTGTCGACGGCGTGACGGTGACCGACATGTCGGCTCTGGGATCGTCCTCGACGTACTACGATTTTGACGCGTTCCAGGAGATGCAGGCGACGACGGGCGGATCGGATCCCTCCATCTCCATCCCGGGCGTCACGCTCAACATGGTGACCAAGCGCGGCACCAACGAAGTGCACGGCTCGGCGCGCATTTTCGATACGCCCAACGAAACCGAGGCCCGCGCTTCCAGCTCGGCGGTGGGCCCCTACAGCGCAGATCTCGGCGGGCCGAGCGCGCTCAGCGTCGGGAGCGGCAACTCGATCAACCACATCCAGGACTACGGTGTCGAAGCGGGCGGACCGATCTGGCCCGACAAGGCATGGCTCTGGGGCAGCTACGGGCGAGACCAGATCGACCTCGTCAAGCTCTCCTCGGCGGCGCCCGACAACACCACTCTCGAGAACTACTCCGGGAAGTTGAACATCCAGCCCGTCGAGTCGAACTCGGCGACGGCGTTCTTCTTCCGCTGCGACAAGATCAAGAACGGCCGCACGGCGGTGTCCAACCGCGGCCAGGGCACGGCCTGGAACCAGACCGGTCCCACGACGATCTGGAAGGGCGACGACTCGCAGGTCTTCGGGCCCAACTTCGTCCTCAACGCCGCCTACGACTATGTTCGCACGGGGTTTCACCTCGCGCCGCAGGCCGGGCTCGGGCCGAACATCGTCCAGGATCCGAGCGAAGTGTTTCAAGGAACGTTCTTCGATTTTCACACGTATCGGCCGCAGCATCAGGCGACGGCGAATGCGTCGTACTTCTTCAACACCGGGTCGATCGGGCACGAGCTCAAGTTCGGGTTCGGCTACCGACACATCATCGGCGGCTCTCAAACGACCTGGCCCGGGA
>JBOGJO010000245.1:0-5218 GCA_050747885.1 Thermoanaerobaculia bacterium
CATCCAACGAGCGAGGTCCGGGAGCGGCAGTGCTTCCTCCGGCGCGACGGCGGCTGCCGCGAGCAGGGAATCGGCCCCTGTCTGAGCTGGAGTTCTTCAACTCGACCGGAAGAGAGAACTCCGGGAACCTGGACAAGAGGGGCAAAGCGATGCCGCGAGTTGCGATTCCCGAGCGAGCGATCTGCTGCCGTCGCACCCTTGGGCTCCCGCCGCGATAGGGCCGAGCGAGTCTTCGATCCCCGAACGATCTTGCGGCCGCCGGGCTATTCCTTTTTTCCGATCGGTTTCGGCTTGCGGTCGGTTCCGACGTTGACGAACGTGACTTCCGCTTCGGTGACTTTCACATTCTCGTTGACGTCGTTTCCGCGGGTCGCGACGACTTCGACCGCGACGGTGACCGATGTGCTCCCGAGGCGCACCAGGCGTGTGTAGAACGAGACGAGGTCGCCGACGTAGACCGGCTCGTGGAAGACGACCTCGCGCATGGCCACCGTGACGATCAGGTCCGCCCCGTGTCTCTTCGCCTCGACGGCGCCCGCCTGGTCGATGTAAGACAGGATTACGCCGCCGAAGATCGTCCCGTGCGCGTTGGTGTCCTTCGGCATCAGGACGACGCGGATCGAAGGCTCGCGGCGGTCGGTCATAGTCGGGCCGCGACCGGCGACAGGACTTCTCGCGCCTCCAGGACCGCCCGCCGGGCTTCGACGGATGTCGCCGCCAGGGCGGTCAGATGCCCCATCTTGCGCCCGGGACGCGCCTCTGTTTTCCCGTACAGGTGGAGCTGGATCTCGGGCCGCGCGCAGACGGCAAGCCAGTCGGGCTCTCCCGGCCCCCACAGCTCGCCGAGCAGGTTCGCCATCGCGGCGGGGCTCAGGAACCGAGCCGAGCCCAGCGGCAGGCCGCAGACGGCCCGAAGCTGCTGCTCGAACTGGCTCGTCGTGCAGGCGTCCACCGTGAGGTGCCCGGAGTTGTGGGGCCGGGGGGCGAGCTCGTTGACGAGGAGGCCTCCTCCCCGCGTGACGAAGAGCTCGATGCACATCACGCCCACCACGGAGAGGGCTTCGAGGACACCCCTCGCGATCTCTACGGCCTGGCGCGCGGTCGGGGGATCGACCGCGGCCGGCGCCATCGAAACGTCCAGGATTCCGGCTCGGTGCGCGTTCTCGATCACGCCGAAGTGGTTGAAGGAGCCGTCCGCGCCGCGGGCCGCCACGACCGACACTTCCTTCTCGAAATCAACGAATTTCTCCAGGATCGCCTCCGCCCTTCCGATCGAGTCCCACGCTGCGGGGGCGTCGGATGCCGTCAGGATGCGGGCCTGGCCTTTTCCGTCGTAACCGGACCCGGCGGTCTTCAGCATGGCCGGGGCCCCGATTCGCTCGACCGCGCGCCGCAGGTCGTCGGCGCTCGCGACGCTCTCGAAATCCGGCACCGGAAAGCCGGTCCGGCGAAGGAACGTCTTTTCGCGCAGCCGATGCTGAACCGTTTGAAGGACCGACGGGGCCGGCCGGACGGGAACGATCTCCTCGGCCGCGCGCGCGGCGTCGCCCGGCACGTTCTCGAACTCGAAGGTCACCACGTCGACGCCGCGGGCGAAAGAGCGGACGGCGTCGAGATTTTCGTAGGGCGCGGTGATCTCCCGGTCCGAAACCTGGCCGGTCGGCGTGTCGCCTTCCGGGGAAAACGTGTGCACGCGATAACCCATCTGACGCGCCGCGATCGCGAACATGCGGCCGAGCTGGCCGCCGCCGAGTACGCCGAGCGTTGCGCCGGGGAGGATGGGAGTCATCACGTCCTCAAGCGGCTGTCATCGCGAGGAGCGCAGCGACGTGGCGATCTAACCCGGGGCAGATTGCTTCGCGGAGCCTGCCGCGAAAGCATCGCGGCGGCTCGCAATGACCTTTCCAGGGCGCCGAGTGCATCGCTCACAGCTTCTCTTTCAGGACTCTGCGCGTCTGAGCCGCTCGAAAGCCCGCGAGCTTCTTCTCGAGCTTCGAATCCGCGGCGGCAAGGACGGCGGCCGCAAAAAGCGCGGCATTCGTCGCTCCCGCCTTCCCGATCGCGAACGTGGCGACCGGAATGCCGCCCGGCATCTGGACGATCGAGAGCAGAGAGTCGAGGCCCCGCAGCGCGCGGCTTTCGACGGGGACGCCCAGCACCGGCAGCGCGGTGTGCGAGGCAATCATGCCGGGCAGATGAGCGGCGCCGCCGGCCCCGGCGATGATCACGCGGATGCCCCTCGGTTCGGCACCGGACGCGTACTCGGCCATCCATTTCGGAGTGCGGTGCGCGGAGACGACCCGGCATTCGTGAGCGATGCCGAGGTCCGTCAGAACCTCGTCGGCCGCTCGCATCGTCTCCCAGTCGGATTTGCTCCCCATGACGATTCCGACGATCGGAAGTTTCGACGCCGCGCGCTTTTTGCGCGCTCCGGGGCCGCCCGATTTCCCCGGCCTCGCTGATGCGTTCGATTCAGGCCGTGCCACGGGCCTCATGATAATGTTTTTTTCAGCGCGAATTGGAGGCGGGGACATGGAGTTTGGACGTTTGGGACCGGCCCCCGAAGGCGGCCGGATCGGCTTCGAGAAGGGGATGATCGTCGTCCCGGACGATCCCGTCGTGCCCTTCCTCCGCGGCGACGGAGTGGGCTCCGACATCTGGAAAGCGACCCGCCGCGTCCTGGACGCCGCCGTCTCGAAGGCGTTCGCGGGAAAAAAGAAGATCGTTTGGTTCGAGATCTACGCGGGGGGATCCGCGAAGGAGAAATTCGACGAATGGCTTCCGGCGGAAGCAATCGACGCGATCAAGGAGTTCCGGGTCGCCATCAAGGGGCCCCTGACGACCCCGGTCGGAGGCGGAATCCGCTCGCTCAACGTCGCGCTCCGTCAGATCCTCGATCTCTACGCGTGCGTCCGGCCCGTCCGATATTTCGAGAACGTTCCCTCGCCCGTCAAGCGCCCGCAGGATGTGGACATGGTCATCTTCCGTGAGAACACGGAGGACGTTTACGCGGGGATCGAATGGCCCGCCGGATCGCCGGAAGCGGCGCGGGTGTCGGCGCTTCTCGCCGAGCTCGGAAAGAACGTCCGCCCGGGTTCGGCGATCGGTATCAAGCCCGTGTCGGAGTTCGGGAGCAAGCGTCTGGTTCGCAAGGCGATCCAGTACGCGCTCGACCACAAGAAGCCCTCGGTCACGCTCGTTCACAAAGGGAACATCATGAAATTCACCGAGGGCGCGTTTCGCGATTGGGGCTACGACGTCGCCCGCCGGGAGTTCGGGGAGCGGACGGTCACGGAAGAAGAGGTTTCCTCCGGGCGCGCGGCCGAAGGGCGGCTCGTGATAAAGGACCGCATCGCCGACTCGATGTTCCAGCAATCACTGCTGCGCCCCGCCGAGTACTCGGTGCTCGCGACCACGAACCTGAACGGCGACTACCTTTCGGACGCGCTCGCCGCGCAGGTCGGGGGCCTCGGAATGGCGCCGGGCTCCAACGAGTCCGACGAGTTCGCGGTATTCGAAGCGACGCACGGGACTGCTCCGAAGTATGCGAACCTCGACCGGATCAACCCCGGCTCGCTCATTCTCTCCGGCGCGATGATGTTGCACCACCTCGGCTGGCACGAAGCGGCCTCGGCGGTCGAGGCGTCGATGGGAAAAACGCTCGCGCAAAAGATCATGACGTACGACCTGGCCCGGCAGACCGACGGCGCGCGCGAAGTCGGAACGAGCGCGTTCGGGGAAGCGCTCGTCGCGAACTTGTAGGCGTCGCTCGCCGCCGTTCGCGGCCCAGCCCGAGCGCCGGCTCGGCAAATGCTGCTCGACGCTCGGCCGCAATTCGCTTTCCCTCGGGATCTCGCAGCCCAGCCTGCGCCGGCGCGTTGGCCCCGGCCGCTCCGGCAGCTTCGCTCGTTGGCGGGTGGCGCGGGACGAGACTCCTTTTGCCGCTCGCGACGTGGGTGTAGCAAAGTCCTCAGGCTCGCGGCGAGCGCAAAAGCGGAGCGAGTCCCGCGACAGGACCCGCCCGGCGGCTCTAGGCTTCAGTAGAATGTCGTCTCGATCTCCGTGACGCGGCCGTCGCGCAGATTGACGACGAGATTTCCATCCGAATAGAGGTAATTCCACCGCCCCGAAACAACGTCGCCGCGGCTCTCCGATTTCTCCGAGGGCTTCCCGAGAATCGATTCGACCTGTGCCGCGGTCAATCCCGGGTCCACTTTCTCCCTCTGCTCGGAAGTCCGGCCCGGCAGCACGTGCGCCGAGCTTCGATTGACGTCCGGGTTCGACGACAGGGCGACCTGCGTTTGCGGTCTCGTCGCGAAGATCGCGATTCCGGCCGCGGCAACGGCGAGGATCCCCAGGACGACGAGCTTTCCGCTTCGCGACGGCTGACCGTTCACGCCCGTCCCATCCGCCAGAACAGCCCGCGCGCGTGCTCGGCCAGCTCTTCACCCGGCGACGCGAGGCCGTCGGGTAGAAGGCGCGTCTGGCGCTCGATCTCCGCGAGCGCCCCGCGGGCCCGCAGATGGCTGTCGTGCCGCTTTTCGCCTTCTTCGCCGTCGAGGGATTCCGCGATGTTCGCCGGCACGGCGACCGCCGCCCTGCGGAGGTGGCGCGAGACGAGGGGGGCGGTTTCGCGGGCTTTTTCCGCGAGGGCGTACGCCTCGGTCACGAGCGCCATCGCCTCCTTCCAGAGGGGATGATCTTTGTATGAGGGGTGAGGCATCAGGGACATTTTAGGCGCAACCGTCATTGCGAGGAGCGCAGCGACGAAGCAATCTGGCCGGAGGGGGCCGCGGGTAGATTGCTTCGCTTCGCTCGCAATGACAAGCGCGGGCTATAATTTCAACCCTGATCGACCGATCTTCCAATTCCGAGCTTGCCGGACTGCGCGTAACCGTCGTCGACGATGAAGAGTCGATTCGCTTCGGCCTCTCCCGGCTGCTGGAGGGCCGCGGTGCAAGCACGGCAACCGCGGCTTCGCTGTCCGAGGCGATCGATTGCCTGGATCAGTCGCGCCCGGATGTGATTCTTCTCGACCTTCGGCTGCCGGACGCCGAGGGCCTGTCAGGACTGCGATCCCTGCTGGAGAAGCGGCCCGATGCAAAGATCGTCATCATGACAGCCTTCGGGTCAATCGAGATGGCGGTGGAAGCAATCCGTTCGGGCGCTGAGGATTTCGTGACGAAACCGGTTGCGGCCGAGCACCTCAATCATGTCC
>JBOGJO010000246.1:0-4848 GCA_050747885.1 Thermoanaerobaculia bacterium
CGCTCGAACAGGAGGTCGTAGCGGAGCGGATCGATCTCCGTGATCTCGAGCGCCCAGGAGACGATCGAGCCGGCCGCGCTGCCGCGGCCGGGGCCAACCGCGATTCCGGTGTCCCGGGCATGCCGGATGAAGTCCGACACGATCAGGAAGTACGACGGGAACCCCATCTTCTCGATGACGTCCATCTCGTATTCGATCCTCTGGAGGTACTGCTCACGGGGCCGCTTGATCGCGCCCGACTCGAAGTGGGGTTTCATCTGGAGCAGGCGGCGGTCGAGGCCCTTCTTCGCGAGGTCGCGGAAATGCCCCGCGGCGGTCATTCCTTCCGGCGGGTCGAAACGCGGAAGCTGCAGGCCCTCGTCCTGAAAGGAAACCTGGCACCGGGCCGCGATGGCCGCCGAGTTCGTGACCGCCTCGGTCGAGGTGGAGGCGAATCGCTCTTTCATCTCGTCGGAGTCCTTGACGTAGAACTCGTCGTTGTAGAAGCGCATTCGGCGGTCGTCCTCGAGGGTCTTGCCCATCCCGATGCAAAGGAGAACCTCGTGCGCAAACGCGTCGCTTCTCGCGAGGTAGTGGCTATCGTTCGTCGCGACCGGGGGAATGCCCGTTTCCGAGGAAAGGCGCAGGAGGTCGGGAAGGATCCTCGTCTGATCGGGCAGACCGTGGTCCATGAGCTCGACGTAGACGTTGTCCTTGCCGAAGATGTCCGCGAGCTCCGCCAGGGCCTTTTTCGCCGACTGGTAGTTGCCGCGCGAGACGGCCCCGGCCACTTCCCCCTTCAGACACCCGGACAGCGCGATCAACCCCTCCGAGCGCTCCCGCAGGAGATCCTTGTCCATTCGCGGCCGGTGGTAGAAGCCCGTGATGTACGCCTCGGACACGAGCTTGACCAGATTCTTGTATCCCGCCTCATTCCGGGCCAGCAGCGTGAGGTGGTACGTGTAACCGTCGCCCGACTCGCTCGCCGCGCGAGTCTCCCGGTCCTTCCGGTCTCCGGGAGCGATGTAGGCCTCGACTCCGAAGATCGGCTTGATCCCCTTCTGCAAGGCCTCCTCGTAGAAGTGCTGCGCACCGAACATGTTGCCGTGGTCGGTGACGGCGACGGCCCCCTGGCCGAGCTTCGCGACCGTCGAGCACAGCTCGGAAAGGCGGTTCGCGCCGTCGAGCAGGGAGTACTGGGAATGGAGATGGAGATGAACGAAGTCGGAACCCATCGTTTTGATTGTAGATGATTACCGGCGGACTTTTCGCGAACCGATCGGAAGCTGCGCCGCGAGCGCCCACCAGAGAGCGAAAGGCAATGCGAAGATCGCGACAATTCTGTAGAAGTGAGCCCCCGTCGCCCAGAAATTCCGGGCGAGCTCGCCGTAATGAACTCGGCTCCACTCGCCGAGATCGAGAGCGTAAAGCGACTCGACACCGAAGACGAGCGCGACCACGTGGGACAGGTAGAGCAGCGCGCAGGCGACGGCGAATCGCAGGAATCCCCGGTCCGACAGCGGCTTCGGTGCGGACGCGAACAACGCGCCGAGAAGCGCGACGTTGAAGTCCAGATCCGATGCCGGGATCCCCGGCCGCGGCGAGCTCGGCGGAAAGTCGTCCCGATCGACGACGATCTCGGGGCCCCTCGCTTGGAGGCGCGTCGCGGGAGGCGACTCGAATGCGCGAAGAAGGATCTCGGCGGGTGCCGCGAGAGCGGCATGGTAAGGCCCCGCAAGCAGCAGCCAGACCGCGCCGCCGGCGACGAAGCCAGCGGCGCCTTTCGCGACCGTTTTAAACCGGCGAGCGCTTGCCGACATGAGCAGATTTGGAAACGCGGCCGGCCCAGGCCACGAAGAACCCGACCCCGAAAAGAACGACGACCGTCTGCCAGACCAGCGTGTGGGCCGATCCGAACCATTCCGGACGATGAACCCCGATCCAGAAGAGGCTCGCGACCCTCAGCAGATTCACGACCTCGATCGCGAAAAAGCCGAGAAAGAAGCCCGCGGCCCGTTGGCGCCAGGTCGCGGGAAACGCGAGGACCGCCGCGGCCAGAAGCAGGGCGGTCTCGAGGCCATTGCAACCGTTCTCGATGTTGACGGAGAACTTTCCCGAAGCGACGACCGTTCCCGAAACGACGGCCGGCTCGCCGAGCGCCCGGAGCAGCGAGCCCGAAACCCTCGCGACGAACCCGGTGAAAGGAACAACGACATGGTCGTTGACGGGGCGGACCGCAACGGCGAAGTAGAAGACGACGAGAAAGAGAGCGAACATGCCCAGGAACCGCCCGGGGGAACGGCTCGGGAGCGATCCCGTCATTCCCACTCGATCGTCCCGGGCGGCTTCGACGTCACGTCGTAGACGACCCGGTTGATGCCGCGAACCGTCCCCACGACCCGGCTCGCGATCGAATCGAGCACGTCGTACGGCAAGCGAAACCAGTCCGCCGTCATGAAGTCCGACGTCTGGACACATCGGATCGCGAGCACATCTTCATACGTTCGCTCGTCTCCCATCACGCCGACGGTCTTCACCGGCAGGAGCACGGCGAAAGCCTGCGAGATCGCGTCGTAGAGGCCGGCCGACCGGATTTCGTCGATGAGAATCTCGTCGGCGTCCTGGAGGATCGCCACGCGTTCGGGCGTCACCTCTCCCGGAATGCGAACCGCCAGCCCCGGGCCGGGAAACGGATGCCGCAACAGGAACTGTTTCGGAAGCCCGAGCTCGGCGCCGAGCGCGCGCACTTCGTCCTTGAAGAGCTCCCGCACCGGCTCGATCAGCTCGAGACCGAGCTTCTCCGGAAGGCCGCCGACGTTGTGGTGCGACTTGATGACCTGCGACGGCCCTTTGAGCGAGACCGATTCGATGACGTCGGGGTAAAGCGTCCCCTGCGCAAGGTAGCGGACGTCCGGGAATTTCTTCGCTTCCTCCTCGAAGACCTCGATGAACGCCGCGCCGATCGTCTTTCGTTTGCGCTCCGGGTCGGTGACGCCGCGAAGCCTTTCGAAGAACAGGGTGGACGCGTCCACGACATCGATGGCCAGGCCGAAACGTTCGAATGCGGAGGCCACGCGCTCGCGCTCGTTCTTTCGGAGCAGGCCGTGGTCGACGAAAATCGGAAGGACGCGGTCGCCGAGCGCCTCCCGGAGAAGGACGGCGGTGACCGAGGAATCGACCCCGCCCGAGAGCGCGCACAAAACCCGTCCTGAGGGCGCCTGACGCCGGATCTCGGCGATTTTCTCTTCGCGGAACGAGCTCATCGTCCAGTCCGGTTTTGCGCCGCAAATGCGGAAGAGAAAGTTCTCGAGGACGACGGCGCCATTTTCCGTGTGCCGGACTTCCGGATGAAACTGGATCGCGAAAATCTTCCGTTTGCGGTCTTCGAACGCGGCAATCGGCGCGGAGTCCGTCTTTCCCGACACGGCGAACCCCGGCGGAGTCGCCGCGACGAGATCGCCGTGCGACATCCACACGATCTCTCTCTCGGAGAGCCCGGTGAAGAGCGGCGATCCCGGAACCGGGAGAAACTCGGCCCGACCGTACTCGCGCCCCGACGCCTTCCGGACGTCTCCGCCGAGCGCCTGAGCGAGGACGTCCATCCCGTAGCAGACGCCGAGAACGGGCACGTTCAGGGCCAGCAGATCGAACGAAGGTTTCGGAGACCCGGGCTCGTACACGCTCTGCGGCCCTCCCGACAGGATGAGACCCACGGGGTTCCACTTCTCGATTTCCGCGCGCGCGGCCTCGGGCCCCAGCACGACGGAAAACACTTTCGCCTCCCGTATCCGTCGAGCGATCAACTGCGTGTATTGAGACCCGAAATCCAGGATCACCACGCAACCGTGCGGAGAGTTCATTCGCGCATTCTCAGCAGGCCGGCGACCGGAATCGCCAGGACGAAGGCGGGCACGACCATCGCAGCGCTCGAGGCGAAGGGGGCCGCCGCCACGGCGACGGCTCCTACCTGAGTGTCGCCGCCGAGTTTCCTTCTCAACAGGCCGGTCGAGGCTCCCAGAACCCCGGCTCCCACCAGAAGGAGGGCGACATAGAGACGGGAAAACGTTGCCCGGAACGGGCCCGCTTCACCGGCCGCCGAGCGCCCGAAAACCGCGCGTTCCGCCAGGCCGACGAGCAGCAGAAAAGCCAGCCAGAACGCGTACGGAAAGAGAAAGAGGACGGTGGATTCCAGGAAAAACCCGACTTCCGCGGAGCGCGGCAGATGCTCGGGGCCGATCCAGTCTCGGAAGAAGGGGTAAACCGCGAGCGCCGGGTCATCCGGGCCGTGGGTCAGAAGGAACGCCAGCAAAGCAACGAGGAACGCGGAGGGGAGGATCCACGAACAGGCTCGGAAAAATTTCACTCTGGCGGAAAATATAACAAGCGGACGGAATGTGGAACAGCCGCTTTCCGACGCTGCTACACTCGCCCGACCCATGGCGTGGCGAAAATCGACTCTGGTCTGGCTCGTTTTGAACGGGGTGGCCGCCCTTCTGATCGTCGCGGGGAGTGTCGGTTTCGCTCACTCCCCTTTCACCCCCCTCGGGATCCTCCTCGCGATCGTCGCGGTCCCCGTCGTCTGCGCGCGAATCGCTGTCTTCATCGCCCAGAAGCTGTTCTACCGGCTGTCGTGGCGGCTTGCGTTCTCGTATTTCCTGATCGGGGTGTTCCCGGCGCCCCTGCTGGCGCTTCTTCTCGGAATCGCGGCAGCGATGTCCCTCGGTCAGTTCGAGGCGTACCGCGTGGATCAAGCGGTCCGCCGGCTCGGCTCCCGCATGCTCGCCGGGGAGGTTCCCGGCGTTCGAAAGGCCCGCGTCGTCGGCACAAAGGTCGTTTCGTCGCAAATCGAGCAGCTTCCCGAGGGGTCCA
>JBOGJO010000247.1:0-8693 GCA_050747885.1 Thermoanaerobaculia bacterium
GCAATCAGCAGGTGCGGCATCGACTGGAGGTTTTGAACGACCGGCTCGCCGTGAATGTCCTTCCCCAGCGCCAGCGCGAGAAGGGAACGCTCCGCGGCGAATCTCTCCGACTCGATGACGTCGCGCAGGCCGATGAGGTCTCCGCCATCGGGGTTGGGCACCTCGATGCCGACCGAGGATCGGCCGGCGATCCGCTCGATCCGGATTGACTCCGCCGAGAGCGCGAGGGCCAGGTCCTCGGCCATCGACATCACCTGGGTGACCTTGATGCCCGCCGCGGGGCGAAATTCATAGGTCGTGACGACGGGGCCGGGATGGAACTCGACGACTTCCCCCTCCACGCCGAACTCGCCGCACTTCTCCGTGATCCGCCTCGCGATCTCGGGAAGCTGCTTTCGGTCGAAAGTCCCCACGGTCTGGTGCTTCTCGAGGAGAGAGGTCTGCGGGTAAAGGTATCCCCCCACTTCGATCGGCAGCGACTTCTGAGCGGAGACCTTCTTTCGCTCCCGCTCGGGAGACGACCGGGAGCCCACGGAGGAAGCCGGGGTTGCCGAAACGACCCGCCGAATCGAAAATTTTCCGTCTCCCTCGACGCGTTTCACTTTCAGCGGCGCGGCGGGCGGAGCCGGAGACTCCGGTCGCAGGGGGAAATCCGCGAGGACGGCGCTCTCCTGCCGCGATTTCTCGATGTGCTTCACGATCACGCTTCGCTTCAGACGGTCCTTCATCCTTCGTTCCCGCCGCCGCGTGAACCCGAGTGTGAATCTTCCAAAAACGCCGATCAGCTTCACCCGGGCGAGGAACAGGGCATCCGCCAGCGAAAGCTGCGTCGCCAGGGGTATCGCCAGGATCAGGAGCGCCGAAAGCAGGACGAGGGACCCGACGGTGTTGAATCGTGATCGGATGAATCCCGAAATTCCCGCGCCGAGCAGGCCGCCGGCCTCGATCGGCTCGCCGCGAAACTCGCGTGTTCCGACCAGAATCGAGAGCAGCGCGGGAAGCGAGACGGCGAGGAGGACGACTCCGATCGCCTTCGTTCCGGGGTTGGAGAACCGCCGCGCGAGAAACCTGCGCGCGCCCCAGACGACCAATCCGGCGGCAATCAGCCATCCCGTGAAACCGAAGGCCGTCAGCAGAAGGCGAGACCACATCGCTCCGACGCCGCCGACCCAGTTCGCCGCCCGCGCGTTCTCCCCCGTCGTGCTCGAAAAAAAAGGCGCCGGATCCTGAGGAGAATGCGAGAGCAGGGACAGGACTGTCAGCAGACCGGCCACCACGAGCAGGAGACCGACGGCCTCGTCCGCATAGCGCCGCGTGTTCTCAGACAAAGTCGGATCCGCCCGGCCGCCGGAGACGCGCGGCCGCCCGAGCCCCGGGAGGTCTTCTCAATTGCAATCGAATGGACACATCGCCTGAGCCGTATTGTACGAAATCACGCGGATGGGAGGAAGTCGGAAGTCGATCGCGGCACCATCACGGCAATCATCGGCGGGATGCCGAAGGCTTTCCGACAGGCGCGCTTCGCGGCGAGCTGCGCCGTGGACTCGATCCAAGCCGGGTTCGCGAGATCCGCGGACTCGCCCCGAAGGAGGGCGGACTTCACTTCGCGGGCAACCTCGGCCTCCGCGTCCGCGTGCGCTCCAGCGAGCCCCCGCGCGCCGACCTCCACGCGAAGCTCCGCCGGCCCGCGGAAGATCCCGATGAAGACGACCCCCCGCGATCCGAGCAATCGCCGTTCGTGAAGTGAGGCCTCGGAAATCTCGCCGCCGGCCGACGCGTCGAGAGCGACGGATCCGGCACGTCGAGCTCCCCTGGTCACTCGAAACGCGTCACCCGAAAGAAAGACCGAGTCTCCGTTGTCGCAAATCAAGACGTTTTCGGAGGAAACCCCCGCGCGCCCGGCGATCTCGCCGCAGGCCAGGAGCGCCCGGCGCTCGCCATGGGCCGGAAGGACCGCTCGCGGACGGACGGCTTCGAGAACGGCCCGCAGGTCGTCCCGATACGCGTGGCCGGAGACGTGGACCGGCGGGGCGTCCCCGCCTCCGGGAGAGGCGATCCGTACCCCGCGGCGAAGCAGCCCGTCGACCACCCTCGCCACCGCGCGCTCGCGGCCGGGAATCGTCCGGGCCGAAAAGATCGCAAGGTCTCCTTCCTCGAGAGTCAGCCGGTCGTGCCGTCCCTCCGAGAGGCGGGAAAGGGCCGAGTGAGGTTCTCCCTGCGAACCCGAGCACAGAACGAGGAGGCGCGAAGGATCGAAATCTTCAAGCCGGTCCGGATCGGCGACCCATCCGGCCGGGACCGCGAGGTTTCCGGAGCCCTCGGCGATCTCCCCGATCTCCCGCATGCTCTTTCCGAGGATCGTGATGCCGCGGCCCGCCGCCCGGGCGGCGTCCACGGCCGCCTGCATCCGGGCGACGTGGCTGGAAAACGTCGTCACGAGGACTCGGCCCCGGACGCCCCGGACGGACGCGCGAAGGCCGTCGCGCGCTTCCCTCTCCGAGGGGCATCGCCCCTCCCGCTCGGCGTTGGTGGAATCGAGAATCAGGAGATCGCAGCCTCCGGCGCGAACGGCGAATTCGGGCAGGCTCGTGCGCTCGTTCTCCGGCCCGTCCTCGTCGAGCTTGAAATCGCCGGTGTGGAGAATGCGCCGGCCACCGACCTCGATGAGGAGCGCCGACGACTGCGGAACCGAGTGGGAAACGGGAAGAAACGTGACCGAGAACCCGCCGGCCGAAATCGGAATGCCGGACGTCGCGATGCCGACCCGGGACAAATCTCCGCCGAGCCCCGCTTCGAGCAATCGGCGGCGCGCGAGCGCCCGCGTGAACCCGGTGCCGAAGACGGGGGCCCTGGAAATCTCGCGAAGGCGGGGGAGGGCCCCGATGTGGTCCTCGTGCCCGTGAGTGAGAAAAATGCCGGTAATGCGATCGGAAGCCAGGGACGCGAAGTCGGGCGCAATGCGATCGACGCCCGGCGACGATTCGTCGGGAAAAGAAATCCCGGCATCGACGACGATGGCCTCCCCACCGAACCGGAAGACGAGGCAATTCTTGCCGAACTCGCCGAATCCGCCGAGCGGCGTGATCTCGACTTCCTCGCTCACGATTCGCTTCCGCGCCGGAGCCGGCTCTCTTCGCTCGCGAGGAGCACGAAATCCGTTGCCGCCAGCTCTTCCGCTCGGCTGGAGGCCCGGAAACCGCACCGGGCAAGCGCTTCGGCCCAGGCTTGCCGGGACCCCAGCGCCGACAGCGCATTGGGAAGATTCTTGCGCCGCATGCTGAAACCCGCGGAAGCGATTTCGAGCACGCGATCCAGCCCTGGCCCGCTCAGGGGCGGCTCCTTCGGCGTCAGTCGGAGGACCGAAGAAACGACTTTCGGCCGCGGGCGAAACGCTCCCGGCGGAATGCTGAAGAGGATCTCCCCGCGGGAAAACAGCGCGGAGCGCACGGACAGAAAACCGTAGTCGTCGCTGCCCGGGACCGCGACGAACCGTCGAGCCACTTCCCGCTGCACCGTCGCGACGATTCGCGAAACGGCACAGGTCTCCTCGACGGCACGCGAGAGAATCGGCGTTGCGGCGTTGTACGGCAGATTTGCGACGATGACGGCCGGCGGGCGCAAGGCCGCCTCGGCGATCCACTCCGCGATCGGCTTCTCCAGGACATCTCCGCGGAGGACCCTCAGGCCGGCCCCGCCGAGCTCCTGCTGCAGGGCGTGCGCCCGCAGTGGATCAATCTCGATCGCGGCAAAACGGTCGGCCGCGCTTTCGAGCAGGACCCGGGTCAGGGCCCCGTCGCCCGGCCCGATCTCGACGACGGTCTCACCCGGACGAATCGAGGCCGCCGCGACGATCCTCCGCGCAACTCCCGAATCCACGAGAAAGTGCTGTCCCCATCTCTTCCGCGCCGGAAACGGCGAACTCACGAGCTCATTTTCTCACACAGGGCGAGACGCCAATCTGGCGCGCGAACGACGAATGGGCGCGAACTTCCGAGTGATTTTCAGCAAAACGTCCGTAAAATCCTGGCATTCCGGTTGCGTGGAGCACGAGCCAGGAGGGCGTTCATTTGGAGACACTGAAATCCGCTCCCGGCGAGGATGAACGGATCGAGCCGAGCCGCGAGAAGATCGCGTCGCTGCGACGCGCGGTCCATGTCTCCCTCGTCGGCCAGGAACACTTTCTCGACCGCCTCCTGATCGGCCTTCTCGCTCGCGGCCACGTTCTCGTGGAAGGGGTGCCCGGACTCGCGAAAACGCTGGCGATCCGCGCTCTGGCGGGAGGGGTCGACGCCCGGTTCTCCCGGATCCAATTCACGCCCGACCTTCTCCCGGCGGATCTGACCGGCACGCTGATCTTTCATCCCGCGTCGGGAAGCTTCTCCCCGAGGCTCGGCCCCGTGTTCGCCAACATCGTCCTCGCCGACGAGATCAACCGGGCGCCGGCCAAGGTGCAGTCGGCGCTGCTCGAAGCCATGCAGGAACGCCAGGTCACCATCGGCGACACGACGCATTTGCTGCCCGAACCGTTCTTCGTCCTGGCCACCCAGAACCCCATCGAACAGGAGGGAACTTACCCGCTCCCGGAGGCTCAGACGGATCGCTTCCTGCTGAAATGCGTCGTTCGCTACCCCTCCCGCGAGGAAGAGCTGAGGATCCTCGAAATTGCCGCCGGGGGCTTCCCTCCCCTTTCGCCGCCGGTGATCTCGACGGCGGACCTCACCGAAGCCGCGGACGCTGTCGCGGGCCTTTACGCCGATCGAAGGATTCGCGAATACATCGTCGCCCTGTCCGCCGCCACGCGTTCGCCCCGCGAGTCCGGATTCGCGGAAGGCGCTCCGTGGATCGCGTATGGCGCCTCGCCGCGGGGCTCGATCGCGATTCTCGCGGCCGCGCGCGGGCACGCCTTTCTGCAGGGGCGCTCGTTCGTCGTTCCGGAGGACGTCAAGGCGATCGCCCACGACACCCTGCGCCACCGGCTCGTGCTCACGTTCGAGGCGGAGGCGGAAGGCATCCGCGCCGACGACGTGATCGAGCGGCTGCTCGGCAAGATCCCCGTGCCGTGAGCCTTTTTTCCCGAATTTCTCCTCCCCGGCGCCGTCGCCGAGGCCGCGACCTGTCGGCCGAGGAGTTGTTCCGCCGGGTCGGGAAGATCGCCGTGGCGGCGCGCAAGAAGTCCGCCTCGCCGACGGCCGGCGATTATCGCGCCGTCTTCCACGGCCGGGGAATGGAATTCTCCGAAGTTCGCGAGTACCGCCCCGGCGACGACGTCCGTTCGATCGACTGGAACGTCACGGCGCGCGCCGGCGCCCCGTTCGTGAAGCTCTTCCGCGAGGAACGGGATCGGACCCTTCTCTTCCTCGTGGACCTCTCCGCCTCCGAAGACTTCGGTTCGGCGCTGGCGACCAAGCGCGACCTCGCGGCGGAAGCGACTGCCGCCATCGCGCTTTCCGCCGCGGAAAACCGGGACCGCGTCGGAGCCGTTCTTTTCACGGATCGGATCGAAAGGATTCGGCGCCCCGCCCGCGGAAAGGCCCACGCGCTCTCCGTCGTTCGGGACGTCCTCACGGGCCCGCTCGAGGGATTCGGAACGGACCTGGCCCTCGGAATCCGCGCCGCGAGAAATCTTCTGAAATCGCGCGCCCTCGTCGTGATCATTTCGGATTTCCGCGCGAGGGGGTACGAAAACGAGCTGGGAGCGCTCGCCCGTCGCCACGACGCGGTCGCCCTCCGGATCAGCGATCCGGCCGAGCGCCGATTTCCCTCGCGCGGGATGTTCCGCTTCCGCGACGCGGAGACCGGCGAGATCCACGTCGTGGACGCTTCCTCGGCGGATTTTCGCAACCGATGGAGCGCAATCGCGGCCGTCGGGGCGCGGCAAATCTGCCTGCGCGCCGGCGTGGACTTCCTCGAGCTCTCTTCCGAACGGGCGCCCTCGGGCGACCTCGCGAAATTCTTCCGATCTCGTTTTCTCGCGCGAGCCGGGAGGGCCGGATGAACGCCTCGGCGACCCTGGGCCCGACGAAGGTGGCCGTCGGGGATCCGATCCAGATTCGGCTCACGCTCGATTGCGCGCCGTCCTCGACGGTCACCGTCGTGAGCCCCGCTCCGTCGGACTCTCTGGAGCGTCTGGCCGTCACCCCCTGGAATTTTCGCCGCGAGGGAGGGAGATGGAGAGTCGAGCGGCTCGAGCGCTGGGCATCGTTCGCTCCGGGGACCTCGGCTCGGCTCCACTACCGGATCCGCACCTCCTCCGAGGGCGCGGCCGATCTCGCGTCGCCCTCGTTCGAGACGGTCTCCGTCCTCCCGCCCGGCCGGCCGCCGGCGATCTCGCCTCTCGCGGGACCTCTCGAAAGAACGTCGGTCCCATGGGAGTGGGCGGCGGCCGCCGCGCTGGCTCTCCTCGTGGCCCTGCTCTTCGCGCGACTGCTCCGAAGGCGTCACGACATGCAGTATTCGCCGAAATCGCCCGACGAGCTCTTCGAACAGGAGCTCGCGCTGCTCGAAGAAAAACTCTCCCGCGGCGAGCCCGACGGGGAATTCTTCGACTGGCTCGCCGAGACGACGAGGTGGTATCTCGAACAGAAATTGCGGTTCCCCGCGCCCCGCGAGACGACGTTCGAAATCGCAGCGGAGCTCGACCGCTTTCCGAAACCCATGCCGGCGCGCGACATCGCGGTGGTGCTCGCGGCCTGCGACGGATACCGGTTCGCCCGCCGAGAAACCCGACATGAGCAAGCCGCCGAATCCCTCGCGGCCGCGCGCCGCGCGGCGGCCGACATTCGCGCCGCGACCGAGTCTTCGCCGCAGGAAGTGTCCGCATGATCTCCTTTTCCCGGCCATGGGCTTTTGCATTCCTCCTCCTTCCCGCCGCGGCCCTGTGGCTTCGCCATCGGAAACGCCGAGCGGACCGCGAGGTCGTCGAAGTGCCCGACCTCCCTCGGGCGCGAACCTCCGCCGCGGCCCTTCTGTGGCCCCTTCCCTGGGCCCTGTCCTGTCTCGGCGTGATTGCCGCGGCGGCCGCCCTCGCGGGGCCTCGGCGGTTCGAGCGCCGCCCGGTGGATCCGGGATGGGGCGCGAACATCGCGATCGCGCTCGATGTCTCCGGATCGATGTCGGCGGAGGATTTTCAGCCTCGCAACCGGCTCGAGGTGGCGCGTTCCGTGGTCGCCGACTTCATTCGCGGCCGAAAGACCGACTCGATGGCCCTGCTGGAGTTTTCCGGGGCCGCCCGGACGGTCTGCCCCTCCACCGACGACCGGGACACTCTGCTCGCTCTTCTCGCCCGGGCCGACGGATCGAAGCTCCCGGACGGCACGGCGATCGGGAACGCGATCGCGACCTCCGTCTCGCGCCTGAAGGACCTTCCGGGCAAGAGCAAGGTCCTGGTGCTCGTGACCGACGGCGGCAACAATTCCGGGCAAATCGACCCCGAAACCGCCGCTGGCCTCGCCCGTGCCTACGGAATCCGCATCCACACGATCGCCGTCGGCCGCGGGGGTCGGGTTCCGATCACGATTTCCTCCCGGGATCCTTCGACGGGAAAGACCGTTCGCCGGCGGATCGAAGCGGACGTCGAAGTCGACGAGCCGCTGCTGCGAAAAATCTCCGCCGCGACCGGCGGAAGGTCCTTTCGCGCGACCGATTCCGCGGCGCTGGCTTCGATTTTCCACGAGATCGACAGCCTCGAGAAATCACCGGTTCCTCCCGGGTTCGAAATCCTCGCGCGCGACCTGAGCGCCTACCCGGCGCGTGCGGCGGCAGCGCTCCTTCTCACCGCCCTGCTCCTTTCCGCGGGGCCTCTTCGCGTCGAAACGGAGGCTTAGTGTCCTCTCTCAGAAATCGCGGGACCGACGCGCGAGCGGCCTGCGGGCGAGATCAAGGCACCAGGAGGCGACACCCATGAGGTGGGCCGAACCCGTCTGGCTCTGGGGCGTCCCCGGGGCCGCGTGCCTGGGGCTGCTGCTCCGGGCGGCGCAGACGCGCGCTCTCCGAATGACGCGGCGCCTCGATCCCCGGTTCACAGGCCGCGGAACATGGCGAGTCTGCGTGCTGCCCTCCCTCTGTCTCGCGCTGATCTTCCTGGCCCTCGCGCGGCCGCAGTGGGGATACCGCAGCGTCGCCTCCGTGTCCCCGGGTACCGATTCCGTGCTCGTCTTCGACACGTCGGGATCGATGCTGACCCGGGATGTTTCTCCGGATCGCTTCGCGCGTGAGAAGGTGTTCGTCCGCGAATTGCTGCGGGATCTCCCGGAGAACGTGCGGATCGGGCTCGTCCGGGTGGAGGGAGAGGGCTCGGTCGTCTCCCCGCTGACTCTCGACCGCGAGGCGCTGAAAACCTCCCTCGACGAGCTGGTGCCCCGCGGGACGGACACGCCGGGCTCGGACCTGGGCAGCGGGGTCCGGACGGCGACGGCGCTCCTGTCGGCGCGCGGCTCGCGCTCGCGCGCGATCGTCCTCCTGTCCGACGGCGAGGATCTCGACGACGGTCTCCAGGAAGCCGTGCGGGATGCGGTGCGGAGGGGAATCGCCTTCGACACCGTCTGCTCCGGCACGGCGGCCGGCGGGCCCGTCCCGGCGCGCGGCGGCGGATTTCTCTCGGACGGCAGCGCCGGGCCCGTGGTCTCCCACGCGCATCCCGAGAAGATGCGCCAGATCGCGGCAGACTCCGGAGGCGTCTTCCTCTCCTCCGACTC
>JBOGJO010000248.1:0-17328 GCA_050747885.1 Thermoanaerobaculia bacterium
CGGGAGACCGAGAGACCGACGTTGACGGCGGGGCGCTGGCCGGAATAGAACAGATCCGTCTCGAGAAAAATCTGCCCGTCGGTGATCGAGATGACGTTGGTCGGGATATAGGCCGACACGTCGCCGGCCTGCGTTTCGATGATCGGCAGCGCCGTGAGCGAGCCTCCCCCGAGCTTGTCGGAGAGCTTCGACGCCCGCTCCAGGAGCCGGGAATGGAGGTAGAAGACGTCGCCGGGATACGCCTCTCGGCCCGGCGGCCGCCGAAGGAGAAGCGAGATCTCGCGATACGACGCCGCATGCTTGGACAGGTCGTCGTAAATGCAGAGCGCGTGCCCGCGGTTGAACATGAAGTACTCCCCCATCGCGCACGCGGCGTAAGGCGCGAGGTATTGCATGGGAGCGGGGTCGGACGCGGTGGCCGAAACGACGATCGTGTGTTCCATCGCGCCGTACTCTTCGAGGGTGCGGACGACCTGCGCCGCCGTCGACTTCTTCTGGCCGATGACCGAGTACACGCAGATGACGCCCTTGCCCTTCTGATTGATGATCGTGTCGAGCGCGACGGCGGTTTTCCCCGTTTGCCGGTCGCCGATGATGAGCTCTCGCTGGCCGCGCCCGATCGGGATCATGGAATCGATCGCCTTCAGGCCCGTCTGCATCGGCTCCTTGACGGGCTGTCTTTCGATGACGCCCGGAGCGATCCGCTCGAGCGGGTAGGACTGCGTCGTCTTGACGGGCCCCTTGCCGTCGATCGGGTGGCCCAGGGCGTTGACGACGCGGCCGACCATCTCGGGCCCGACCGGAACCTGGATGATCTTCCCGGTCCGGCGGACTTCATGCCCTTCTTCGACGTCGCGGCTTTCCCCGAGGAGAACCGCGCCGACGTTGTCTTCTTCGAGGTTCAGCGCGAGACCGAAGACATCGTGTCCGAAGTCGAGCAGCTCGCCGATCATCGCCTTCTCGAGGCCGAAGATGTGCGCGATTCCGTCGCCCACGCTCAGAACCGTCCCCACCTCGGCGACATCGACTTTCCGCTCGTATCCCGCCAGCTGCTGCTTGAGGATCGCGGTGATTTCGTCCGCTTTAATGTCCATCTGCCTCTTCCTTAAATTTCTCGAGCGCTCCGAGTGCGGAGGCGTCGTAGATCCGGGAACCGACTCGGGCGACGAAGCCCGCGAGGAGCGTGGGATCGACCGCAAAGGTCGCGCGAACTTTCCTTCCGACCGCTCCGGAAAGCGCCGCCGCGAGCCGGTCGGCGTCGGGCGGCGCCAGCGGAACCGCCGCCGTGACGCTCGCCGGGATCACGCCGTCCCGAGCATCGAGGGCTTCGGCAACCGCGTCGGCGATCTCGGCGAGGCCCGGGAACCGTCTGTTGCGCAGGACGACCTGGAGGAATCGGCGCCCCGTCACGTCGAGCCCCGCCTTCTCGGAAAGCGCGTTGACGATCCCCTCCTTGGCGGCAAAAGCGACCGACGGGTTCGACAGGATCGATCTCAGGCTCGCGCTGGCGACGAGGGCATCCGCGATCGAGCGAACGGAAGAGAGAAACTTCCCGTAGTCGAACGAGGGGGGCGCCGTCTGCAGCAGCGCCGCCGCGTAAGGTCGGGCGAATCGCGTGCTCATTGGATCCGCGAAATCTTCTGGACGCTGTCGTCGAGCAGACGCTTTCGGTCTTCGTCCGTCATCGTTTGGGAGAGGATCTCTTTCGCGCGAGCCGCGGCAAGGCTCGACGCCACGCGGGCGAGCTCCTGCTTTGCGGAGGCGAGCCTGCGCTCGATCTCCTCGGCCGCGCTCCGGCGAAGACTCTCGGCTTCCTTTTCGGCTGCGGCGATCTGCGCGGCTTTTTCCGCTTCCCCCTCGGTGGCGCCGCGCTGCCGGATCTCGGAGATCTCGACCTCGAGCTTGGAGAGCCTCTCGCGCATTTGAGCGGCAAGGACGAGCGCCTGCTCGCGGTCGGTCCTGGCCTTGTCCAGCAACTGGTCCAGGTCCTCGCGACGTTTCCGAAAGAACTGGTTGAACGGCTTTCCGAGGAAGTACACGAGGAACCCGAGGAAAAGAAGGAGATTCGCGGTCTTCCAGATCTCGACGGGAAGGCCGAGAAATTTTTCGGCGGCGGCGGCCCCCTCTTCGGCGGCCCGGAGGGGCAGCGCGAAAACCAGGCCCCCGGCCGCCGCGAGGGCGCGCCGACGGAATGTCGATGAGGACAGGAGGTCCTTCACGCCGCCACCTTCCGACCGAGGATCTTCTCCGCCAGCTGCCGGGCAAGCGCGGAGACGCGGCCGGGAAGCTCGGTGGCGACGTCCCGGGAATGCTTTTCGAGCTCCGAGGCCGCGGCGGAGAGCCGCTGCGCCGTTTCGGCTTTGATCTGCTCGACCTTCCGGGATCGCACCTTCAATCCCTCCGCCCGCCGCTCTTCCCGAAGTTTGAGCCCCTCGCGCCGGGCCAGCGAAAGGTCCGCCTCGATCTTCTCGGCGGCCGCCTCGAACTCCGACAGCGCCGCACGGTAGGCCAGGGAAGCCGTCGAAGATTCGCCTTCCCGCTCGTCGAGAATCGCGGACACGGGCTTGAAGACGAACCGGTTCAAAACCCCGAGCACCGCGAAAAAGATCGCGAGGACCAGAAACATCGAGATATTGGGAGCCTGCAGCATTCTTCGAGAGTCCCTTTCCGGCGCGATTCGAAAAAACCGAGCATTGATATCAGAGTCCGCGCGCTCGCGCAACGGCGGCGGCCTCTATTTCCGGCGATTTACTTCGCCGCCCGGGCCTCCATCGTGCATGCCCCCTGAAAAAGCGCGCCTTCCTCGATCTTCAGCGTGGGCGCGGTCAACTGCGCGAAAACCTTTCCGTGGGGATGAATTTCGATTTTCGATTTTGCGACGATCGTGCCGCGCACCGTTCCGTCGATCGAAACGCTGCCAACCTGAATGTCGGCGTCGACTTCCGCGGTCTCGCCGATGATCAGCTGGTTCGCGGAGCGAATCGTGCCCTCGAACTTTCCGTCGATTCGCAGCGTGTCGTCAAAGGTGAGCTCGCCTTTGAAATGGCTGCCCTGATCGAGAAATCCGTTCAAGACCCCGTCGCCCGGTTTTTTTGATGACATCAATGTTTCCCCATCAAGATTTCAAACAAACGGATCAATTCTTCCTCGGAGCCGAACTCGATCGCGATCGACCCGCCGCGCCGGCGACGGCGCAGCTGAACCTTCGCGTGGAGCCGGCGGGCAAGCTTCTCCTCCGCGTCGCGGCTGAAGGGGTCGCGCCTCTTTTCTTTTCGGGTCTTCGGCGACGGCGACGACATCGCGCCCGCGCGGGACTCGGCGGCCCGAACCGAGAGCGAACGCCGAACGATCTCCTCGGCGAGGGCGGTCTGGTCGTCCGCCGAGGAGAGGGACGCGATCGCCTTCGCATGACCCGCGCTCAGTTCGCCGTTTCGGATGAGATCGCGCACGGATGATGGTAACCGTAGTATTCTCAATGAATTAGCTACCGTCGAGCGGTCTTTGCCGACTTTTTCCGCGATCTCTTCTTGCGTGAGATGAAATTCCTCGCGAAGCCGTCCATACGCCGCGGCTTCTTCCATGGGATTCAAATCCTCGCGCTGGATATTCTCGATCAGGGCGAGCTCGAGCCTCTCCGCGTCATTTTTCGGGGAGCGGACGATGACGGGCACCCGGGCGAGTCCCGCCTGCCGCGCCGCCCGGAAACGGCGTTCGCCGGCGATGATCGTGAACTCGCCGTTCTCGGCCGGAGCCACCAGAATCGGCTGCACGACTCCGTTCCGTTGGATCGACTTCGCAAGCCCCGAGAGCGCGTCCGCATCGAACCGCGACCGAGGCTGGAACCGGCCGGGGCGGATCTTCGCGATCTCCACTTCCCGGCGGCCCGATTCGTCCCGCTTTTCCTCTTTTCCGGGAAGGAGCGCCGAAAGGCCGCGGCCCAGGGGCTGGCGCTTCGGGCTCACGATCCGATCACCTCGGCCGCGAGCGCCAGGTAGGCCTCGGAGCCTTTCGATTTGATGTCGTAGGCAAGGATCGGCTTTCCAAAGGACGGCGCTTCCGCAAGACGGACGCTCCTCGGGATCACGGATCGATACACTTTCGGGCCGAAATGCGACCGGATGTCGTCGACGATCTGCCGCGAAAGATTCGTCCGGTCGTCATACATCGTGAGCAGCACGCCCTCGATCTCGAGGCGGCCGTTGAAGGAGGAGCGCACCCGGTCGATCGTCTCCATGAGGTCGGTCACCCCCTCGAGGGCGAAGTATTCGCACTGGATCGGGATCAGGACGGCGTCCGCCGCGCACAGGCTGTTGAGAGTGAGGAGGCCCAGCGACGGGGGGCAATCGATCAGGAGGAAATCGAAGTCCCCTTTCACGGCGTCCAGCGCCGCCGCGAGCCGGTGCTCTCGGTCGGGCACGTCCACGAGCTCGATTTCCGCCCCCACGAGGTCGCGCGTCGAGGAGAGCAGGAACAGGTTCGGAAACGCGGTCGGCTTGATGGCCGCCGGCTCGCCGCGAAGAGCGTCGTACACGGTTCCCCCGTCGTTTTCCTTCGCAAAACCGAGCCCTGACGTCGTGTTCGACTGGGGGTCGAGGTCGACGAGGAGCACTCGACGGTCCAGGCTGGCGAGCGCCGCGCCGAGGTTGATCACGGTCGTGGTTTTTCCCACGCCCCCCTTCTGATTCGCGAGCGCGACAGTTCGACTCATCGAGCTCGACTCATCAAGTCCGGCTCATCAAGCTCGGCCCATCAATTTTCTCAATTGTTCCCCGTGGAACATTTCCGAAAAACCGCAATTTCGCGCGCGCGGGAAGTCGGGATCGGCCGCGCGTCTTCGAGCACGAACGTCGGCGCGAGCTGCCGCGAATAACGTGCCGGATCGCTCGTCCAGATCAGCAATTTCCCCCGCGTCTTCAGGAATTTCGCCTCCCCTACCCTTTTCCCGAGATCTCCCACCGCCCTCGCCGTCGCGGCGTCGTACGCCGGATGAGAGAGTTTCTCCACTCTATCGGCTCGCACCAGGGCGTTCAAGCCCGTCCCGGGCAGCGAGCGCACGACGTGTCTCAGAAACGCCGCGCGTCGTTCCCGGGGCTCCAGCAGGGTGATCCGAATCCCCCAGATCGCGAGCGGGATTCCTGGAAATCCGGCGCCGGAGCCGATATCGATCACGTTTTCGGAAGGCATCAGGAGATCCGCCCCCAGGGCCGATTCGAGGCAATGGAACACGAGATCTTCTTCGGAAAGGTCTCCCGTCAGGTTCGTCGATCCTCCCCAGACCGTCAATTCTCTGAGGTACGAGACCAACCGTTCGCCGCGCTCGGGATCGACCGCGATGCCGAGATCAGGACCGAGCCGCGCCAGGGCCGACCGGACCCGGTCCTCTCGGAGCGGATTTTCGGACATGAAGTGCGAGTATAGCGATCGCGCCCGGAGTGACTCCGGGGATTCTCGCAGCCGCACCGAGTGTTTCCGGCCGGCGGAGCGAGCACTTCTCGACGACCTCCCTCGAAAGCCCGGACAGAGCCGAGTAATCGAAGTCGGGAGGAATCGAATCGCCGTAAAGCCGCGAAAGGCCGCGGGCGCGCTCTTTTTCCTTCGCGACGTACCCTTCGTACTTGACGCGCGATTCCAGCACGGCCCGCTCGTCCGGCGTCAGGCCCTCGAGGGCCCCCGGACGCAAGCGCGAAAGCGTCTCGCAATCGACATCCTGCCTCTGAAGGTATTTGAACAGAGACACGGGCGCCGAAATCGGCGGGGCCCCGCGGCCCGACAGGTCGTCGAGCGTGCCCCGGTCGGGAACGAGTCGGCCGACGCGAAGTCGGCTCACGGCGGACCCGATTCGTTCCTCTCCCCTCATCCCCTCCGAGTATTCCTCGTCGGAGACGAGTCCGAGCTTCCGGCCATGAGGAAGGAGTCGCGGAAGGACGGTGTCGATTCCCAGCAGCAGGCGGTACTCGGCGCGCGAAGTGAACATTCGGTACGGTTCTTCAACGCCCTGTGTCACGAGATCGTCGACGAGCACGGCGCAGTAAGCCTCGTCCCGACCCGGCAAAAAAGGATCCTTCCCTTCCCAGTCCAGGGAAGCGTTGATTCCGGCCCAGAGGCCTTGAGCCGCGGCTTCCTCGTAGCCGGAGGTCCCGTTGATCTGCCCCGCCAGGAAGAGCCCGGGGACGTTCCGGCACTCGAGCGTGGGCTTGAGCTGCCGGGGCGGGCAGAAGTCGTACTCGACCGCGTAGCCGGGGCGGATCATCACCGCCGTCTCGAGGCCCGGAATCTCCTCCAGCAGGCGACGCTGAACCTCCTCGGGCAGAGACGTCGACAGGCCGTTGATGTACATCACGTCCGAGTCGAGTCCTTCCGGCTCGAGGAAGATCTGGTGAAACGGTTTGTCGGCGAACTTCACGACCTTGTCCTCGACCGACGGGCAGTATCGCGGCCCGATCCCGCGGATCCGTCCGGCATACAGCGGAGAGCGGTCGAGATTGTCCCGGATGATTCGATGAACGCGCTCGTTTGTCGCCGTGAGCCAGCAGAGGATCTGCGGATTCGCGATCGCCTTCGTCCGGAACGAAAACGGCACGGGCGGATCCTCGCCGGGCGCCGGTTCGCAACGCGAAGTGTTCACGGTATCGCGCCGAACCCGCGGGGGCGTCCCGGTCTTGAACCGCCCGAGCTCGAGGCCCAGGCTGCGCAGCCCGTCCGAGAGCCCCGCGGCGCTACGCTCTCCGACGCGCCCGCCCTCGCTCTGCGCCTCCCCGACATGCATGCGGGCGGCCAGGAACGTGCCCGTCGTCACCACGACGGCCCGGGCCGAGATTCGCTCGCCGCTCTCGAGCCGGATTCCGGCGACGCGGCCGCCGCTCTCCAGAAATCCCACGGCGCTTCCTTCCCGGATCGCGAGGTTTTCCGTGGCCCCGAGAACGGCAATCATCTTTGCGCTGTAAAGTTCTTTGTCACACTGGGCGCGAGGGCCCCAGACGGCCGGGCCGCGGGACCGGTTCAACATCTTGAACTGGATTCCCGCCGCGTCGGTGACGCCTCCCATCAGTCCCCCGAGGGCGTCGACCTCCCGGGCCAGATTTCCCTTTCCGACTCCCCCGATCGCCGGATTGCAGGACATTTTCGCGATCGTGTCGCGCGAAAACGTCAACAACAACGTGGAGAGCCCGCGGCGCGCGGCCGCGTGCGCCGCCTCGCAGCCCGCATGCCCGGCTCCCACGACGACGACGTCGAACGCGTTCGTCATTTACCGATGCAGAAACGGGAAAAGAGCCGGTCGAGCGCGTCCTCGGTCGTCGTTTCGCCGATGAGGTCGCGCAGGATGCCGAGGGCCTCTTCCGCGTGGGACATCGAGAGCTCGGCCGGCGCCCTTCGATCGAGCGAGCTCCGCGCGAACGCAACTTCTTTCTCGGCCATTTCGAAGAGGTTTCTCTGTCGGCGGGAGACGGCCTGCGTCGAGGCGTCCGCATGGAAATCCACCCGCAGGATTTTCGCGACCGCCTCGCGAAGGATGGCCTCCGCGCCCGCCGAGAGCGCGCAGACGTGAACGCCGCCGTCCGAAAGATCGGGAACTCGAAGGTCGATCTTGTTCGACACGAGGAGGCGCGGCCTCGCCACGAACCCGGCCCAGAAGGCGCGCTCGCCGGCGGTCCAGTTCTCCCCCGCCTCGCGCACGTAAACGACGACGTCGGCTCGCTCGATCTCCTCCCGGGCGCGTTTCACCCCTTCCGCTTCGATCGGCTCCGCACCTTCGCGCAGGCCCGCCGTGTCGATCAGGACGACCGGGAGTCCCTCGATTTCGATCGGCTCTTCCAGCGTGTCCCGCGTCGTCCCGGGATGCGCCGTCACGATCGCGCGTTCGCGCCCGACGAGCGCGTTGAAGATCGTCGACTTTCCCGCGTTGGGCTTGCCGACCAGCGCGACGCGAACTCCCGAGAGCGACCGCTCTCCGGCCGATGCGGACCGCAAGAGCTCGGAGAGCTCTCGCTGGGCAAGCTCGAGGTGCCGATCGATCTCGGCGGGATTTTCTTGCCCGGCCTGCTCCGGGAAATCGATCGCCGCGGTCCAGAGAGTGACCGCGAGCAGAAGAGCCTCCCGCACACCCGACAGCCGCGACGACAGCGAACCGGACAGCCGGGCCAGCGCGCCGAGAGCGGCGGTCTCGGTCCTGGCCTCGATGAGCTCCCGCACGGACTCCGCCTCGGTCAGATCGAGCTTTCCGTTCAGGAAAGCGCGCCGGGAGAACTCGCCGGCTTGCGCCTCGCGCGCTCCGGCGGCGGCCGAAGCCGCGAGGAGTTTGCGAACGAGGAGCGGATTCCCGTGAAGCGTGATCTCGACGACGTCCTCGCCCGTGTACGAGCTCGGCGCCGGAAAATATGTCGCGAGGCCTCGGTCGAACGCCGTGCCTCGGGGATCCCGAAGCTCGACGAGCCGGGCCGCCCGGGCCTTGGGCGTCCCGGAAAGCGCGGGGGCGACCGATCGGAGAACCGCGAGAGCGCCCGCGCCCGAAATCCTGACGACGGCGAGGGCGCTTCGGGAAAGGGGAGTCGCCGCGGCGACGATCGTGTCGAGATCCGCGGCCCTTGAAGGTCTCATGCGGAGATTATCCGCGAAGCGTCCGAGTGACGTCGAACGTGAAGGCGCCGCGAAACGAGACCCGGATCAACGTTAAATCCGGAAGCGCGGCGAGACCCGAGCCAGACGAGCGCGCGCAGGCCGAGCCAGCCGCAGGCGTACTGGAGAAAGTACGTCGAGGGTGGCGAGGGCCGAGCACGTTCGTCTGGCTCGAGGAATCGTTCGCGCTGGCTAACGGCGGGGGAAGATCGCGACCCGCTTGAAGAACCCCTCGCCCTCGCTGCGCGTTTCGACCTGGGCGTCGTTGGAAAGACTCAGATGAACGAGGCGCCGGTCCGACGGAGACATGGGATCGAGGAGGACCTTGCGGCCCGAGAGCTTCACGCGCTCGGCCTGCTTGCGGGCCGATTCCTCGATCATCTCCTGCCTCTTTTCGCGAAACCCCTCGGCGTCGATGTGGGGGAAAACCGCCTTTCCCAGCTTTTTCCCCGCGATCCTGCCGACGAGCGTTTGCAGCCCCTCGAGGCCCTCTCCGTGCCGGGCCAGCAGGTGGGGGAGATCCTCACCCGTCAGCTCGAAGGCGAGATCGCCGCGGTGAACGACCTCGGCGCGAAGCTCCGCGGCGACCAGGATCTCGCGCAGGATGCGCGTCACTTCCGAGATCGTCTCCTCGTCGGCCGGCTCTTCGGAGCGGGCCTGCGCCGGCGGCGCAACCTGCGCGAGCTTCAGCGTTCCGTCCGTGATCAGCTCGACGATGACCTTGCGGCTTCCCCAGAACGACTTCTTGTCGTCCAGGATCCTGTATTGAAGGTCGTCGGCCGGACGGCCCACGGCCGCGGCTGCCTGCTCGAGAGCCTCTTCCAGGGTTTTTCCTTCGAATCTCATCTTGACCTCTAAATCCTATCCTCGCGCCTTCGCGTTTTTCGACTTTCGGACCGGGGCGGGGGCCGGTTCGTCTCGGTACATTCGGTTGATCAACATCTGCTGGGCGATTCCCAGCAGATTCGAGAAAAGCCAGTACAGAACGAGCCCGGCGGGCATGTCCTTGAGAAAGAATCCCCAGAACAGCGGCATCATGAGGAACATCTTTCTCTGCGCCGGATCGACCGTGGAGGGCGTCATCAGCTGCTGAAAAAACATGCTCGCGATCATCAGGATCAGCAGAACGTAGGTGGGGTCCTTGGCCGAGAGGTCCTTGATCCAGAAGAAGAAAGGAGCGTGGCGCAGCTCGATGGCCTTTTCGAGAATGACGTAGAACGCGAAGAAAACCGGCATCTGGAGCACCATCGGGAGGCAGCCGCTCATCGGGTTGTAGCCCTCGGACTGATAGAGGGCCATCATCTCCTGGTTCATCTTGTTTCGCTGCTCGGCGTCGATCTTCGCCTTCTTGTAGCGGTCCTTGATGGCATTGATCTTGGGCTGAAGTTTTTGCATCTTCTTCATGCCCACGAAAGATTTGTGCATCAGCGGAAACAGGAGCAATCGCACGAGAAACGTCACGATCAGGATCGCCACGCCCCAGTTCGGGACCACGTATCGGTGCGCCGCTTTCAGGAGCCAGATGAGAGCCTTGGCGATCCAACCGAGATTGATTCCCATCGTTCGGAAGCTCACCGTCTCTTCCAGGTGAAGGTTCAGGGCGGTGAGGACATCGAGATCCTTGGGACCGATGAAGAGCCTGGCCTTGAGCTCGTGCGTTCCGGCCGCGCTGGCCCGGACCTCGACGCCGTTCTTCGACTTCGGATCGCCGACCGCCTCGAGCTTCCAACCGGCCGCCTTCTCGGGGACGAGAACGGCGAGAAAATAATTGTCTTCGAGGCCGACGAAACCGTCCGCGGGGAGCGTGCCCTGCTGGATCGCGTCGACCTTCTGGTGGGGAACGGCGTGGGCCCGCTCGCCGTCGAAATACACCGCTCCCGAGGAGCCGGTGAATCGGTTTTCCTTCTCTTTGGCCGACAGGTTTCGAAGCCCGGGGCCGAGATTCACGGCGAAGGGCTGCGCGGTGCCGCGGCACGAGACCTCGGTCGAAATCAAATACCCGTCGCCGAAGGAAAACGTCTTCTCGATGGACCGCCCCGCCCCCGCGAAGAGAAATCGGATCTCTTCCCGGCCGTCGTGGCTTCGCGTCACGCGATACAGAGACGTGTTCGCCGCCCGCGTTGCGTTGGCATCGGCCCCGAAATCGAGGCTCAGGTCCGACGAGCTCACCGAGGGTTCGATGTGCACCATCTCCAGCGGCTGTCCCTGGTCGTCGTCGTACTTTTTCAGAATGTAAGAAACCAAAACGGCGCCGCGATTGCTGAAAACGGCGCGGTAGAGGGGACGGTCGACCACGACGCGCTCCTCCTGCGATGCCGAAACCTCGGGGATCGCCGCCGCGGGCGAAGGGGCGGGGGAGGGGGCCGCCGCCGCGGGCGCGCTCTTCTGCGGCTCGGGAGGCAGTGGGACGGAGGCGGGAACCGCGCGCGCCGGCGGCTCGGGTGCCGGCGGTTTCGGCGCCAAAACTTCCCACAGAACCAGGACGGCCACCGACAGGGCGGCCGCAAGCAGAAGACGCTTCTCCATCCTCAGCGCACCGGGTCGAAACCGCCGGCCGAGAAGGGCTGGCAGCGGCACAGGCGCCCGAGGGCAAGAAGGAGGCCTTTGCCCGCGCCGTATCGTCCGATCGCCTCGCTGGCGTATTCCGAACACGTCGGCTCGAACCGGCAGGCTTCCGGAAGCAGCGGTGAAATCACCGCCTTATAGGCTCTCAAGAGGCCGAGGGCGAGTCGGGCGGGCAGGCCTTTCGGCACAACCTCGCGAACTCTTCGCGAAGCTCCAGGTAGGTCGCCTTCGCCGCCTCCGGCCGGACGATCACGCAGAGATCCTTTCGAATTCTCTCCCGTTCGGGGAATCGCCGGAAAATGTCGCGCAGCCGCCTCTTCGCGAGGTTGCGCACCGGAGCCGTCCCTGTCCGCCGCGGCACGGAGAGGCCCAAACGCGCCGCCGCCCCTCGGTTCTCGAGGGCCAACAGCACCATCCAGCGCCCCGCAATCCTCGTGCCTCTCTTTTGACAAGCGGTGAAGTCCTGCCTCTTCCGGAGCCGGTTCTCTTTCGGAAACCCGTCGCGGGCGAGGGTCCCCCGGTTCAGACGGTCAGACGTTTGCGCCCCTTGCGGCGGCGCGCCGAAAGCACGGCCCGACCGGTCTTGGAGCTCATTCGCGAACGAAAGCCGTGCGTCTTTTTGCGCCGGCTGTTGTTGGGTTGGAAGGTCCTTTTCATGGGCTCCTCGTACCTTTCGCCTCAAAACTTTGATTCTATTTCTCGTCTCGAAAGCAAGTCAAGGATTATGCTAAGATCTCCGCGAAAGTTTCCACAGTTGTGGAAAAATCTGCGGAAAAGACACGATGACGCAAAACCGGTGGACTGAATTCCTTTCTGCCCTTGAGCCCCAGATCGAGGAAAAGGAATTTCGAACCTGGTTTCTCCCTGCCCGATTCGGATCGGAGAGCGAAACCCGCGGACAACCCTTCTGGACGATCCTCGTTCCGAACGCCGTTTTTGCCGACTGGATTCCGTCCCACCATTCCGCCTCGCTCCGCGCCGCCGCGGAGTCGATCGGTCTTCCCGGGCTCACCCTGGAATTCGTCGCCGATCACCAGGCTCCCGAGAGGGAAAGGCCGATCACCCCGGCGCCGCCGCCCGGGCTCAATCCCCGGTACACGTTTCAAAGCTTCGTCGTCGGGTCCTCGAATCAGTTCGCTCACGCGGCCGCCCGCGCGGTCGCCGAAGCCCCCTCGAGATCGTACAACCCGCTGTTCATCTACGGCGGAGTGGGACTCGGAAAGACTCATCTCATGCACGCGATCGCGCATGAAATCGTTCGGGGCCGCCCGGCGGCGCGGGTGCTGTACCTCTCTGCGGAAAAATTTCTCAACGACCTGATCAACGGCATCAAAAGCGAACGAATGCATGAATTCCGCCGCCGTTATCGCGAGCTCGACGTGCTGCTCGTCGACGACGTCCAATTCATCGCCGGCAAGGAAGCGACCCAGGAGGAGTTCTTCCACACCTTCAATTCTCTCCACGAATCACAGCGCCAGATCGTCCTCTCCTGCGATGCTCCTCCCAAGGAACTGTCGTCGCTCGAAGAACGGCTGCGCTCGCGTTTCGAATGGGGGCTCATCGCCGACATTCAGCCGCCGGATCTCGAAATGAAGGTTGCGATCCTGCGGAAAAAAGCCGAGGAAGAGAAAATCTTCATCCCCAACGACGTGGCCCTCTACGTCGCCGGGAGCGTCAAGAGCAACATCCGGGAACTGGAAGGAAGGGTCAACAGGGTTCTCGCCTTCGCCTCGCTCACCGGAAGCCCTCTGACGCTCGAGCTCGCGCGGGAAACGCTGAAAGACATGGTCGTCAGCGACGACCGGAAGGCCACGCCCGCGGAGATCCTGAAATCCGTCGCCTCACACTACGGGCTGCGGGTCTCCGACCTCAAGGCGAAATCCAACGCAAAAGTCGTGGCCTTCCCGCGCCAGATCGCGATGTACCTCTGCCGAAACCTCACAAGGCTCTCGTTTCCGGAGATCGGGCGGCTCTTCAACGACAAGCACCATTCCACCGTCATGCATTCGGTCGAAAAGATCCAGCGGCTCTACGACGATGACGCGGATTTTCACAAGACCATCGACGCGTTGAGCTCGTCTTTCCGGTGATTTGGAAGGGGTGTTTCCGGGTTCCACAGGTGGATTTTTCACATCCCCGGCGCGGCCGGATCGGGAGCGAAAAAACCCTTCGAATCGGCGCCGGCTTTCCAGAGGCTTGACGTCCTTTAAGTGTTTTGTGTAAAATAGTTTAGCACAATGAGAAAACGGTCTCGCACAGGCCTACAACGAGTACCTCGTGTGATACTCTTTCTCCTTCACCAGGAGTGATATGGAACTCACAATCGAGCGCGGGAAGTTCTTGAATGAGCTTCAGATTCTGCAAGGTGTCGTGGAGCGGAAAAACACCATTCCGATCCTCGCGAACATCCTCCTGAAAGCCGAGAACGGCGGGCTGGATCTGACCTCGACCGATCTCGATTTGACGCTCCACACCCAGGTCGGAGCGAAGGTTTCCTCTCCGGGAGGCGTTTGCGTTCCCGCGAGAAAGCTCTTCGACCTCATCCGGACGCTGGACGAAGACGGAATTCGTCTGAAGCTCCTCGACAATCACTATCTCGGCGTCACGACCGGCTCGGGGAAGTACAAGATGGTGGCTCAGCCGGCGGAGGATTTTCCCACGGTGCCGAAAGTCGAGGGGAAGCCTTCCCTGTCCATCCCGCTGTCGACATGGAAGAAGATGACGAGAAAGATCCTCTTCGCGATCTCCTCCGAAGAGAAGCGCTTTCAGCTTTCGGGCGCTCTGCTCAAGGAGAAGGGCAAGGAGCTCGAGCTCGTCGCGACCGACGGCCATCGTCTCGCGATGGTCGAGTTTCCCCGCCCGGCGGGCAAGAGCTCTCTTCCGCAGATTCTGGTTCCCAAGAAGGCGCTGTCGGAGATCCTGAAGATGGACGGTCCGGACGACGCGATGCTCGACATCGCTCATTCGGAAAATCATCTCGCCTTTACCGTAGGGGAGCGGCGGCTCATTGCTCGCCTGCTCGATGTGAATTTTCCCGACTACGAGAAAGTTCTGTCACGGGATAACGATCGAGTCGTCACGATCTCCCGGACGATCCTGGAGAACGCGGTGAAGCGCATCGCCCTCTTCTCTTCCGAAAGAGCGCGCGGTGTCCGCCTGGCTCTGGAGAGCGGCGGCCTCACGGTTTCTTCGGCAAGCCAGGAGCTCGGCGAAGGAACCGAGACGCTTCCGGTCGAGTACACCGGCGAGCCGGTGGCGCTCGGCCTGAACTCGCAATACCTGCTCGAGTTCCTGGCCGAAGCCGAGACCGAGAACGTTCGCCTGCAGGTGAAGGACGAAAACACCCAGTGCCTGTGCCGGCCCGCGGAGGAGATCGCGGGAATCTCCAAGTATCAGTACGTCGTCATGCCCATGAGACTTTGAGGAGATCGGTTGCTCGAGACTCTTCATTCCAACGAATTTCGAAATCTCGCTCCGGAAGTCCTCTCGTTTTCGCCCGGGACCACCCTTCTCTTCGGAGAGAATGGCCACGGCAAGACGAACTTTCTCGAGGCGCTGGCCGTCCTGTCGGGCCGGCCGTCCTTTCGAGGCGCGCGGTCCGCGGAAATGGCGGCCGGGGACTCCTTCTCGCTGCGGGCCGCAGTGCGGAACGAGAACGGAATGGAGTCGGTTTCGGCGGAATGGAGTGCCGGCCGAGCCCGAGTCTTTCAGAGAAACGGTAAGCGCGCCGACTTTTTGGCCGTCGGATCGGCGCTGCCCGCGGTCTTCCTGGCGCCCGAAGATCGTGCCCTCTTCCTGGGCGGCCCCGCGGTGCGGCGAAAGTTTCTGGACCGGCTCGCCGTCACGATTTTTCCGGCGGCGGTGGAGGACTACCGAAAATTCCAACGCTGCCTCGACCAGCGCAACGCTCTTCTGGCCAGCCCGGGCTCGCCAGGCCTGGAGAGCTGGACCGAGCAGTTCATTCTGTCGGCGGCCAGGGCCGGGACGCGCCGACTCGCGGCCCTGGATTGTTGGAAGCCGCACTGGCAGGCACTCCTTACCCGCGCGGGAGCGCTTTCGGAAATCGAGCTCCGGTTTTCGGGCCCGAAGGGATCGATGGAGGACCTGGCGGCCGAGTATCGGCAACAGCACGCCCGATTGGCGCGAGCCGAGCGGGAACGGGGCCGCACCCTTTTCGGTCCCCAGCGCGACGCGATCGAGTTCGAGCGCGGCGGCCGGCCGTTCGGCGCCTCGGCGTCGACGGGGGAAGTGATGCGGGCCGCCTTTCTTCTCCGGCTCTCCGAAGGGGAGACTGTTGCGGCGGTGGCGGGGAAAGTTCCCCTCTATGCCCTCGACGACTTCGATGCAGAGCTCTCGCCCGGCGCCGCGGAGTCGCTCGTGGCCGAGCTGCCCGAGTCGGCGCAGACCGTGCTGACGACGGCTCACCCGGAAACCGTGTCCCGATGTCCCCGGAAGCCCGATCTCGTTTATGAAGTGGTTTGCGGCCGAGCGCAGCTTCAGGCGCGAAGAGAAAACTTGAGGAAAATTGGATGACGCAATGAGCAGCAGCTACACGACCGACGACATCAAGCTCCTGAAGGGTCTGGAGGCGGTCCGGAAACGCCCCGGCATGTACATCGGCAATGTCGACGACATCAGCGGGCTCCACCACATGGTGACCGAGCTCGTCGACAACTCGATCGACGAAGCCCAGGCCGGGTACGCCGACAAGGTCCTCGTCACGATCCATCCGGACAATTCCGTGACCGTCGAGGACAACGGACGCGGAATTCCCGTGGGCCTCCATCGCGAGCACAAGCGGGAGACCCTCGAAATCATCATGACCGATCTCCATTCCGGCGGAAAGTTCGACAACAACTCCTACAAGGTTTCCGGCGGGCTCCACGGCGTGGGCGTTTCGGTCGTCAACGCCCTTTCGCTTCGTCTCGACGTCGAAGTGCGCCGGGAGGGCAAGGTCTGGCACCAGGTCTACGAGCGGGGAGTGCCAGCCGCGCCGATCGAGACCACCGGAGCGTCGAAGAAGACGGGCACGAAAGTCACCTTCTGGCCCGATCCGCAGATTTTTTCCGTTCTCGAATTCCATTTCGAGCAGCTTTCCCAGCGCCTTCGCGAGCTGTCGTTCCTGATCCCCGGCGTGTCGATCACGATCGTCGATGAACGGACCGACAAGAAGCACGAATTCTTCTACGAGGGGGGGATCAAGTCCTTCGTGGAGCATCTCAACAAAGCGAAGACGCCCATTCACGACAAGGTGATTTTCGTGTGGGACATCAAGGGGGGCACGGGGGATCCGAAGCGGGACGGCGACAAGGAACGGGTCGAGGTGGCGCTCCAGTGGAACGAAGGTTATGCCGAGACCCTCTACGCGTTCACGAACACCATCAACAACCGCGACGGAGGCACTCACCTCGAGGGGTTCAAGAGCGCCCTGACGCGGGCCCTCCAGAGATATGCCGATGCGAACAACCTGACGAAAGCGCTGAAAGAAACCAGCCTCTCCGGCGACGACGCCCGCGAAGGCCTGACGGCGGTCATCTCCGTCAAGGTGCGGGATCCGAAATTTTCCTCCCAGACGAAGGACAAGCTCGTCTCCTCGGAGGTCAAGACCTGGGTTCAACAGGTTGTGTACGAGAAATTCGGGTCGTACCTCGAGGAGCACCCCCGGGACGCCCGTCGGATCGTGGAGAAGATCGTCGAATCGGCGAGGGCGCGCGAGGCGGCCCGCAAAGCGCGCGATCTCGTGCGGCGCAAGGGAGCTCTCGATTCCGGATCGCTGCCGGGGAAGCTCGCCGACTGTCAGGAGAAAGACCCGGCCTTTTCCGAGATCTTCATCGTGGAAGGAGATTCCGCCGGCGGGTCGGCCAAGCAGGGCCGAGACCGGAAATTCCAGGCGATCCTGCCGCTGCGGGGAAAGATCCTGAACGTCGAGAAGGCCCGACTCGACAAGATGCTTTCTTCCCAGGAAATTCGGGTCCTCATCACGGCGCTGGGCTGTTCGATCGGTCAGGATTTCGATCTCACGAAGCTCCGCTACCACAAGATCGTGATCATGACCGACGCCGACGTGGATGGATCCCACATTCGCACGCTGCTTCTCACCTTCTTTTTCCGGCAGATGGGCGCGGTGATCGAAAAGGGCTATCTCTACAT
>JBOGJO010000249.1:0-4280 GCA_050747885.1 Thermoanaerobaculia bacterium
AGCGCGGCGCGGCAATCGCGGATCTCCGAGTGAAACGCTCCGGAACCGGGAGGGGCCTGAACGACCGTCACGCCCGCCGCCGCCGGGGCCTCGGAGGGATCGTTCGGCACGAGAAATCGAACGTCGAAGTCCGCGGACAGCGCCTTGGCGAGCTCCAGCGCCCGGATCCCCATTCCCGCCATCTTCGGGCGGATCGGCTCGGGAGCGAGCACGACGACTCGCCGCGTCAACGGCGACCTTTGAATTTCTGGATCGCGGCGTGGAGTCGCCACAGCTTGGCGCGCTCCATGGCTCGGATCAGGTCGCCGAGCCTCGAGACTTCCGCCGAGAGCTCCTGAACCTCGCTCGCCGCCTCCGCCCGGAACGAGTCCGCCTCGTCCTGGATTCTCGCCATTTCCGAGAGGCGCCGCTGCGATTCCGTTCGGATGTCGCCAAGGCATTCCTCGAGGCTCTGTACCTCGCCCGCCAACCGCCGATGGCTCGCCCGCTGATACGCGAGCTCTCCCGCGAAACGGAATTCCTCCCGCGAGACTTCCCAGAGACGCCGAGAAACCCGGTCGAGAACCCGCGCCGCGGTCTCGTCGTCCCGAAGGCCGCGGTACCGCTCGAGGATCACGCGCCGGGCCGCCAGAAACGGATCGCCGCCCGCCTCGACGTGCCCTTCTTCGCCTTCGAAGACCCGGTAGTAGGCCGTCACGGCGCGAACGTGCCGGAACGGGGCCTCGCGCGAAAGTCGGATCAACAGGTCCCAGTCCTCGGAAAAGTCGAGAGCTTCGTCGAAGGCGCCCGCTTTGCGGACGAGCCCGACGTCGAACAGCACGCACGGGAGCGGAATGTAGTTGGAGAAAAGGAGAAAATCCCGATCGAAATCCATCGAGTATTGCAGCTCCCGGTGGCGCTCTTTCCAGCTCTCGCCGTCGCGGGCCAGGAGCACGACGACGGCGTCGGAATACACGATCGGCTCCGGTCCCGACGCGCGCGCCGCCAGCAGTCGCTCGAAATGATCCGGCGCGAGCAGGTCGTCGTCGTCGAGATACGCCGCCACGTCTTCCGAAACGCGGGAAAGCCCCGCATTGGCCGAAGCCGATCGTCCGCGCGACGACTCGTGCGTCACGGGCACGAGGGAGAAGGCCGCTTCGAACCGCCCCAGCAGGGGCTCGACCGGCGCTCCTCCATCATTGACGACGACAACACTCCGGGGCCGCGCGGTTTGGGCGGCGAGGCTTTCGAGGGCCTCGACGAGGAGCGCGGGCCGATTCCGCGTGCGAACGATCGCGGCGGCGGGAGCGGTTTGTGAGGATCCCGCCGCGATCGCGGCCGGCCCGATCGCCCGACGAAGCTCCGACAGGGGCGTCACCGCGGCGTCCCGGGCCTCGATGACGTAAAACGCCTCGACGGGGCCGGCGCCGGAGAGAGTCAGCGAGCGAAACGCGTTGAGCCCGGCGATCGCCCCTTCATAGTCCCGAACGGCGGCCTGGGAGACGAATTTCGAAACTGCTCGGCTCTTTTTTCCCGCCCGCTCGCCGAGGGGAACCAGGACGTTGGGGAGAATCGGCTGGGTGACCTCGTAGAACGCGAGCCGAAGCAGGCGGTAAGACCCCGCCCCCTCGTCTTCCGGGCGAACGCGGGCGACCAGCTCGTAAACGGCCTCCGCGACGGCTCGATGATCGGGGTGAATCTCGCACGGCGAGGGAAGGACGACGAGGTCGGGGGAAAACGTCGAGACCTGATCCCGAATCAATTTCATGAGATCCGGTTTCCGGCCGGAGAGCGACCGGTCGGGAAAAACCTCGAAGACGTAGTCGGAGATCCCGAGCTCGGCGCCGGATTCCCGCGCCTCTCGCCGGCGAATTTCCGGGTCGGCGGAGCCTCCTCCCCGATCTTCCTGCGCCTCTCCGCCAGTCAGAACGAGCGCGCGGATCGCTTCGGCCTTCTCCGCGAGCCGGGCCAGGAGGCCCCCCGCTCCGAACACTTCGTCGTCGGGGTGGGCGGCCAGGACGAGAACCCTCTCGGCCCGGATCTCGGCGGCCTCGTAGGGGATCAAGTCTTTCTCTTCCATCGGATTGCGAATTTATGGCATGGCTGGGTCGAAATGGCAAATTCTACCGGTCGTCGTAGATTCCGGCGACGAGGTTGAGGTCGCGAAGAAACTCCTGAAGAGCCTCCTCCTCGAACACGACGGCCGTGACGAAGGAAAACCCGGCCTCCTGCGTCCACCGTCGCGCGTTCAGTCGGCCCAACGCGGAATCGAGGACGGCCCAGGCACGGCCGCCCGGCGCCTCCCAGACCGCGAGCTCTCGGCCGCCCATCGCGAGGCCCTCCCGCGCGAGAGCTCGCGCGAGACGTTCGGCGAGGACGGGATCGGGGCTCTCCAGGAGGTAGTCCATGACGAGCGCCGTTTCCCCGAAAACCGAAATCACGCCCCAGGCCCGGTCGCCGTCCTCGCCCGGGATCGTGAGCATCCGGTAGGAGCGGTCGGGCCGCTCCTGGTAACGCCAGTTCGCGCGAACGGCGTCGCGAACCAGGCAGGACCGCCCGAGCCACGGGCGGGCCTTCTCCCAGAGGCGGTCGAAGCCGGGACCGACCGAATCGGAAACCCCCGCAGTGTCGTCGCGGCTCTCCGGAGACGCGCAATCGAGCCGAGTTTCGCGGATGGGAAAATGACTCCGATAACCGAGCAACCGGCGCCCGACCTCGAAGGCGCGGGCGCTCGGGAAGCCGAATCCGAACGGGATGCCGCGCTCTCTGAGGAGGTCGAACATCAGCTCCGCCATGCAGCGGAAGACGCTTCGGCGTCCCCCGAGGTGCCGCACCGACGGATCGGTGGCGACGTCTCCGAGGGACACGATCGTCCTTTCGCTCCCGCCGATCCGGGCAGCCATCAGGCAGCCGCCGTAATGCCCGACGATCTTCCCGTTGCGCTCGGCGACGACCGACAACCAGCCGTCCGGATTTTCCGGATATTTCCAGCGCCACTCCGCCTCCGACAAAACGCGGGGGAACACCGTCCCGAACAGCTCCCGGATTCCCCCGGAATCGCCGGGGATCGCCGCGCGCACCGAGAAGCTCACGGGCGGCTCGCGCGAAAAGTCGCGTCCGGCTCGCCCGTCTCCGTCTCGAAGACGCGGAGATACAGGGACGGGCCGAGCGCCTCGAAGAGATCCGGCAGGGAGACAGCCGAATCGGAAGACGCCGCCGAAAACGGCTGCATGCTGGGATTCAGGGACGCCGCGATCGCCAGCCCGGGGCCGAGTCCGGAGAAACTCGGACGGTCCCAGGTCGGGGGGACGGGCGGACGGCCCCGCCTCTCCGCCCATTCGAGAGCCCGGCTGACGGCGGGCCCGAAGCGGCGGCGGCGATAGAGGGCCCGCGAGGTTCTCCGCCTTTCTTCCGCTCCCTCGCTCCGGGAGAACGAGGAACCGGGGAAATGGCAGGCTCGGGATTGCGCCACGACGCGCAGCCTCAGCTGCGCGGCTCGGAGGCGATCCTGCCACTCGGTTTCCTCGTATTCGAACGGAAATCTCTCGTCGAAGCGCCCGACCCGGTCGAGCACGTCCAACCGCGTCATCAGGATCGATCCGGTCAGGTGGGCCGCGTCGCCGCCTCGTTCCCAGAGTCGCCATTGCCGCCGCGCCGCGCGGGCGAAGCGCTCGCGCTCCCACAGCCGGGGCGAGGCTCCCCGCGACTGAAGGAAGTCCCGCACCAGGCCGGATCCAAAGCCTGTCGGAAGACGAATCCGCGCCCGTCGATCCGCGAATTGGACCGGAGCCGCCGCGCCGACGCCGGCCCGGGCGGCTTCTTCGATCAGCGGCCGGAGGGCCCCCGGAAGAAACAGGACGTCGGCGTTGCAGAGAAGGACGAGATTCGACTCCGCGGCGGAAAGACCTGCGTTCAGGCCGCCGGAGTAGCCGCGATTGTCCTTCAGGAGGACCTGCCGGTCGGCGGAAATGTCCCGGAGCGGCCCGGCCTCGTCCGGCCCCGAGGCGCAATCGACGACCACGACGAAGAGAGAAACCCCCTCCTCCGAGGCGCATTCCCGGAGCGACTTCACGGCCTCGCGGCAGAGATCGGCCGTCCGGTGATTGACGAACACCGCCGTCAGGTCAAACACGCGGGGCGCTCGCGAAGACCCTTTCGAGCCGGTCGGCGACGTCGGCGGTCCGAAACTTCGCGGCCCGAGCGGGACCTTCCGCCGAAAGCCGGCGGCGGGCGGGCTCGTCGGCCAGAAGGCGGGAGACGGCCCGAGCCATCCCGACGGGATCGCGCGCCGGGAAGAAGAT
>JBOGJO010000250.1:0-34228 GCA_050747885.1 Thermoanaerobaculia bacterium
AGCCGGTGCGCGATCACGAGCGAGGTCCGGCTCTTCAGCAGCCGCGAGAGGCCTTCCCGGATTTCCAGCTCGGTTTCCGTGTCGATATTCGCGGTGGCTTCATCGAGGATCAGGAACTCCGGGTCGAAGGCGAACGCCCGGGCGATCGAGATGAGTTGTTTTTGACCCGCCGACAAACCTCCCCCGCGCTCCTGCAGAACCGTTTCGTAGCCGGCGGGCAGCTTCTCGATGAAACCGGCGGCGCGAGCGTCCCGCGCCGCGGCGCGGATTCGTTCGTCGGAAATCGATCGGTTCCCGAGTCGGATGTTGTCGGAAATCGTGCTCGTGAACAGGAACGGATCCTGAAGCACGATCGCGAATCGCCCCCGGAGGTCGTCGAGCCCGAACGCGCGGACATCCGTTCCGTCGACGAGGACGGCGCCCTTCTGCACGTCGTAGAAGCGCAGGAAGAGCGATGCGATCGTGGTCTTGCCCGCGCCCGTATGGCCGACCAGGGCCACGCGCTCGCCCGGCTCGACGGCAAACGACACGTTCTTCAGGACCTCCTCCCCGCGCTTGTAGGCGAAGGAGACGTTCTCGAGGGCGAGGCTTCCGGCCCTTCCGGGCGTGACCGCGCCGCGGGGAGAAACGATCTCGGGTTCCCGGTCGAGCAGCCGGAAGATTCGTTCGGACGACGCCATCGCGGATTGCAGGGTGTTGTACTTGTCCGACAGATCGGCGATCGGCCGGAAGAATCGCTGCGCGTACTGGATGAACGCGACGAGGACGCCGATCGACAGGGCGCTCCGGATGACCTCCGAACCCCCGAACCAGACGATCAGGGCGAGGCCGAGCGCCGACAGAAACTCCACGCCGGGATAGAAGACGGCGTAGTAGAAAATCGCGCGGAGATACGCCGTCCGGTGCGCGTCATTGATGCGCCCGAAGTCGCGCCGGGCCCTCTCCTCTCGGTTGAAGAGCTGCACGACCGCCATCCCGGTGATGTGCTCCTGCAGAAATGCGTTGATTCGGGCGATGCGGACGCGGATGTCGCGATACGTCTCCCGCGCGCGTTTTCGAAACCACGCGGTCAGCCCGACGATCAGGGGAATCGTCAGGAACGTCACCCAGGCCAGCGGCGCATTGAGGAGGAAGAGCGCCACGACGATCCCGGCGAGCGAGAAGACGTCGCCGACCATCGAGACGATCCCGGATGTGAAGAGCTCGTTGAGCGCGTCGACGTCGGTCGTGAGCCGGGTCATGAGCCGTCCGACGGGGTTGCGGTCCAGGTAGGCCACGTCGGCGCGCTGAAGTTTTTCGAAGATCTCCGCGCGAAGGTCGAACATGATCCTCTGTCCCATCCAGTTCACGATCCAGACTTGGGCGTAGATGAGGAAGAACGACAGAAAGAGGGAAAGCAGAAACAGCCCGGCAAAAAGATCGAGGCCGGCCGCTCCGGCGAGATTCAGGTGAAACCGGAGCGCGAGGGCGGACACGACCCGCGCCAGCGCCGAATTCCGTGAGCCCGGCTTCGGCGCGATCGCGAAATCGAGCGCCGCGGCCGTGATTGCGGGGCCCAAGAGTTGAAAAAACGAGCCGAGGAGGATCAGCGAAGTCCCGGCGATCAGGCTCCCGCGGTAGGGGCGGACGTAGCGCAGGAGCCGCCGGGCGAGCCGGGCGTCATACGCCTTCCCGAGGACCTCTTCTTCGTGATGCGCCGCCTCCGTCACGCGCTTTCGACCTCCTCTTCCAGCCGCTGACGCTCCCACATCCGCGCGTACAGGCCGCCGCGCGCGACGAGTTCCGCGTGGGAACCCCGTTCCGCGATCCGCCCCCCGTCGAGCACGACGATTTCATCGGCATCGCGGAGCGACGAGAGGCGATGGGCAATCAGGAGCGTCGTTCGTTTCGCCACGACGTCGCGAAGGCGGCCCTGGATTCGCGCCTCGGTCTCCGAATCGACCGCGGAGAGCGAGTCGTCCAGAATCAGGATCCTCGGGGAGCGAAGGATCGCGCGCGCGATCGCCGCCCTCTGCTTCTGGCCGCCGGACAGCGTGATGCCCCGTTCGCCGATCTGCGTGTTCCACTTCTCGGGGAAGCCCGAGATGTCCGGCGTCAGGCCCGCGATGTCGCCCGCCCGCTCGATCGCTTCGGTCTCGGCGTCCGGAACGCCATAGGACAGGTTTCCCGCGATCGTCTCCGAGAAGAGAAACGTGTCCTGCGTGACCATCCCGATCTCGCGTCGCAGATCGGCGAGCGGAATCCGATGGACCTCGAGGCCGTCGAAGAGCAGGGTTCCGGGAGGCGGGTCGAGCAGGCGCGGGATGAGCGAGACGAGCGTCGTCTTGCCAGACCCGGTGCGCCCGACGATGCCCACGAAGGAGCCCGCCCGGATTTTCAGATCGATCTCGGAAAGGATTCGGGCACCCCCGGAGGAGTACGAGAGCCTGCGAAACTCGATTTCCCCCCGCGGCGAAAATCCGGTCACGAGAGGAGGAACGTCGCGGATGGAAGGCTCGGCGTCCCGGATCTCGCGCATGCGGTTCCACGACGCCGCGCCGCGCTGCAGGAGGTTCACGACCCAACCGAGGGCGATCATCGGCCACACCATTTCAACGAGGTACAGGTTGAACTCGACGAACTTGCCGACCGTGATCCTTCCGGAAAGGACGAGGCGGCCGCCCCTCCAGAGGACGAGGACAAAGGACAGCCCGACGAGCGTCTGAAGGAGAGGATAGAACAGCGCGGAGACCTTGATGATCCGGCGGTTTCGCTGCATGTACTCGTGATTCGCCGCGCGGAAGAGCCCGATTTCGGAGCGTTCCCGCGTAAAGGCGCGAACGAGCCGCGCTCCGGCGAAATTCTCCTGCGCTCGCGCGGACATCTCGGAGAAATACTCCTGCACCCGTTCGAAGAGAACGTGGATTTTTTGTCCGACGATCTTCGTGGAAACGGCGGTCAGCGGCAGCGTCGCGAGCGCGAGCAGGGTCAGGGACCCGTCCACCCGGACCATCAGGGCGATCGCGATCGAGGCGGTGACGACCGTGTTCAGGGACTGCATCAGCCCGGGCCCCATCATCATCCGAACGGCCGTGAGATCATTGACCGCCCTTGACATCAAATCGCCGGTGCGGTGGGCGCGGTAGTAGTCGAGGGGCAGCTTCGTGAGGTGATCGAAGAAGTCGTTGCGAATGTCGAATTCCATGTCGCGGGACACGCCGATCAGGATCCGGCGCTGAAAATACAGAAAGATGCCGGACACGGCGGAGATCAGGAGAATCAGGCCGCCGAACCTCAGCACCGTCAGGCTCGAAACGCCGCGCTTGAGATCGTCGATCGCCTGGCCGACGACCGAGGGAGCGATCAGGGAAATTCCGGTCGAGAGGAGAACGCAAACCGTTCCGACCGCGATTTGCGCGCGATAGGGCCGGAAAAAAGAAAAGAAAACCGCTCGATCCTTCACCCGGCCAGTCTAACCGAACGGGCGAAAATGGTATTCCGTCAGCGGGCGTCCGGCGGCCGCGCCGCCCCCGGACGCAGCCGGCGCGGCCGGTCCAGCCGTCGCTCGCGAAGGTCCTCGCGCCTCTCGAGGATTTTCTGGCGCTGCTCGGGAGTCAGGACCTGACGGATCTGGAGAAACATCATCGCCCTCTCTTTCTCCAGCCGGGAGCGCGCCCGTTCCGTTTCGTCGATCGCCTTCCCCGCTTCTTCGGTCTTCACGTCCGGCCGCTCCATGAGGGAGTCCTGAACCAGCTTCTTTTTCTCGAGGTCGGCCCGGAGGTCGATGAGCTGCGGGCGCACGTGCAGAAAGATCGTCTCGATCTCGTCGACCTGTGAGGCGGTCAGCCCGAGCGTTCGGACGGCCCGGGGGTTCTTCCACCATTTTCCGTCCGGCATGCCGTCGAGCGCCGCCGCCGAGACGTAAGCCGACACGAGAACGAACGCAGAGAACGCAAAGAGTCGTTTCACGAATTTCCTCCCGGCGCCGGCGGCAACGGCGCCAGCGACCTCCAATCGTTTTCCTCGTCGTCGCTGGAGACCAGGCGCGACACGTCGCGCAGCAGCTTGTCGTCCGCCTCGTCGGTCGCGCTCATCGAAGTCTCGCGCGCGGCACGGGCCGGTTCGTTTCGCCGGCCCACGCGGGTGCCGATCCAGAACGCGGCGAGCAGGCACGCCGCCGCGGCCAGGCCGGCGAGACGGCGGCGCGAAACGCGCGTCCTTCGGGGCGACCGCATTTCCCGCACTTTCTCCATCACCTGCTTTTCGAAACCTGGCGGAGGCCCCTCGGGCGAAGCCGACATCGCCTCCGCGGCGGCGCGCCACTCCGTGAGCTGGCGCGAGCATGCGCCGCAGGCCGAGAGGTGCGCCGGAAGGGGCCCCGGCTCGCCGGCGGGCGGCAGCGCGAGCAGAAAGAACTCTTCGGTTTTCAGGTGCTCTTCCCGGGGGCGGATTTCGGTCATGGCGCGCTCCGCAGGTCGCGCAGCATTCCGCGGATCTTGCGAGCGGCGCGAAACAGGTGAGATTTCACGGTTCCGGAATCGAGCCCGAGGAGGTGGGCGATCTCGGGAATGGATTTTTCTTCCATGTGCTTCAGGACGAAGACCGTCTGCTGCCGGGGCGAAAGCTCGCGAACGGCCTTACGGAGGCGCGCCTGAATCTGCCGCGCATGCAGCAGCCGCTCGGGCGAGGGCTCGGGGGAAGAGATCCGGTCCTCCGGCTCCCCTTCCTCGGGATCCCCCGCGGGGGCTTGATGGAAGTACACGACGAGCCGCTTCCTCTTCAGCCGGTCGCGGCAGCCGTTGATCGCGATTCTCGTGATCCAGGTCTCGAAGGAGGACCCGCCGCGGAAATTCGCAAGGGCCTGATAAGCCCTGAGGAACGCTTCCTGGGCGACGCATTCGGCCTCCGCCGGGTCGCGAAGGAAACGAAGGGCCATCCCGTAAACTCTTCTCTGGTAAGTCCGAACGAAGTACGCGAAGGCTTCCGTGTCCCCGGCCAGGACACTTTCCAGGATGCGGTTCTCGTCGACGGGAAGGTCTTGCGCGCCGGTGACGATTTTCAATGCCCTCACGCCTCTTGGACGAGCGGGAGACGCCGGAGATTACCGCCGTCCCTCAGAGCTCCTTCACGATTTCCCGACGTTTCTGCTCGAACTCCTCCGGTGTGATCAGCCCCTGGCTTCTGAGCTCGGCCAGCTTCGCGAGCCGCTCGGAAGCGGCGGAGGGGCGCGAACCCGCAGAACCGGCCGCCCCCGGAGTGGGCGGCGAGGACGCCGAAAGCCCGCCGGTTCCGACGTGCGTCCAGATCGCGGTTCGGAGGGCTTCCGGATTCGAGATCGTGGGAAACACGATCTGCCCGCCTTCCGACGCCGTCTCGATCCCGAGGTCGCCGTACCCGAGCAGCCGTCCGAAGACCGACTGGTCGACCGTGATGTCCTGCACCCGCGCCAGAGGGCATTGCCGGGTCTCATGCGAGAAGAATCCCAGCTTGTGGATGATCCGGCGGTCCGTCACGACGAACTCGTCGGCGGCCGCGCGGAGAGATCGAACGAGCAGGAACAGCAGCGCGAAAACGAGCACCGAAGCGGCCGCCCATTTCAAGACGGCGACGGCCGTCGCGTCGACGCCCCTCTGGACCATCCAGAGGTCGGCCGCCGACAGCACGATCGACAACACGAGCAGCAACAGAGCCTTGCCGAAGAAGATCCAATGGTAACGGGCCCGATAAAGGATCCGCTCCCCGGGGGCGAGCTGCTTTTCCGCGTACGACACACCGGGATTGTACGACGTTCCGGTCGCGATACATTACGCGAGGGAGTTGCATCATGAAACGGCCTCTCGTCTTCCTGATCACGGGTTGTTCCTCCGGCATCGGGCGGGCAATCGCGTCGGGCGCCGCCGCCGCGGGCCACCGCGTCTTTGCGACCGCCCGGAACCGGGATTCGATGGCTCAACTCGGCGGCGTCGAGACTCTCGTCCTCGACGTGACGCGCCCCGAATCGATCCGCGCCGCGGTCGCGGAGGTTCTCTCGGGCGCCGGCCGAATCGACGTTCTCGTCAACAACGCCGGATACGCGCAAATGGGGACCGTCGAAGACCTTCCGATCTCGAAGTGGCGGGAAGAGTTCGACGTGAACGTTTTCGGCACCGTCGAGCTCACGCAGGCTGTGCTGCCGGCGATGAGAAAACAGGGCGGCGGGACGATCGTGATGATCGGCTCCATCGGCGGGCGGATCTCCTATCCGTTTGGAGGCGCCTATTGCGCCTCCAAATTCGCCCTCGAAGCGATCTCCGACGCGCTGCGCCTGGAGGTCAGCCCTTTCGGAATTCGGGTCGTCCTGATGGAGCCGGGGCCCATCAACACCCGTTTCGCGGAAACCGCGGAAAGCGGCGCGCAACCGTTCGCCTCCGACGCCCGGTCCCCCTACCATGCCGCGTACACGAACGCCTTCGCCCTGTTCCGGAAAGAAACCACGGCCGGGGCGTTGCCGCCCGAGGCGGTGTCCCGCGCCGTCCTGCGGGCCGTGGAGCGGAAACATCCGCCGGCGCGCGTTCTCGTGACCCTGCCCGCGAAAGTGGGATCTCTCGCGAAACGTCTCCTCCCGGATCGGTGGATCGATTTCGGAATGCGGCAGAAGTTCCGTTGATCCGGAAGCCGGGGGCGCGTCTCGCGGTCGCCGCCGCGCTCTCGGCGCTCTTCTTCGCCGCGGGCCTCGCCCGGGATCGCGCTTCCCGGCCCGTGCCGGCGAATGCGCCGGCGCAGACTTTCTCCGCGGAGCGGGCCCGGGGGGTTCTCCGCGAAGTGCTCGAGCCGGAGTCTCCGCACCCCCAGGGCAGCGCCGCCAGCGCGCGAGTCGAAGGCCGGATCCTCTCCGTTCTTTCCGCGGCGGGCTATTCGCCGGTGGTCCGGGAGGCGTTCGCGTGCGGTGGTTACGGAACGTGCGGCACCGTGCGAAACATTCTTGCCCGGTTGCCCGGCCGGGATGAACGGGGCGCCGTCGTTTTATCGGCCCATTCCGATTCGGTCGAGGCGGGCCCCGGGGCCTCCGACGACGGGCTCGGCGTCGCCTGCGTGCTCGAAATCGCGCGCATCCTCCGGTCCCGGCCCGCCGCCCGCCGCCCGGTCCTGTTTCTGATCGACGACGGAGAGGAGCAGGGACTCCTCGGAGCCGAGGCGTTTGCGGCAACCGCGCGGGCGGACGATGTCTCCGCCGTCGTGAACCTCGAAGCGAGAGGAACGTCGGGGGCGAGCCTGCTCTTCGAGACGAGCCCGGGAAATCGGTGGCTGATCGACGCCGCGAAAGCGATTCCGCACCCCGTCTCGAGCTCCGTCTTCCCGGCGATCTATCGGATGCTTCCCAACGACACGGACCTGACGGTCTTCGAGCGCCGGGGAATGGCGGGCGTCAATTTCGCCTGCGTCGGCGGAGTCGCTCACTACCACACGCCCCTCGACGATCTCGCCCATCTGAACCTCTCGACGCTGCAGCATGAGGGCGAGAACGCGCTTGCCATGGTCGAGTCGCTGGCCTCGAGAGACGCGGCCGCGGCGAAACCTCGCGGCGACGCGGTCTTCTTCGATCTTCTCGGCGCCGTGATCCTGAGCTGGCCCGATTCCTGGACGATGCCGATTGCCGCCGTGTCGATCCTGCTCCTGGCCGCCGGCTTGATCGCGATGGGCCGTCGGAGCGCCTTTCGGTTCTCGGAAGGGTTGCTCGCGCTGGCGTCCTTCTGGGGCATGGTCGCCGCGGCGGCGCTCGCCTCGTCCGCGGCCCGCGGCGTCCTGAAGGCCGGGGGGATCGTGCCGTCGGCGTGGACCGCTCACCCGGTCGCGCCGCTCGTCGGGCTCTGGCTCGTCTCCCTTGCGGCGCTCGGGGGGATCGCCGTTTTCGCCTCGAGGCGAGCCGGGCCGGCGGCTCTCTCCGCCGGGATCTGGAGCGGCTGGGCGATCCTCGCGATGGCGGCGGCGTTCGCGCTCCCCGGGGTGAGCTTTCTCTTCCTCCTTCCCCTGCTCGCGGCGACGTGGTCGCCGGCCGCCCTCGATCCCGAAAGCCTCGCCGGAGTGATGGCGCCCCCCCTCGCAGCCCTCCTCTGGCTTCCGATGGCCTGGCGGCTGTGGGATGCCATCGGTTTCGACGGCATCGCGGTGATCGGGGCCGCCGTCGCGATTCCCGCGACCGCCCTGGTCCCGGCCGCCGCCCGCCTCGGCGCTCGGGCCCAAAAGTCGCTCCTCGCCGCGATCGCTTCGGGGGCCGCGCTTTTTCTGTTTGCCTCGATCGGACTCGCCCCTTATTCCGCGGACTCGCCGGAGCGCCTCACGATTTTCTGGCATCAGGATGCCGACAGCGCAACGGCGAGCTGGATCCTCGACGGCGCCCCGGTGCCGAAGGAGCTCTCGAAGGCCGCGAATTTCGGGAGCACGCCGGTCTCTCCTTATCCCTGGTCGTCGATGCGCGCGCTCGAGGCCCCGGCGCCGCGGGAAAATCTGGCGCCGCCGGAATTCCGGCTCGAAGAACGGTCGCAGAGCGGGGGCCGGCTTCGATTTCGCGGCCGCATCGTTTCACCCCGCGGAGCGCGCTCCGCGCGAATCTCTTTTCCCCCGGCGATCCGCGTCGAGAAGCTGACGATCGGCGGCACGGCCGTTGCGCCGCTCTCGGGCCGGGCGCTGAGTCGAAGCAACGGATGGAAGAGTTACGCCTGCGTCACTCTTCCCGCGGAAGGGATCGAGGTCGAGGGGGAGCTGGCAGGCGATTCGCCGGCTTTCGTCCTCATGGACCGGACGCCGGGCCTTCCGCCCTCGGGCCGCCCTCTTCTCGCGGCCCGGCCCGCGACGGCGGTGCCGAGCCAGACCGGGGACGCTTCCATCATTACGCGCCGAATTTCGCTCTGAATCAACCCGCTCCCCGTTCCTTCCGGAACGAGATGCCGTGAGCTTCGGGGCCGAGGGCGATCACGGCCGCGCCAATCAGGAGGACCGCGCAAGCGAGCGACCCCATCGCCCGCGCATAACTGAAGCGCTCCGCCAGAACGGCTTCGGCATACGTGATGGTGGACGCAATGAGGACGCCGACCTGGTAAGCGAATCCCGGAAAGAACCCGCGCAGCGGCGCCGGCGAAAGCTCGTTGATGTGAGCCGGAATCACTCCCCACGCCCCCTGGACCACGAATTGGATCGCGAAAGCGCCGGCGGCGATCAGGCCGAGGCTCGGAGCGGCAATCCACACGGGGATGAGCACGACGGCCGCGAGCGCCGAAGCGACCATCGCTCGCCGGCGTCCCCACCGGTCGGAGAGAAACCCGACGATCAACCCGCCGAAGATGGCGCCCACCATGGAGATCACCGTCACGATCGCGGTCGTGTGCGGGCTCAGTCCGCGCTGCTTCTGGAGGTATGTGGGATACAGGTCCTGAGTCCCGTGGGAAATGAAATTCATCATCGCCATGAGCAGCACGAGATAAAAGAACAACTTCCCGTTTTGCCGGATCGCCTTCCCGTAGGTCGTCCAGTCCGTTCGCGATTCCTTCCACGCTTCGGGTTCGCGGACTTTCGCCCGGATGAACAGCGACAGGAGCGCGGGGGCACCGCCCAGAAAGAACAGCGCCCTCCAGCCGAAGCGGGGGAAGACGAAGCCGTAGGCCACGGCCGCCAGGAGAAACCCGCACGCGTATCCTTCCTGCAGGACCCCCGAAAGAAATCCCCTCCAGCGAGCGGGTACCGACTCCATGGCCAGCGAAGCCCCGACACCCCACTCTCCTCCCATCCCGATTCCGTAGAGCAGGCGAAGAACCAGAAAGACGGTATACGTCGGGGCAAAGCCGGAAAGAACCTCGACCACCGAATAGAAGACGACGTCGATCATGAGGGGAAGGCGCCTCCCGTAACGGTCGGCCATCAGGCCGAACACGAGGGCGCCGACGGGCCGCATCGCGAGGCTCGCCGTCAGGGTGAGCGCGATCGTGGGAACGGATTTTCCGAAGTCGCGCGCGACAGGAACGAGAACGAACGTGAGCACGAAGAAGTCGAACGCGTCGAGCGTCCACCCGAGAAACCCGGCGATCAGCGCATTTCGAGCGTCGTCATTCGGTCCGGACTTTTTCACCTGCCGGCAGAGAGTATCCCGATCGAGAGCCGGCTCACAATTCGTAATCCTCAGATTCTCTTGAGGAAAAGAACCGGCACGCTCTTTGCTCCTCCCTACCCGTATGGGGCGAGCAGATTTCTTCCGCACCCTCCGCCACGTAACCCAAAAAGACAACATCGGGCGAAACGGAGCGGTGGCGTTTCGCGCGGCCGCCACGGCAGCGGCTCTCCTGTTGGTGTGCGCGGCCGCCGCGGGAGAAAGCGCGTGGTCCAGCCTGGGCCCGGAAGGCGCGCTGGTCAGTTGCCTCGCGGCCGATCCCGCGTCCTCTTCGACGATTTACCAGGGCACCTATGGAGGCGGAATCTTCAAGAGCGTCGATGGGGGGCAGTCGTGGTCGCCCCTCGACTCGGGGTCCCGCGGAGCGGTCGTCAACGGCCTCGCCGCCGATGCGCAGGCTCCGGGAACGGTCTATGCGGCGACAGGCGGCGGTGTTCTGAAGACCTCCAACGGGGGCCGGTCCTGGATTCTTGCGAGCCTCGGTCTGCCGGACGCATCGGTTCTGTCGATCACGGCGGACCCGACCCGGGCGGGAACCCTCTACGCGGGGTCCCAGGCGGGCGGAGTCTTCAAGTCGAACAACGGCGGCGCCTCCTGGCTCGCGGCGGGCCCCGAGCTCGCGGGCACCACGGTGTATTCGATCGCGGTCGACCCGGCCGCGCCTTCGACCGTGTTCGCGGGCACGGGGGGGCACGGAATCTTCGAGAGTCCCGACGGCGGCCAGAGCTGGGCGCCCGCGGGAGACGCGCAGGCAAACTCGTACGTTTTCGCGCTCGCGATCGACCCGCGTTCTCCGGCGACGATCTATGCGGGGACCTACGGATCGGGCATCTTCAAGAGCGGCGACGGCGGCTCGCACTGGGCCGTGCTGACCGCCAGCTCCTCGAATTCGCGGGTGTTCGCCCTCGCGATCGACCCGCTGGCCCCGGCGACGGTCTATGCCGGCACGCTCGACGCCGGCATCCTGAAGAGCTCCGACGGCGGCGCGACCTGGGCTCGAAGCGGCGCCAGCGCCGGCGGCGTGACGGTCTTCGCCCTCCTCGTCGATCCCTCCGCGTCGTCCACGGTGTATGCGGGCTCGAGCATCGGAACCCTCAAGTCGCTCGACGCGGGAGGCTCGTGGAGCCAGGAAAACGACGGCGTGAGGGGAACCGTCGTCAATTCCCTGATCGTGGCCGGGACAAACGCCACGACGATTTACGCGGGGACCGGAGGGGGCGGCGTCATGCGAAGCGATGACGCCGGAGCAACCTGGACTCCCTCCCGGACGAGCTCCGCGAACTCGACGGTGTACAGCCTGGCGGTCGAGCCCGGCCCCTCGCCGGTCGTCTACGCCGGCACGAGCGAGGGACTCTTCAAATCCAACGACCGGGGCTCGAGCTGGGCATCGAGCAGCTCCGGAATCACGACGAACAACATCTACGCCGTCGCCGTCGATCCTGGAAACCCTTCGCAGGTCTACGCGGGAACTCTTCTCGCCGGTCTGTTCCGAAGCCTCGACGGCGCAGCGACCTGGCAGCCGGTCAACCTGGGAGTCGCGAACGCGACGATCTTTTCGATCGCTGTCGATCCGCAGACGCCCGCGACGGTCTATGCCGCGACCACGAGCGGCGTTTACCGGTCGGTCGACGCGGGCGATTCCTGGACGAGCGCCTCGTCCGGTCTCCCCGGCGCGACGATTTACTCTCTCGCCGTGGATCCGCAGGCGCCCGCGACGGTGTACGCCGGGACCGACGGCGGCGCTTACAAAACTTCCGACGGCGGGTCGACGTGGTCGGCGGCCGGAACCGAAATCTCGGGTCAGTCCGTGTATGCCGTTGCCGTGGATCGAAACGCGCCGGGAACGGTGTTTGCCGGCACGGGAGGATCGGGAGTCTTCCGCTCGAACAACGGCGGGCTCAGCTGGACGCCGATCAACGCCGGGCTCACGAACCCGACCGTCTTTGCTCTGGCGAGCAGCGCCTCCCCCGCTTCCCCCGTTTACGCCGGAACTTACGGAGGGGGAGTTTTCGACTACCGTGCCGGCGCGGGACCCACGCGCTCCATGGCTCCGGTTTCCGCCGCCAACGTGGCGCCGACGCGCGGAATGCCGGTCACTCGGAAGCCGTAGCTCCCTTCCCGGCCTCACCTTCCACGATCCGATCGATGGCGGCCGAGAGCCTCGCGACGTGAACAGGTTTCGTGAGGTGGTCGGCAAACCCCGCGGTCCTCGACGCGCGGACGTCTTTCTCCATTCCGTATCCGCTCAACACGATCCCCGGAACACGGCGGCCGGTGTTGAGCCGGCGCAGGAGATCGAGACCGCTCCCGTCGGGCAGACCGATGTCGGTGATGAGGAGATCGGGATCCGAACGGCGCGCGGCGGAGGCCGCCTCCTGGAGCGAACCCGCGATCGTGACGGCGTCGCCGGCCTCGCGGAGAAGGTCCGCGAGAGCCTCAGCGGTGTCCCGGTGGTCCTCGACGAGCAGGATCGAGATCCTCCGGCGCAGGATCGAAGTCGACGGCTTCGCCGAAACAGACTCCGCGACGCCGCCCGGCGCCGGAACCGTGCGAAGGTCCACGCGAAACGAGGATCCCTTCCCCTTTCCCGCGCTCCGAGCCGAAATCTGTCCTCCGTGCATCTCGACGAGGGCCTTCGAGATGGCGAGGCCCAGTCCGAGGCCTCCCGAGCGCCGCGTAACGGTGTTCTCCCCTTGGACGAAGGCATTGAAGATCCCGCGGAGAAGCCCGGATGAAATTCCAATCCCGTTGTCGCTCACCTCGACCCCGACTCTCCCCGGCTCCTCGTCTCGGGTGGAGACGACGATGGAGCCGCCCTCAGGCGTGAACTTGATCGCGTTTCGAAGGAGGTTCCAGAACACCTGATTCAATCGCCGGGGGTCCCCCTGCACATGAGGCAATTGCGATTTCAGCGAGAAGGAGAGACGCAGCCCTTTCGCGTCGAGGTCGGACCGGCACATTTCGACGACGTCGCCGAGAAGCCGATGCACGTCCACGAGCTGGGGCTGCAGCTCGACTTTTCCCTGGGAGACCCTCGTGAGGTCCAGAAGGTCGTCGATCAGGACGGCCTCCATGTCGATGTTGCGCCGGAGCACGGGAAGAGATCGCGCGATCTCCTCGGGAAGATCTCCTTTCCGCTCCCACGACTCGAGAATCGCGACGACAGGCGTCAGGGGTGTGCGAAGCTCGTGCGACAGCACGGCGAGGAAACGGTCCTTCGCGCGATTGGACTCCTCGGCTGCCTCTTTCGCGAGCTTTAGCGTTTCCTCCGCGCGAATTCGAGCGAGGAAGAGCCCGAATTGCTCGGTGAAAAACTCCATGCGGCGAAGCAGCTCTTCGCTGGGCCGCGATTCGTCGGCGCGGTAAAAGGCGAGGACGCCGGCAATTTCGTCGCCCCGCCGGATCGGAAACGCGATTCCGGCGCGGATCCCGGCTCGCGGCCCGGTGCCCGGCGCGAGCGCCGGCTCTTCCGACAGATCCGTGGTCCACACGGCTTCGCCGCTCGCCCAGACCCGGCCGGGCAGGCCGGCCCCGAGAGCGAGCCCGACCCCGGCGCGCGCCGCGACGAAACCGCGGGGCTCCGGCACCGGGTCGCTCCAGGCCTCCTCGCGGCGGATCTCATCGCGCCCGGGCAAGGCGAGCCACAATTCGCCGACCTCCCAGCCCGAATCCTCACAGACGGTCCGGAGGAAGCGCGGCGAGCCCTCCCGAAGGCCCCTCGCCTGGGAGAGCAGGTGGGTGATCTGATAGGACGTCTTCAAGTACGATCCCGTCGGAGGATTGTATGCCCTTTCCTTTCGTTCCCGGCCGAACAGAACCCCGCGTCGTCGACCTGTCCGATCCGCGCGACGACGTCCTGATTCACACGAGCCGAACCGAGCTCGACGAGATCTGCAGAGTCGGCGACATCGAAGCGCTCTCGAAGGTGGAAGGCTCCTTCGCGACGGTCGCGCGAAACGGCGTGACGATCCGCCTTGCGCGGACCCTCGGAAGGCCCCTGCGATATTTCGTGGCGAAGCGGGAAACCGGGCCTTACCTCGTGGTCGCGGACCGGATCGACACGATCGCCGACTACTGCCGCCGCGAGGGAATCGAGTGGCAGTTCCATCCCTCCTACACCAGGCTCGTACCGGCGCACCATCTCACCGAGCTCGATCAGGTCGGGTGCCCCGATCCGAATCCCCGCTACCGGCGCTTCTTCGCACCGGAGCCGGGCTCGGGCCCCGCCGACACGAACGCTCTGGCGATCGGCTACTTCGAGGCGCTCCGGAGCTCGATTGCGGCGGTCGTCGATCTCCTTCCTCCGGAAGCCCCGATCGGCGTCGCCTTCTCCGGAGGCGCGGATTCCACGGCCGTCGCCGCCCTCGTGGGCGAGGTCCTGAGCGGCCGAAACGAGAAGGATCGGTTGCGCCTGTACACGCTCTCCGTCGAAGAGGGTGGTGACCGGCAGGCCGCCCGGACCGCCGCCGAGGCGCTCGGATTCGGAAACCGCTGGTCCGCGGTCGAAGCCTCGGCCGATCTCCTCGACCTGGAGCGCGCCGTCGCGTGCATCGAAGATTACCGGCCACTCGACGTCCAGTGCGCCGCCGTCGAGCGCGCGTTTCTCGGAAAGCTTCGCAAAATGGATCCCCGTCTCGTCTTCCTGTTCGACGGGGACGGCGGGGACGAAAACTGGAAATCGTATCCTCTCGAAGACTCCGAGCTGACGATTCGCAGCGTCCTGAACAATCCCCTTCTCTACCACGAAGGCTGGGGCGTGGACTCGATCAAACACTCGCTGACCTACTCGGGAGGACTTTCGCGCGGCATCGTCCGGGGTTTCGCGCCGGCGAGAGAATTCGGCTTCCAGCTCCTCTCCCCGCACGCCTCGCGCCCCGCCATTGCGGCGGCGCTCGCCGCCCCGCTGCGGGACCTCGTCGGCGAAGATTCCGAACGGCTCCTCGCGCTGAAGGGCGAAGTCGTGCGCGCGGGGCTTCGGGCGATCGGCAAGGACGCGCCGATCGCGCCCAAGCGGAGGTTTCAGCACGGCGCGACGTCCCCTTCGGCGTTCCGATCCCGGCTCGCGGCGACCCGACCGGAGCTGCGCCGGATGCACGAGGCGCGATTTGCCGGATTCGCCGAGCCCGGCGGTCGCGAGGAGCGATCCGACACGGCGCAAGACGCCGCCCGGGAGGACGTTTCCCCGGTCGCATGAGAAGCGCCGACGCGCAAATCCGAGCCCTCCGCGGCCCGAAGGAGCCCGGGACGGAGCCGCCCCGCCTCGAAATGGAGACGTTTCCCGACGGCTCGGCTCGGGCCATCGCCACGGTCTTCCTCCGGAACGGCGAGTGCCCGCTCGCGTGCGTGTATTGCGCCCTTTACCGCCACACGACGGCCCGCCCCGCGACGGGCGCCGAAATCGCTGCGCAGATTCGGGCCGCGCGCGGGATGTTCCCCGAAGCCGCGGGGCTCAAGCTCTACAACGCCTCGTCGCTTTTCGAGCCCCTCTCGATCGATCAGAATCCCGGGAGCTTGAGGGAAATCGCCGCCGCCCTGTCGGGGCTCGACCTCGTGGTCGTGGAAGCCCGCTCCGAAAACGCTCACCGGGCCGGGAGCTTTCGCCGGCTCCTGGCCGGGAGGCTCGAGGTCGCGATCGGCCTCGAATCCTCCGACGACGAGCTGCTTTTTCAGCTCAACAAGCCGACGAGCGTCGAGAGGTTTCGTGCCGCGGCGGCAACGCTTGCGGCCGATGAGATCTTTCTGAGAGCGTTCGTCCTGGCCGGGCCGCCTTTCGTCCCGGAGGGCGAAGTTCGCTACGCCGCCGTGAAGACCTTCGGCGAAGCGAGTCGCGCGGGCGCCCGGGTGGTCTCCCTTCTGCCGGTGGTTTCCCGGCACGAGCCGATGGAAGCCCTTCGCCGCGCCGGGTTCTTTTCGGAAATTTCCCTGGACGAATATTTCGAGACGGTTTGCGACTGCGCGGGGGACCTCCCGGCCGGCGCCGGGAGGCGGCCGGTCGTTCTCGCCGAGACGGAATTCCTGAGCCAGCTTCCGGGCTGCGCGAATTGCGGTCCCGAGAAAACGCGCCGACTGGCCGGGCTCAACTCGACCGGCCAGATCGCCCGGTTCGCCTGCAACGACCACCGGCCGGTTCCGCCGGTTGCCGTTCGCCGGCCCCGACCCGGGGAAATCGCTGCCGCGCTCGCGCGCCGCGCCCCGGCATGAGGGAGGATTTCGATCTCGCGGTCCTGGGATCGGGTTTTGGGGGAAGCCTTCTGGCCATGGCGGCCCGAAAGCTCGGCCTTTCGGTCGTGATGCTCGAAAAAGGATCGCACCCGAGATTTGCGATCGGCGAATCCTCATCCCCGCTCGCCAACGTGCTCCTGGAAGAGCTCTGCGACGAATACGACCTCCCGGCCCTCCGGCCGCTCTCGAAGTGGGGAACGTGGCGGCGCGAACGGCCCGAGCTTGCGTGCGGGCTCAAGCGCGGCTTCACGTTTCTCGGCCAGACCTTCGGAGAACCGTTCTCGCCGGCCCCCGATCGCCGGAATCAGCTGCTCGTCGCCGCGAGCCCCCGCGACGAGATCGCCGACACCCACTGGTACCGAGCCGAGCTCGACGAGTTCCTCGCCCACCAGGCGCGGCAAATCGGGGTGGATCTCGTCGACCGGATCGTCCTCGACGTCGCGGCTACGGACACCGAAGGGATTCGTCTCGAGGGATCGAGATTCGGAAACCGCGTTTCGATTCGGGCGAAGCTCGCCGTCGACGCCTCCGGCCCGCGCGGGGCGCTCTTCCGCCTGCTCGGGCTGGCGGAGCGGAGCTTTCCCGATTTTCCCGCGACCCAGGCGCTGTTCACACATTTCGAAGGCGTGGAACGGCTGGACGAATCCGCGGCTCTGGATTTTCGCGGGGCGCCCTATCCGGCTGACGACGCGGCCGTTCATCACGTCTTCGAGGGGGGCTGGATCTGGGTGCTGCGCTTCTCGAACGGAATCACGAGCGCAGGGTTCGCCGCGACCGACACCCTGGCCGCCGGGCTCGATCTGCAAGAGCCTGAAGGCGCGTGGCGCCGGCTTCTCTCCCGCCTGCCGACCGTCCGGGACCAGTTCGCCGGCGCGAGGCGGATCCTCCCGTGGATCCACACACCGCGCCTCTCTTTCCGCTCGGTCGAAACCGCGGGCGAGCGGTGGGCCCTCCTCCCGTCGGCGTCCGCGTTCGTCGACCCCCTTCTTTCGACGGGAATTCCGCTGACCCTTCTCGGTGTAAAGCGTTTCGCCGCCGCAATTCGCGACCTGTGGGGCTCCGCGAGGTTTCCGGCCCGAATTGCCGCCGAGGCGCAGAAAGGCCTGACCGAGGCCGACGCCGTTTCGAGTCTCGTCGCGGCCCTCTACGCGAGCTTCGACGACTTCCCCGTGTTCTCCGCGCTGACCATGCTCTACTTCGCGGCCGCGAGCTATTCGGAAACCGCCCGACGCCTCGGCCGCGCCGAGCTCGCCCCGTCGTTCCTGCTGCACGAGGGCCCGGGCTTCGGAGCGGAATTCCGAAGGATCTGCGCGACGGCGCGGCGGTCGCGCGAGCTTCGAGCGTCACCGCCCGCTCGCCGGGAGCTCCTCGAGTCGATCCGACGCGCCATCGACCCGATCAACGTCGCCGGTCTGTGCTACCCGGCGCGGAGGAACTGGTATCCCGTCGAGGCGGAGGACTTGTTGGGCTCCGCCCGAAAGCTTGGAACCTCCCGGGAAGAAGTCGCCGCGATGCTTCAGCGAACGGAGTTCGCTGCCCGCTAGTGTCCGACGACCAGGAGGAGGAAGCTCCCCGGCTCCATCGCCGGCCTCGGATGCGGATCCGAGGCGGTCGGCGCCGGAACGGGCCCGAATTTCGCCGTGACGAGATAAATCCGGTGCGTCTTCGGGTCGAGCGCCATCGTGCGGGCGCCGCGCTCGGTCGGGACGTTCTGGACGACTGCGTACTGGTTCGGGGAGTCCTCGTGAACGACCGTCAGCGTCCCGTCGCCGTTGGAGCTGAAGGCCAGCCCCGCCTCCGCGTCGAACGCGTTCGCATCCACCCCGCTTCCGATCGGCACCGTCGCGACGACCTTGCCCGAATCCGCGTCCATCACGGCCATCATCTTGTTCCGGCAACCCGAAAAGAGGCGCCGGTGCTCGCGATCGATCGCCATTCCACTCGGCTCCTGGCAGGGCGCGAGCGGCCAGTGATGCTCGACCGCGAGGCTCTTCGCGTTGATGGCCACGACTTCGCTCTTGTCTTCCAGGTTGACGTAGATGTGGCCGGCCCCGTCGCTCGTTGCGAACTCCGGAGAGCCTCCGAGGGCGACCGTTCCCGCGACCTTCCGGTCGGCCGCGTCGATGGCCGTCGCGTTCTCTCCCCGGCCGTTGAACGTCCAGACGCGCCGGGTCGCCGGGTCGTAGATGATCGCGTCCGGCTTCTCCCCCGTGACCTTGACGGTCGAAACGGCCCTCAGGGATTTCGTGTCGGAGACAGTCGAAGTCGCGGTGGTCCCGTTGCTCGTGAACGCGAGCGAGAGGTCCGGAACGAGAGCGATCCCGTGGATTCCCTCCGTCCCGGGGATCTCGCCCACCGGTTTGAGCGAATCCGCGTCCACGATCATGACGTGGGTGCTTCGAGAGATGTAGAGCCGGCGCGCGGCCGGATCGATCGACAAGTAGTCCCATCTCCCGTCGCCCCCGAGCGTGACGCGCTGGAGCACCCGAAAGCCGCCCGAAGCTCCCGAGGCCGGACGGCCGGGGAAAACGACGGCGCCTGCGGCGAGAAGGAAGACGGCGGCAAAAGCGGCTCGACGGATCATGAAGGTTCCTCCCGCGCAAATCATTGCACATCGCGGCCCGGCTCGTGATTCGAGAATGAAACTCGACCGTTCTGTAACTTTACGGCGAGATCCTGCGTATACTCTTCCGGTGACCAGAAAAACCGTTCTTCCGGCTCTCGGGCTTCTGGCCGCCATGACGCTGCTCGGCGGCGCGGCCTCCCGCGACAACGCGCGGGGCGTGTCCCGGGAAGCTCTCGACGAATACGCGCAGATTCTCTCGACCGCCCAGGACTGGTCGGTCAACGGCGCCGGGGCCGACCGGCTCGTTTACGCCTCGATTCAGGGAATGGTCTCGACCCTGGATCCCCACACCACGTTTTTCGAGCCGGGGGCGTTCGCCTCGCTCGAAGAGCGCCAGCGGGGGTCGTATTTCGGGGTCGGGATCTCCATGCAGCGCCGGGAAGGCCGCATCACGATCATGGAGGTGAAGCCGGGAACGCCCGCCGGGAAGGCCGGGCTGCGCGCCGGCGACGTGATCACGGAAATCGACGGGCAACCGACCGAACCATCCTGGGACACGCCGGAAGTCTCCTCCCGGGTCCGCGGGCCGAAAGGATCGACGGTTCGTCTTGCCGTCCGGCGCGCGGGAATCGCGCAGCCGATCCGGGTCACGCTCGTCCGCGGGGAGATCCCTTCCAGCTCGGTCCGCCACGCTTTTCTCCTCGGCGACGGAGTCGGATACATCCAGCTCGCCGAATTCACTCGAACCTCCGCCGACGACACGATCAAGGCCGTCCGCACACTGAAGGCGCAGGGCATGAAGCGCCTGCTGCTCGACCTGCGGGGAAACCCCGGAGGCGCGCTCGAGCCCGCGCTCGAGATCTCGGACATGTTCCTCGGAAAGGGGCAGAAGATCGTCTCGACCCGCGGGCGGATGCCCGCGTCGAACCAGGACTACAGGGCCGAGGGACGCGCCGAGCACTACGACGGGCCGCTCGTGGTCCTGGTCAACCGGGGCTCCGCTTCGGCATCCGAGATCCTGGCCGGCGCGATTCAGGATCATGACCGCGGCTGGATCGTGGGGACGACATCCTGGGGCAAGGGGCTCGTGCAGGGCGTCTTCCCGCTTTCGTACGGCGCGGGACTGGCATTGACGACGGCTCGGTACCTGACCCCCTCGGGCCGGTGGATCCAGCGCGACTATTCCGACCGCGCGGCATACCTTTTCCCGGACGCGAATCCGCCGGCCGCCGGGACCCCGCCCGCGGACACGCGGACCTTCTCGACCGACGCCGGCCGTCCGGTGCGGGCCGAGGGGGGGATTACGCCGGACGAGACGGTCGCCGTCGAGGCCGCCACGGAGTTCGAGCGGCGCCTCCAGGCGCAGGGAGCGTTCTTCACCTTCGCCGTCGATTACGTTGCCGCGCATCCGGCGATCGGAAAGGATTTCACCTCGAGCGACGCCGTTCGCGAGGAATTCTTCCGGTCTGTCGAGCGGCAAAAGATCCAGAGCGCCGGAGAGGCGCGCGAAGACTACCGCCGAGACTCCGCTCGGATCGACGCGGATCTCGTGACCGAAGTGCTGACGCTCCGTTACGGCGCCGACGAAGGCTGGAAGCGGGCGCTGCGCAACGACGTCCAGGCCCAAAAGGCGCTGCAGGCGTTCCCCGAAGCGATCCGGATCGCCCGGCTTCCGAAAGCTTCCCCTTCGCGGGAGGCCGCGCAGCTCTCGCCCAGGGCGATCTGAGCGCCGGCGTTCACGGCTCCCTCACGAGTTTCAAGATCTCGTAGAGATGGTGTCCCTCGTGGGAGAGAAAGAACTCGAGCCAGAGAGACAGGGGCAGCGGGCCGAGGCGTCCGTGAACGCCGATCCGGGCGAGGTCCAGGTCGGTCAGCGGAAGAATCTGGTCGATCATCCGCGAGCGAAGCCGGCGAGCGCGCTCGAAGACTTCCCCGACCGGCAGCCGATCCCAGCTCGGCCAGTCCGGATCGTTCTCCGCTCGGTATGCCGGGAGCGCCGGGGCGCCTTCGGAGAGAATCGAGTCGATCCGTTTCCCGTAAACCTCGTGGATCCGAGCCAGGTGCGCGAGGTGTTGCCGCGCCGACCATTTCCCCGGGGCTGGAACGCGCTCCAGGTTCGGGAGATCGAGGTCCCCGGCAACAGCAACCCACGAACCGAATTGCGACGTGAGTCGAGCGGCGAACCGCCCGGAAAGCTTGCCTTTCAGATCGAGCGCCATCGACGTCAGTAGGGAGGCATCCCGGCCGCGAAACGCCGGAAGAAGCTCTCCGGTTTCCAGTGCGGGCGCGCCGGGTCGTTTGCGATCTCTTCGACGAGCGCCTCCACGATCCGGTTGTACGCCGCCGCGCATTCGAAATCGACCTTCTGCGACGTGTCGTCGGAAGGGGCGTGATAGTGCTCGCGAATCCAATTTTCCTCGGCCTGCGCCTCGGCGGAGCCGGGAATCGATCCGACCCCGAAATCGATCGCCGGGATGCCGCGCAGCACGAAATTGTACTCGTCGCTCCGGATGAAGTAGTTCCGTTCGGGGTAGGGATCCGCCTGGACCTCGACGCCCCGCGCCTTCGCCACGGCGGCGAGCCGCGGGCCCAGGTCCGACTCGTTGAGGCCTTCGACCGTCAGGAGGCGCAGCGGGAAGATCGGGAGGAACATGTCGACGTTGACGTTCGCGACGATCGAATCCGCAGGAACCGTCGGATGCGCAGCGAAGAATTCGGAGCCGAGGAGGCCCTTCTCCTCGCCTGTCACGGCCAGAAACAAGACCGACCGCTTCCATCTCTTTCCCGACTCATGAAGCGCCTCGGCCGTCTCGAGAAGCGTCGCGACTCCCGACGCGTTGTCCATGGCGCCGTTGTAAATGCGGTCTCCCGCCACCGGTTCGCCCACGCCGAGATGGTCGAGGTGCGCCGAAAGGACGACGTATTCGCTTCTCAGGACCGGATCCGACCCGCGCAGGACTCCGGCGACGTTGTCCGATTCCAGCGTCCATCGGTCGTCGCGGACCGTCGCCCGCAGAGAACGCCGGAGCGGAAAGCCCTGCAGCGGCGCGTCGCGGCGCGATGCATCCACGATTTCAGAGAACGTGTGGCCCGAGCCCGCGAAGAGCTTTTCGGCCGATGCCGGATTGAAGGAGAGAACGATCTCCTGGCCGGCGGAATCCGCGAGCGTCGGATCGGCGAGGCTCATCGACGGCAGGAAACGCGACCGGGCGCCGATTTCCCACGCGCGCTCCCGGTGGAGGGGGCTCGTGATGCGAATTTCGCCGACCGCCCCCGCCTTGCGGAACGCCGCCCAACGCTGTTTTCCCGCCGAAGCGTGCGCGGCGAGCGTTGCGGGAATGGATTTCGGCGCGCCGGACAGGAACACCGCGATCTTCCCCCGAAGGTCGAGGCCCGCGAGATCCTCATGGCGCTCCTCCGGAATCGACAACCCGTAGCCGACGAAAACGAGGGGAGCGTCGACGGACTTTGCCGGCTCGGACCGAAGCACGAATACGAAGTCCCGGCCCGCAACGAGCGGCTCGATTTCCGCGCCGTTGACGAGCGAGGCGCTCGACTCCCCTTCGCGGATGCGCCGGGCGTTGAAGCCGACCGGCTGAAAATAGCCGTCGGTCCCCGCCGGCCCGGCGCCGGCCTGTCGAAGGCGCGTCGCGACGTAGCGAGAGGCCTTCTTGTAGCCGGCGCTTCCGGTCTCGCGGCCTTCGAGGCGGTCGCTCGCAAGAAACGAGACATGCGACCACCAGCGCTGCGCGTCGAGAGCAACCCGCGCCGGCTCGCCCGAAGCCGGAGAAGCCAACGCGAGCGCAAGGAGCGGCGCGCACGCGAAGGCTGCGGACGGGATGGTTCGCCGGGAGAGTCGGACTGGCCCCTTCATCGCGCCCGACAGTAGCGCCAATTCGCGCGATCCGTCAATCGGCTTTCCCGGGCGGGGCGAAATGACCGAAGACGTCGTACCATGGACCGCGCATGAAGATCGCAACCTGGAACGTGAATGGAATTCGCGCGAGGGAAGCGCAGGTCGTCGAATGGATCGAACGCGACCGCCCGAGCGTCATCTGCCTGCAGGAGCTCAAGGCCCCCGCGGAGAAGGTGCCCGCGTCGCTGTGCGACCTCGAAGGATATTGGTGCTACTGGCACGGAACGTCGGCGTATTCCGGAGTGGGCCTTCACCTTCGGAAGGATGAGTTCCCGGAACGTCCCGCCTTCGCCCACCCCGCCTTCGACCACGAGACTCGAATCGTCACGGCTCGAGCGGGAAATTTGCTCCTCGCTTCCGTGTACGTTCCCAACGGCGGTAAAGACTTTCCGGCAAAACTCCGGTTTCTCGAGGCGCTGGAGGGATTCGTCCGCGAGACGCGCGCGCAGGGCCTGGAGCTCGTGCTGTGCGGCGACCTCAACGTCGCCCGAACCGACCGGGACATCCACCCGAAGGAGCGCCGCCCGGTCGTCGGGCAGCTCCCGGAAGAGCGCGCGCTCCTCGAGAAGACCCTCGCCGCCGGTCTCGTGGACGTGGGACGCGCCCTCGACCCGGACAACGAGGAGCTCTTCACGTGGTGGGCACCCTGGAGAAACATGCGCCAGCGCAACATCGGATGGCGGATCGACTACATCCTCGCGAGCCCCGCGCTGGCCGCCGGGGCGGCCGCGTGCCGCGTGCTCGCCGCGTTCGGAACGAGCGACCATGCCGCGGTCGTCGCGGAATTCCAATCGCCCCCGTGATCCGCCGCATCCTTTATCTCCACGGGTTCGCTTCTTCCCCCCGGGGCCGGAAAGTCGAGGCCCTCAGGAGCCTTCTCGCCCCGGACGGGATGACGATCGACGCTCCCGACCTGAACGCGCCGTCGTTCGACCGGCTCGACTTCGACGCCATGGCCGCGGCGGCGATCGGAGCGGCGCGTGAATCGCCGGTCGCCGTCCTGGTGGGAAGCTCGCTCGGCGCCCTCGTCGCGCTCGAAATCTCCCGGCGGGAGGTCCGGGCGCCGCTCGTCCTCATCGCTCCCGCTCTCGGCTTCGGCCGGCGTTGGATCGAGAAAATCCCGCCGGGCGATCCGCTGATCTTTCTCCATCACGGCGAAGACCGCGAAATGCCGATCCACCGGGCCTTCTTCGAGCAGATGTCGCGCCGGCCAGCCGAGGTCGAGCCCCCTTCAGTCCGGGTTTCCGTCCTCATGGGCCGACGAGACGAAAGCGTTCCCTACGAACTCCCCCGCGGCGTCTGGCAAAGCGTGGGAGCAGACGGGCCGCCTCGCTCCCGGCTCGCGATGGATCGAAATTCCGGAGGGCGACCACGGATTGACGGGCTCGGTCGCCGAAATCGCCGCCGAAATCCGGGCCGCCTCGGGATAGAATTCCCGAAGCACCCGAGATATGGAATTGAACCCCGCCGCGCGACGGCTCCGCGCGATCCTGCTGTTGCCGCTCCTCTGGGCGGCGGCCTGCCGGCGCGTCTCGCCGCCGAGCTCGATCCAGATTTCGGTTCCGCACCTCGTCATGGACCTCGACCCGCACGCCCACAACCAGCTTGCGGCGTTTGCGATCGTGTCTCAGTTCTACGACACGCTGGTGACCACTGACGCAAACATGCAGATCCAGCCGTGCCTCGCGAGCCGCTGGGAGAACCCCGATCCCTCGACGTGGATCTTCCACCTCCGGCCCGACGTACGGTTCCACAGCGGTAAAGCATTTTCCTCCGAGGACGTCGTGTATACCCTGGACCGCCTTCTCGAAAGCCGCGGACTCGAAATGACCGGCTATCTGCTGTACATCGACGAGGTCCGCGCGCTCGACCCGCTGACGATCCGGATCCGGACCACGAAGCCCCTGGCGATTCTCCTCAACAAGCTGAGATTCATCTCGATCCTCCCGAAAGGCTCCGTCGAATCGGAGATCCCGGAGCACCCCGACGGAACCGGGCCGTACCGCGTCACTCACTGGGAGAAGGGGAAACTCCTTCGGCTCGAGCGCTTCGCCGGGTACTGGGGACGAGCGGCGCCCGTCGCACGCGTGACGTTCCTCCTCAACCGGGGGCCGGAAGAGGCGTTGTCGGACATCCTGACGGGAAAATCACAGCTCGTGCAGTGCAATTCCAAGAAACTCGAGGCTTCGCTTCGCTGCCTGCCCCGATTTCAGACTCTCCACCGGTCCAGCATCTTCACGAAATACCTCGGGTACGACCTCGGCCGCGACGTGTCGCCTCGCTGTCCCGTGCGACCGAACCCCTTCCGCAACGTCCTCGTTCGGGAAGCCCTGGACATCGCCATCGACCGGAACGCCCTGGTTCGGGACCTCCCCTACAACGCGGTCCCGGCGTCCCAGCTCGTCCCGCCTTTCATCTTCGGTTTCGATCCGAGGATTCGGATTCCCGTTCACGATCCGGCCCGAACCCGCGATCTGCTCGCGCGAGCCGGGCTTCCCCGTGGATTTTCGGCGACGCTGCAAACGCGCACGCTCCTCGCCGACGCCGCGCGACTGGTCGCCGACCAGCTGAAAAACGTCGGCATCAAGTTCGACCTCCAGGTCCTGACCGACCCCGAGTACTTCGCCCGCATGGACGCGCGCGACACGACGGTTCATATTTCCCGATTCGGCTGCCTCACCGGAGATCTCAGCGACATTCTGGACAACGTGCTCCATTCTCTCGATCCCGCGAGGCATTTCGGCATCCACAACTACGTGGGCTATTCCTCCCCGGAGGTGGACGCTGAAATCGAAGCCAGCGCGGAGAAGCAGTCGGTCAACGCCCGGCGCGACGCGCTGCAGCAGATCGAGGACCGTCTGATGAGGGACCTCGTCTGGATTCCGCTGTTCGTCGACCAGGACGACTATGCCGTGGACCGGCGGTTCGATTGGCAGCCCCGCAACGACGGAATCATCCTCGCCTCCGAAATTACTCCGGCGTCCTGAGAGTCACCGTTCGGGCCGCACGTCGAACGCCCGCAGGCGGCGGTCCGGCCGCGGGATCCAGTTCAATCCGCGGCGGGCGGCGTACAGGTCGAACCTCAGCACGAGCGGGACGACGGGAAGGTCCTCGCGGATGATCTTCTGCGCGGAGGTCAGGAGATCGAGCCGTGCCCCGGGCTCGAGAGTGTGGTCGGAAAGGTCGATGAGCCGGTCGAGCCTCTCGCTCGCGTAACCGAAGTGATTCGACTGTCCGAGCCCGCCCTGGCGCGAATGCAGCAGCGCATCGAGCAGGTCGGAGATGTCCCCCGTTCCCGCACCCCAACTGAAGATCGCGAGCGAGGAGTCCTGGCGGCTCCACCGCTCGTTGAAGCGCTCGAACGGCAGCGGCACGAGCTGCAGTCGGATGCCGACCCCGCCGAGCTGCCGGCGAACCTCCTCGGCGACGCCCTGCAGGTAGTCCGGGAAAATGGCCGTCGCGTCCAGCCCTTTCGGGTATCCCGCCTCGGAAAGGAGATGGACGGCGGCGCCGGAGTCCGGAGAGATTCGGGGCAGCCGGTTCGAGAAACCGAACACGGTCGACGGCACGAGCTGATCGAGCGGCCCTCCCAGTCCCTGCAGGCCGCGCGCCGCCACCTGCGCCCGATCCAGGGTCAGCCCCACGGCGCGGCGCAGCCGCACGTCGGAAAATGCGCTCCCGCTCGCCAGGGAGAACCCGATCAGGATTTCCGACACTCCCTGGCGCCGAACGATCCTCATCTTGTCCTGCGTCCCGGCCCAGCGCCAGTATTCCTCGGGAAACCGGGCGACCAGATCCGCCGTTCCATTCGAAATCGCGTGCGCGCGCTCGGCATTGTCCGGGAGAGGCAGGATCGTCACCCTCTCGAAAAAGGGGCGAGGTCCCCAGTACCGGTCGAATCTCTTTCCCAGGATCGGCGCCCCCGGCTTGCCGGAGACAAACTCGTAGGGCCCCGTGCCCACGGGCCGTTCGATCGCGGAACTTCCGGTCGCGCGCGGAACGATGTCGATGAAAACGAGCTCGTTCAACAGGACAGGCGTCGGGTCCCGGGTCACGAAGAGAATCGTCGAATCGTCTTCGACCCGAATCTCCCGAATCGACTGAACGTAGTGGTTCACCAGCGAGCCCGGAACCGTTTGAGCGCGCCGAATCGTGGCGAGGACGTCCGCCGCTCCGAACGGGCTTCCGTCGTGAAAGACGACGCCCTTTCGCAAATGAAATCGCCAGACCGTATCGGAGAGATTTTCCCACCTCGTCGCGAGCTCCGGCACGATCTGAAGCTCGGGACCAAACGTCACCAGCTTGTTGTAGAAGTGATCGAGCGTCGAATACGTTCGCTCGTCGTTCTGGAGGTGGGGATCGAGGACCGTCGCGGAGGAGAGCTGCCCGATCACCAGAGCCTTCTCGCGGCCGGGCGACGCGCGGCGACAGCCGAACGCCGCCAATGCAAGCGCCAGGATCGCCGCGGAGCGAACCTTCGGATTCATTTGGGCTCGGCTTTCTTCGCAGGGGATTCTACACCCGGAAAGCCGCGCGAAGGGCGATGCTATACTGCCCGCAAAAGAGCGGCACGATGAAACGAGATGGAGCGAGGAGCGCTTTCCGCGCCCTGTGGCTGGGAAGCTTGGCCCTCGTTTCGGCGTGCTCGCCCCGAGCCCGAACGACCCTGACCGTCGTCCAGGGCTCCGACATCCTGACCCTCGATCCCAACAGCCGGTTCGAGGTGGTCAACGACACCGTCGCGATGAATCTTTTCGATTCGTTGCTGCGCTTCGATCAACACATGACCCTGCAGCCCAGCCTTGCCGTTCGTTGGGAAAACCCGAACGACCGAACCTGGAGGATCCATCTCCGCCCGGGAGTGAAGTTCCACGACGGATCCCCGCTGACCTCCGACGACGTCGTCTTCACTTTCCGGCGAATCCTCCAGAATCCGGATTCGGAGATTTTTCCCTTTCTCACCGGAATTCGCGGCGTCACCGGCCCGGATCCACTCACCGTCGAAATCCAGACCGAGCTGCCCACGCCCCTCCTGACCCGGCTCTCTTTCATCTACATCCTGCCCAGGAAGGCGATGGAGCGGGAGGGCGAAACGGCGTTCCTTCTCCATCCGATCGGCACCGGTCCGTACCGTTTCGTCGGCCGGCACGTCGGCGAGGACGTGGAAATAGAGGCTTTCCCCGACTACTGGGGGGGCCCGCCCGCGGTGCCTCGCGTGAAATTTCGCAGCGTCGCCTCCGCCGAGGAAAGGTGGAGGGTGGCCACGTCCGCGCATCCGATGATCCTCCTGGAGGGCCCGCGCCAGGGATGGGAAGAGCACAAGGATGATCGGCGCCTCCGCCTGATCGCCCGACCCAGCCTGTCGGTCTCCTACATGGGAGTCAACGTCACGCCGCGGCGCGACAATCCTCTGGCCGACCTCAGGGTGCGGCAGGCGATCCGGCTGGCGCTCGACCTCCGAGAGGTGCTCCGCCGGGGAGCGGCAAACCATGGATTCGTCGCGACACAATTCGTCCCTCCCGACGTGATCGGGTTCAACCCGTCGCTGGAAGCTCCCGGGCGGGATCTGGAAGCCGCCCGGAGGCTTCTCGCCGAGTCGGGACATCCCGCCGGGATGGACCTGAACCTCGACGAAAGGGCCGACTCCCAGACCCCGATGACCGGAGAAATCGTTCGCGAGCTCCGGGAGGCCGGAATTCGCCTGACCGTCCGCCGCTGGGGGAAGGCCGAGTTTCTGGACCGAATCGACAAGGGCCTGTTCGATCTTCACGTGACGGGATGGATCTGCTCGTCGGGAGACTCCGCCGAGCTCTTCGAGTCGTCGCTGCACACGCGCCAGTCCCGCGGGAGTCTCGGCCGCGACAACGGGACCGGCTACTCCAATCCTTCACTCGACGCGCTGATCGAGCAGATTCTGACGACGATCGATTCCGGCGCCCGCATCGATCTCGAAAAGCGGGCGATGGCGACGGCCGTCGCCGACCTTCCCCTCATCCCCCTCTTGATTCAGGAGGATCGATACGTCCTCAGCCCCGACGTCGTCTGGGAGCCCCGCGCGGACGGCGAGATCTGGGTCCCGGACGTGTCCCTGCCCTAGCGCGATGAAAACTCGAACCCTGAAGGGCCGCTTCGAAATCGTCCTCGCGGGAGTGACGGGGGTCCTCCTCGTCCTGGTCGCGGCGACGATGGTGCTCGTGCGCTACCGCGACCAGAAGAAGTTGCTGGAAAACAACGCCCTCATGTTCTCGCAGACGACCAACGATCAAATCTGCCAGGAGTACCGCGTCTACTACCACTCCGGTTCGTACAAGTTCCGGGAGATCGTCCGCCGGATGATGGCGTGGAACGAGGACGTCCACCGGATCCTGATCCTCTCGGTCTCCGGCGAAGTTTTCTACGATTCCCTGGAGAGCATCGACTACAACCTGCAAGCCGACCATCCCGTCCGCCGGCTGACCGATCCGCGCCTCCTCGATTCCGCGGCCGAGCTCGGCTCCCGGGTCTTCCGCGCCCGAGATCCGCGTCTCGGCCGGATTCTGCTGATCATGTCTCCCTACGTCGAGGAGTGGGGCCGGCACCAGTACTCGGTCCTGTATGTCTTCACGTACCGGTCCCTGTTCCGAACGATGAACGCCATGGCTTTGCCGATCGCCGGCCTGCTGTTCGGATCGCTCCTGGTGATGGCTTTCGTCGCTCGCGGCCTGGCGACGAGGGTCGCGAGGCCGATCGAGGAGCTCACGCGCGGAGTTCGATCCTTCGACGAGGGCCGCTACCGCGAAATTCAACACGCCACGACGTCGTTTGAAATCGACGAGCTCGCCGAAGCGTTCAACCGAATGGCGAAACGCCTCGAGGAGCACGTCCAAAAACTCGAGCACGCGAACGAGGAGCTCAAAACCCTCGACCGGCTCAAGACCGATCTGCTCGCCAATGTGAGCCATGAGCTGCGCACTCCCCTTTCCGCGATCCGGGGCTACGTCGAATTCATGAACGACGGGAACCTCGGCCCGGTGAGCGTCGAACAGGCGCGCGCCCTTTCGATTTGCCTTCGGAACATCGACCGGCTGAATCGAAACATCAACATGCTGCTCGATTTTTCGAGGATGGAGCTCGGCCGCGTTTCGATTAACCCCGTTCCCTTCCGCGTCGAGCTCCTCGTCCGCCAGATCGCCGCTTCGCTCGAGACCGAAGTGCGAAAAAAGAAGGTCAGGATCCACGTCGACGCCTCGGCGGAGCTTGCGCCGGTTCTCGGGGACCGCGAGCGGCTGACCCAGGTCGTCGAGAATCTCATCGTCAACGCGATCAAGTTCACGCCGGCCGGGGGAGATGTCTGGGTCTCCGTCACTCCCACCCGCGACCGGCGGGACGTCGAGGTCACTGTCGCCGACAACGGAATCGGGATCGATCCCGACGACCGTGATCGGGTGTTCACGAAGTTCTATCAGGTCGAAGCCGGAGCGGCGCGCCGTTTCGGCGGAGTCGGCCTCGGCCTCGCGATCGTGAAATCCATTCTCGACGCGCACAACATCCCCATCGCCGTCGAGCCCAGGCCGGGAGGCGGAACGCAGTTCCGGTTCGCCCTCCCCGTCTCGGCCGGCCGAATCGCCGAAGCCGACAGCGGCTCCGTCGGGGTCCGAGCGGCGCACCCCGCCACGATTCTCGCGATCGACGACGACCGCGACTTTCTTTCCTATCTGACGGATTCGCTCGCGTTCGAGGGTCGAACCGTCGCCGTCGCGACCACGGCCCGGGAGGGGATCGAAATGGCGCGTTCCCGGACCCCGGAGCTCATCCTGCTGGACATCTATCTTCCGGACCAGAACGGCTTCGAGGTCCTTCGAAACCTGAAGGAGGACCCCCGGACGAGGGACATCCCGACCCTCCTCGTGTCGGTCGTGAACGAAAAAGCGGAGGGATTCCGCCTCGGCGCGGACGACTACCTGCTCAAGCCGGTGGAGGGCACCCTTCTCGTCGAGGCGGTCGAAAAGGCTCTCGCCCGCGGCGAGTCCCCGGGGCGCCCTCCGAAGATCCTCATCGTCGACGACGAGCCGGACGTCACGGGGTTCCTCTCGGACGCCCTTTCCCACCGGGGATACCGAACTTCGTTGGCTTCGTCCGGCGAGGACGCGCTGGGCGAAATCCGAAGCGATCCGCCGGACCTCATCCTCCTCGACCTGATGATGCCGGGAATGACCGGATGGGAGGTCCTTGGCCGGCTGCGCGATTCGCCCTTCGCCAAGATTCCGGTGATCGTCCTTTCCGCACGGGACGCGCCCGCCGACGTGGAAAAGGGCCTCGAGTTCGGCGTCCGAAGCCATCTGGGAAAAACTGCGGGGCTCGAGCGGCTTCTTTCCGAAATCCGCAACGTGGTCCGGCCGCTCCCCTCCGCCGCGGAGGCGAACCCATGACCGAAAGTGCTGCGACGAAAACGATCCTCATTGTGGACGACGAGGACGACGTCCTCGATCTCCTGACCGTCGTCTTCGAAAAGGAGGGCTTCCGCACCCTCGTCGCGGGAGATGGAAAGACGGCCCTCACCCTCGCGTACGACCGGACTCCCGACCTGATCCTCCTCGACGTGATGATGCCGGAGATGGACGGCTGGCAGGTCCTCAAGGCGCTCCGGATCGACGAGCGCACGGCGGGAATTCCCGTCGCGATGGTTTCCGCCCGCACCGAGGGGCGCGACAAGATCATCGGACTGCAGGAGGGAGCGGTTTCCTACGTCGAGAAACCGTTCTCGCCGGCCGAGATCGTCGCGGAGGTTCGCGGAATTCTCGGAAAGAAAACGTGAGCACGATTTCCCGGACTGAAATCGATCGCGAGCGCGAAGACGACGCCCGGCGGCTCCGCGCCGAGTGGCTTCAGTTTCGTGCGCGCCTGCACGATCCGGATTCCGGGCTGCCGACCATCGCGGGCATCGTGGACGATCTCCGGCGGCAGCTCGAAGAAGGGGCTCCGCTGGGAGTGTTCACGGTCGCCCTGCACGTCGAGCAGCTGCTCGAAGAATCGTGGGGCTGGCAGGCGTACGACCGGCTCGTCGTCGAATTCTTCCGGGCCCTCAAGGCCGACCGCGGCGGGGGGCAGGTCCCCGAAGGGATCCTGTGCCTTCCGGCCGTCCGAGCCGACGAGGTGTTTCTGTTCGTCCGCCTGGATTCCGAGCCGGCCGGAACGCTGGGGGCCGACCTTGCGGCGAGGGCCCGGGTGCTGGACAGCTACGTCCGGGAGTTCCTGGCCCGGCGATTGCCGAATTCCGAGCGCTTTCGGAATTACGTCGGAAGCTCGGTGATTCTCTCGGACCCGAAAGTCCGGGTGGAAAGGCTCATTTACCGCGGCATCCGCGAGGCGCGGGGCCAGGGATACGACCGAAGCGCCCGGGCCGAAGTTCGAGGGGCAGAAGTTCTGCGCACGATCATCGCGGAAGGCCGGATCAACCCGGTCTTTCAGCCCATCTTCGACCTCTCCTCGCGCGACGTCGTCGCGCTCGAGGCCCTTTCGTGGGGTCCGGCGGGTAGCGGCTTCGAGGACGGGGAGTCCCTTTTCTCGTTCGCCGAGAAGGCCGATCTTCTGCTGCCCCTCGAGCGCGTCTGCCGGCGCCGGATTCTCGAAGAGGCGGGCCCCATCCAGGCTCCCCAGCTGCTCTTCATCAACCTCTCGCCGGCCGCCGCGGCGGACCGCGAATTCCTCGACGGCGCCTTCGAGAGTCTCGTTCGCGGAATGAGCTTCGAGCCTTCCCGCATCGTGCTCGAGATCACCGAGCGCACCTATGCGCTCCACCACGATCTCTTCAAGGACGTCATCGCCGAATTGCGCCGCGAAGGCTTCCGAATCGCCGTCGACGACATGGGGACCGGCTATGCGTCGTTTTCCTCGCTCGCCGAGCTCGAGCCCGACTACCTGAAGTTCGACAGCGTCTTCGTTCATGAGATCCACCGCCACAAGATCAAACGGGATCTCCTCGACGCCATGCTCTCGTTCGCCCGGAAAGCGGACACGGCGGTGATCGCCGAAGGGATCGAGTCGCCGGAGGAGCTGGCGACCTTGATCGAGCTCGGCGTCCCTCTGGGTCAGGGGTTCCTTCTCGCCCGCCCGAAGCCCATCGCCGAGGCGATGACGTTTGTCGCAAAGAAATAACCGCCGGGCGATTCGCGATGCTGGCCTCCGAGCCGCGCCCGCGTGCTCCGCACACGAGACTTGAGCGGGCGCTGGTGTCTGACCGAGGGGAAGTCTGCCCTCGATCTCCCCTCTTCAACTTGGACAGGGGTGGCCGTGAGGCCGGGGTGAGGTCTCCGAGGGAAAGCGAACCGCGGGACTCGCGGGCGGATCGGCCGGGGGTCTGCTCCCCTTGACAATCGACAGGAGTGAGGCCACAATCCTCCTGTAGAACGTCTGGAGGAAACGACATGAAGACCCGCCCCGAATCGAAGTCCGACCTGCTCCAGGGAACACTCGACCTGCTGGTCCTGCGGACCCTCTCGCTCGGGCCGATGCACGGATGGGGCATCTCGCAGCGGATCCAGCAAATCTCGCGCGACGTGCTTCAGGTCAACCAGGGATCGCTTTATCCGGCCCTCGCGCGGCTCGAGGTCGCGGGGTGGATCGAGGCCGAGTGGGGACTTTCCGAGAACAACCGCCAGGCGAAATATTACACGCTGACAAAGACCGGCCGAAGCCAGCTCGAGCGGGAGACGGCAAATTGGCGCCGGCTGTCGGAGGCCGTCGCCAGAGTTCTCCGTCTCGCCGGAGAGGAGAGCGCGTCATGAGATTTTTCCGGCGCCTGCGTTCCTGGCTTCCCGGAGCCGCCGGCCGCGAACGACTCCGGACCGAGACCGAGATCCGCTTTCACCTCGACATGCGAATCGCCCAGCTCGTCGAGACCGGAGTTTCTCCGGAGGAGGCGCGCCGTCGCGCTCTCGTCGAATTCGGAGGAGTCGAAAAGGCCAAGGAAGAGTGCCGCGACTCTCGCGGCTTCCCGGCGGTCGAGTCCTTCGCCCAGGACTTCCGCTATGGATGGAGGATGATTCGCCGAAGCCCCGGCTCCGCCGCCGTCGCCGTCGCGACCCTCGCGCTCGGCATCGGCGTCAACGCAGCGTTCTTCTCCGCCATCAACGCCATCCTCCTGCGCCCCCTGCCGTACCGCGAGGGAGAGCGGCTGCTCCATCTCCGCCAGCCCGCTCCCGGGGCGGGCGTCGAAGACGCGGCGTTCTCTCCCCCCGAGGTCCGCGACATTGCGGAGCAGAGCCGGACGCTCGAATCGATCAGCGAGTACCACAACATGGAATTCACGCTGCTCGGGCACGGAGATCCCATCCGGGTGCGGACCGGCGTCGTCTCGGCCGGCTTTTTCGACATGATGGGCGTCCGGGCGCGGCTGGGCCGCACGTTCCGGGCGGGCGAAGACCGGCAC
>JBOGJO010000251.1:0-1193 GCA_050747885.1 Thermoanaerobaculia bacterium
CGACGGCTTCGCTCATGGACCGGGCCCCAGCCCTTGAGCGAAGGCCGCGGAGTCGCCGGCGCTCGACGGGCGCGAGGGCGGCTGTCGCGAGGAGGGAATCGGCCCCTGTCTGAGCTGGAGCTCTTCGACTCGGCCAGAAGAAGAGAACTCCGGGAACCTGGGCAAGGGGGGCAAAGCGATGCCGCGAGTTGCGATTCCCGAGCGAACGATTTGCCGCCGACGCGCCGGAATTCCCGCAGCGAGCCGGGCCGAACGAGTTTTGCCACGGAGCCGCGCGCGATATATGGTTTCGCCAGCGATGGCCAATCCGAACGACAAGCTCGCGGAAAACGTTTCCGGGAAGCTCTACGTCGACACCCAGTGCATCGACTGCGACGTCTGCCGCGTGACGGCGCCGGAGAATTTTCGCCGCGAAGAAGACAAGGGCTATTCCTACGTGTTCAAGCAGGCCGAGAATCCCGAGGAAGAGGCCGCCTGCCAGGAGGCGATGGACTCGTGTCCGGTGGAAGCGATCGGCAGCGACGGATGAGAACAATTCCCCTCTTCCCGCTGCCGGGCGTCGTGCTCTTTCCGGGCACCCTGCTGCCGCTCCACGTGTTCGAGCCGCGCTACCGCGCGCTCGTCGCGCACGCGCTCGAGACCGATCGCCTCATCGGGATGGCGATGATTTCGGCCGCGGATCCCGAGATCGAGCCGGGCCGCCCGGCGATCCACGAGCTCGGGGGCGCCGGGAAGATCGTCGAGTCCGAGCTCCTCGAGGACGGCCGTTACAACATCATCCTCGAGGGCAGCTTTCGTTTTCGAATCGTGCGCGAAGAAACGCCCGGCCCGTACCGCTCGGCAATGGTCGAAGTGGCTCCGACGGAGCCTTTTCCCTCCGGCGTCGAGGAGCAAACGATCGTCACGGGAGTTCGCGAGCTCTTCGCCGGGCTCCAGCCTCAGCTCGACCTGCCACCGCTCCCCGCCGAAAACCTTTCCGCGGAGCGGCTGTCCGGAGAGCTGGCGCTGCGCCTTCGCTGGCCGCCCGACACGCTTCAGAAAATCCTCGAGGCCGGATCGCTCCCGGAGCGGTTCGGCGCGATCGCGAGCCGGCTCTCGGAGTGGAAGGAAATGGCAGACTTCCTGAAGCCCTACCGTTCCGAAGTCGTCGATCCCCTGACGAACTAGCGCGTGAAGCGCTCACGGCCGTGAGC